>CANHXO010000059.1 GCA_947464595.1 Cytophagaceae bacterium
AGAAAGCCCTGACGGAAGCCGATGGAGATTTCGAAGCAGCGATCGACGTGCTACGTAAAGCCGGACAAAAAGTAGCTGCTAAACGTGCCGACAATGCAACCAACGAAGGTGTGGTGCTTGTAGCGCTTTCAGCTGACCATTCAAATGGTAAATTAATTGCCTTAGCTTGTGAAACTGAACCCGTTTCTAAAGTAGCTGATTTCAATAATTTAGCTAAATCGATCATTGACAAAGCTGCAGCATCTCATGCTCCATCTGCTCATGATTTATTAGCTGAGCCTTTAGCTGATGGTCGCTCTGTAGAAGGTCATATCATCGAGTTGACAGGTAGAATTGGTGAAAAAATTACATTAGCTGCCTATGAAAATATTTCAGCAGAGAAAGTAGTTTCTTATATCCACTCAAATAACAAGATTGGTGTTTTAGTAGCCTTTGAAAATGTTCAAGGTGCAGATGTTTCTGAAATCGGTAAAGATATTGCGATGCAAATCACCGCGATGAAACCAGTTGCCCTAGACAAAGATGGAGTAGATGCTGAAACGATTGAAAGAGAAATTGAAATCGGTAAAGATCAAGCACGTCAAGAAGGGAAACCTGAAGCCATGCTAGAAAAAATTGCCGTTGGTAAATTAGAAAAGTTCTATCGAGAGCAAACACTTTTAAACCAACAATTTGTGAAGGATTCTTCGATCACAATACGTCAATTATTAGAAAATAAACAAAAGGGTTTAACGATATCGATGTTTAAACGCATTTCATTGGTTTAAATTCCTATTTAAATGATAATCAAAGGCTGGCCAATCGACCAGCCTTTTTTTTTGTCACATTTTTTTTAGTTGGCCCCCTGATCTGTTTTCATTAGTCATAGACATTTTATAAATTGTATTCAATTCAGTTTCTAATCATTGACGATTAATCATACATGTCCAAAATAGTTGTTTTAGGTGGGGGAGAAAGTGGTGTAGGAGCTGCACTTTTAGCTAAATCAAAGGGTTTTGACGTGTTTTTGTCCGACCAAGGGACCTTGAAACCCGCATTCAAAAATACGCTTTCCGATAATCACATCCACTTCGAAGAAGGCCAACACACGATCGATGAAATTCTCAGTGCAGATGAAATTATCATTAGTCCAGGAATTCCAGAAAAAAATGAGGTCGTAAAAAAAATTAAAGCGAAAAATATTTCCTTGATTTCTGAGATTGAATTCGCCGTTCGATATACCTCAGCAAAAATAATTGCAATTACCGGATCTAATGGAAAGACGACCACTACCCTTTTGACCTATCATCTTTTAAAAGAGGCGGGGTATCGAGTAGGATTAGCTGGAAATATTGGTCAAAGCTTTGCCAAACAAGTATTGGATAATAGCCATGAATATTATGTACTTGAAATTTCAAGTTTCCAATTGGACCGATGCAAATCTTTTAGTCCAGACGTTGCTATTTTATTGAACATAACGCCTGACCATTTAGATCGTTACGAGTATAAATTCGAGAATTATATAGCCTCGAAATTTAGAATATTTCAAAATGCTGATTTGGCAAAAACTTGCATTTTTTGGGAAGATGATCAAGTGATCCAATCAAATAAACAAGGAATCCCTTCCAGTAATTTTAGTACGATCAGTTTCAAAAATAATCATTCAGACGCCTACATTGGCGATGAGAAAATTACCTTGAAAACAGGTGAAATCGATTTAGCATCAGCCCCTATTAAAGGCCCACACAATGCAATCAATATGTCTGCAGCCATTTTAGCGGCACAAGCAGTGGGCATTTCTTTGGATAAAATCAAAGAACTCCTGCCTACTTTTCATAATGCGCCTCACCGACTGGAACCCTGTGGTTTGTCGAAAGGAGTTAGTTTTATCAATGACTCAAAAGCGACTAATGTGGACGCCGTCTATTATGCATTGAACAGCTTCAGTCATCCAATCATTCTAATCATGGGCGGAATAGACAAGGGGAATGAATACGAAGTTTTAGACCCACTGGTTAAAGACAAAGTCAAAGGAATCATTTGTTTAGGCAAAGATAATGAGAAGTTATTAGCGCATTTTAGTGGAATATGTCCTGCGATTTTTTCGACGGATAACTTGCAAGTCGCGGTTCAAAAAGGGATGGAATGGGGCAGCGATGGAGATATTGTTTTATTATCCCCTGCCTGTGCCAGCTTTGATTTATTTAAGAACTATGAAGATCGAGGAGATCAATTTAAGCATACCGTTAAGCAATTGACCCATGGAAACTAGAATCACCCATTTTATAAAAAATCGCCTAGCCGGGGATTACCAAATTTGGTTCATTGTTATTTTGCTAAATACGTTTGGGTTATTAATTCAGTTTTCTGCCAAAGGAAAATTGAGCATGGGCGGTCCATTTGAGCCTATGGCGAGCATCATTAAATCGCTCGTCATTTTAGGGTTTTCTTTTTATTTAATGGCCTGGGTTTCACGAAAGAACTATATCAAAGTAACTCGATTTGCCCATATTGCCCTCATTTTTTCATGGATTCTGATTGCCATTGCCTTGAAATTTGGGGAAAGTAAAGGGGGAGCAAGTCGTTGGTTAGAACTAGGTCCCATTTCTTTTATGCCATCCGATATGGCTAAATTGTGTCTGACAGCCAGCTTAGCCAAAATATTTTCTACGAGACAATCAGATCAAAGCACCTACAATTTTCCGCTCTTTCTGATCATTTTAGCGGAGATTGGTATCACCTGTTTTCTGATCATGTTATCAAACTTTTCAACGAGTGTGCTGATATTTATTACTAGCATCGTACTGATGATGTTTGGTCGAGTTCCATTAGCTCAAATCACTGGAATCATCACAGTGGTGATTAGCATTGCCGTCATAGTCGTCACCTTTGAAATAGGACAAAGAGCAGCTACCGTAAAAGCGAGAATAAAAACCTTTGCTACGAGGACCCTAACTACATCTACGAAAGAGACAAAAAAAATTCAAGATAAAGGAGACACATACCAATTGAAAAGAAGTTGGTACGCCATCGCCACCGGAGCCCTTATACCAAAAGGGCCAGGCAATAGTCAATTCCGCTATTTGCTTTCACAAGCAGAATCAGATTTCATTTATGCCATCATCTTAGAGGAATATGGACTCATCTTCGGACTAGCCATACCCCTATTATTTATTTGGTTTATGTGGCGCGGAGCCTCTGCCATTAAATATAGTGAAAAACCCTTAGGCGGTTTATTGTCAGCTGGCCTTACTTGCACGATTGTTTTACAGGCATTTATTAATATGTTGGTGGCCGTGGGTGCTGGTCCCGTGACGGGCCAACCGATGCCCATGATCTCTGCAGGAGGAACATCCTTGATATTTACAGCAGTCAGTATTGGCCTTATCTTATCGATAAGTCGTGATAAAGATAATAAATTGAGCGATCCCAAACCCGTTATTTAGTGAGCATTAAAAAAGTAATTATTTCAGGAGGAGGAACCGGTGGACATATCTATCCAGCCATTGCCATTGCCAGTGAATTTAAAGAAATCGACCCTCAAATTGATGTTTTATTTGTGGGTGCTGAAGGTAAAATGGAAATGGAAAAAGTACCCAAAGCCGGTTTTAATATCATTGGTCTCCCAGTGGTAGGAATTAATCGGGCTCATCTTTGGAAGAATTTCTTATTTCCCATCAAACTCATTCAAAGTCTCTATAAAGCATTTGCCATTTTAAAGTCATTCAAACCCGATGTGGTGATTGGAGTGGGCGGGTATGCGTCTGGGCCAACTTTAATCGGTGCATGGTTCCGGAAAATTCCTTTTTTCATTCAAGAACAAAATTCATTTGCAGGGATTACCAACAAAGTTTTGGGGCCCAAAGCTAGGCATATATTTGTCGCTTATCCAGGCATGTCCAAATTTTTTCCAAGCGAAAAAATAACCTTAACGGGCAATCCCGTTCGTAAAGATTTGATTGACCTCAGTGGAAAAAAAGAAAAGGCCTCTGTTTTTTTTAGCCTCAAAGAGAACATTCCTACCATTCTGATCATTGGAGGGAGCCAAGGAGCCAGAAGTATCAACTTGGCCATCCTTGATGGGCTTGCCCAGTTTGAAAAAGCGGGAATTCAACTCATCTGGCAAACAGGTATTCATTTTGAAAATGAAGCCAAAAATGCGCTTAGTAAATTCCCAAATTTAAGCTGCTTTGTTTCTGCCTTCATCTATGAAATGGACTTTGCATATGCCATGGCTGACCTAGTCGTTTCAAGAGCGGGAGCACTTTCTGTCTCTGAGATTTGCTTGTCTGGAAAACCGAGTTTGTTAGTTCCCTTTCCTAATGCTGCGGAAGATCATCAAACTGAAAATGCAAAAAGTCTTGTGATGGAAAATGCTGCTATTCTCATAACGGATATTAAAGCAAAAGATACACTAGTAAGTACGGCCATAAAAACAATGAATGACAAAAATTTATTAGCTAAGCTAGCAGAAAATAGCTTCGGTATGGGTCGGCCTAAAGCGGCCCAGCAAATTGTCGAATTAATTACAGAACAATGCAAATAAATATTCGCCTTAGTGATTTAAAGCAAGTCTATTTTTTAGGTATTGGGGGTATAGGCATGTCTGCATTGGCTCGCTGGTTTTTACACAATGATTTTGCCGTAGCCGGTTATGATAAAACCGAAAGTGCTTTGACGCGCCAATTAAGTGATGAGGGAATGGATATTCACTATGAAGATTCCATCGACCTAATTCCAAAAATATGCATTTCAGAACCTGAAAAATGCCTTTTTATCTTCACGCCAGCGATTCCAGCTACGCATCAAGAAAAATTATTTTTAATTGGAAAAGGGATTAATTTGTGGAAAAGATCTCAAATTTTAGGTTGGATTACTCAGCAAATTCCCACACTAGCTGTTGCCGGAACTCATGGAAAAACCACCACGAGCTCACTTTTAGCACATTTATTGATCCAAGCTAATAAAAATGTGACTGCCTTTTTAGGTGGAATCACTCAGAATTACGGAACTAATTTTATTCCCAATAAAGGACCTGATGATGTTATTTGCGTAGTTGAGGCCGATGAATATGATCGATCGTTTTTGACTTTGCACCCCAAAGCAGCCGTGGTAACATCCACCGATGCAGATCATTTAGATATCTACGGAGCTGCCGAGCAGGTACTTGAATCCTTTCAACTGTTCACTGACCAAGTACAACAGGATGGATTTTTTATCCAAAAAAGCGGTTTACATCTAACGTCAAATCGACAAAATGCTACCTTTGGGATTGATCTTGGTGATTATCAAGCAACGAATATTCGCATTGAAAACCATAGAATGGTATTTGACATGGTGTACCCTCAGGGTAAAATTTTGAATATTCCCATGAGAATACCGGGATTTCATAATATTGAAAATGCACTTGCTGCAGCGGCATTAGCTATGTTTGTTGGCCTACAGCCGGAAGAAATTCATGCTGGCATCTCTAGTTTTAAGGGAGTAAAGCGAAGATTTGAATACCATGTGGAAAATGAACATCACGTCATGATCGATGACTATGCACATCATCCCACTGAAATAACTGCCTGTTTAAAATCGATTAAAGCCTTGTATCCAGATAAAAAATTGACGGCTATTTTTCAGCCTCATTTATTTTCAAGAACTAGGGATTTCATTGCTGATTTTGGTCAGAGCCTCGCACTTGCGGATGAAGTATTTTTATTGGATATTTATCCTGCTAGAGAGCTCCCTATCCCTGGTATAAATTCAGAATTACTATTAACATATATTCCAAACACGAATAAAAAGCTTATAAGCAAGGAGGCATTCGTCACATATGTACAAATAGAAAAGCCTGAATTATTAGTGACTATGGGAGCAGGAGATATCGATTTAATTTTGAATGATTTAAAATTAGCCTTAGAGCATCATTAAAAATGAAGCCATTACATAAAAGAAATTTTCAGCCGTTTAAAAAAATACTCACTTTGGTCATTTTGCTGACCATGGGAGTGGCAGCTATTATTTATGCTGAAATAAATTACAGATCGATCACCTGCACCGGTTTAGTTGTAAAATTAGATTCAGAAAATGAAAGACCCCTTTTAGGTAAAAATGACATTAATTTAATGGTGACAAATGAGGGGGCCGACTACTATTTGGATAAGCCTTTAAGCAATATATCCTTGAAAAAAATTGAGTCTAGAGTAAAAAGAATTCCACTCGTTAAATCTTGTGAAGCGCATTATGATTTTAGTGGAAAAATCATCGTCTCCGTAAAAGAATTCAGCCCTATCGCGCGAATTTTGAAGTTTACTAGTGGAGAAAGCAATATTCGAGATCAATATGTAACGAAAGAGGGCAAGTTTATCGGCACAAGCGATCTTTTTACCCCTAGAACTTTAGTTGTCTCAGGTCCATTTTTCCAAAACTCACGCAAGGATTTAAGAGATGAAAGAGGTAAGACACTCATACCTCTGTTTGAATTTATCAATAAGGATGATTTTTGGCGCGCCCAAATTGCCCAATTGGTCATCGCGGCCGATGGAGGTGTTGTCATGGTTCCCACATTGGGCAGAACGTACATCGATTTTGGCCTACCCATGAACATAGAATCAAAATTCAAAAAGTTGGCCTTATTTTACAAAAAAATAATCCCAAACAAAGGTTGGAACACCTATTCTTGGATTCACCTAAAATATAAAAATCAGGTAATTTGTGATTATTAGCCAATTTTCTTATTTTTAAATCTTTATTTAAACTCCTAGTCTTTCTAAATTTTTAATCGGATTCATTTTATGCGCGACAATTTAATTATTGGCCTTGACATTGGCAGTTCTCATGTAAGGGCCGTTGCTGGTAGACAAAACAATGGCCAATTAGATATCATTGCCACTGGCAAATCGAATACGTCGGGCTACTTGCTACATGGAAATATTGTCAACATCAATAAGACTTCGCAAGCAATTTCGGATGTAATCAGTCAAATAGAAACGGTTATTTCAGGAAAAAATAAGGACTATTACTTTTCATCTAATCTGTCTGGAAATCACATCAAAGTGTTTTTACACACGTCAACGAAACAAAGAAAAAATCCAAACGATGCCGTTACAGAAAGGGAAATATTAGAATTAAATGAAGAGGCCAAAAAAGCCATCGCAGATAAAAACCCCTGTGTACTACACCGATTGCCTATTGGATTTAGAGTGGGTTCCTTGCCAGAAACCATGGAGCCCGTGGGCCAAATTGGCGACCGAATTGAAGGTGATTTCATGGTAGTCACTGCCAGTTTAGACAAATTTGAATTATTAAAAAAGGCATTAAGAGCAGCGGAGTCAGAACATATCAAAGGAGGTAATTTATATTTTAGCCCACTCGCTACGTCAAGTACTATATTGAGCGCTGAGGAAAAACAAGAGGGAGTTGTTTTAGTAGACATAGGAAGTGGCACAACCGAAATTAGTATTTATCTCAAAAAGAGACTTAGTCACGCAACTGTTTTGAATTGGGGCGGGGATCGAATAACAGAGGATATTCAAATTGGCTTAGATATCAGCCCTGAACACGCCGAAGCTTTAAAAATTAGGTTTGGTTCAGCATTGCATAAAGAGATTGACATCAATGAAATCGTTATGATTCCAGGGATTGCCGGCAGAAAACCAAGTCCTGTGTCGGTTAAAAATTTAGCCATCATCATCGAAGAGCGCATTAAAGAACTAGCCGCTATCGTGCTTTCAGAAATATCAAAAGTGACTGATCCGGCCAACTTAAGAGGTGGGATTGTTTTAGTCGGCGGGGGAGCTCAAATGCCAGACATAGATGAATTATTTCAAAGGACCATTGACATTGATACGCGAATAGGCCTTCCAAAAGCAGATTCAAGTAACCCAAGCATTTCAGATGAAATAAAAGATCCATCTTTTGCAACGGCCATCGGTTTAGTGCAGGTATATTTCGACCAACTAAATGATGTGGAAGAAGGAGAATTAGCTGCCACACAAGAAGAACAAGTTTCAGGAAATAACACTAGAACAGGAAGTGGTTCTTCAAAACCTCCTGGGATCAAATCAATCTTTAATCGGATGGTCGACACACTCATGGGTGGAAGTGAAGATGCCGGCGAATATGATGCCTAAATGTGGATTAATAGGAATAAAAAAAGCGCTTCATCAAGCGCTTTTTTTATTTAATCCGTTCAAGACATTTTACCTACTGCGCAACTTACATACGATTTGGCCTGATTTAAAATCGTGTTATGCCCTTTTTCAGGATATCCCAAAGAGGTTAATTTCTTCAATATCGCCTCTTTCTTTACTCCTTGTCCAACAATGCTTATTTTTTCTTCTTCCAAGTTAATTTCGACCGATTTCACACCGGCAAATTTCATGATGGCCGATTTTATAGAAGTCATGCAACCACCGCACTTGATGTTTTCAACCCATATTACTTGCTTTTCCATAGGATATATATTTTAGGAAGGCAAGGTATAGACAATCTCAAAAGGCAAAAGTGACTTTTATCACCCAACAAGATAAATTGACGAAAATCAGGATTTAACGATTGAAGATTTTTGCTTCAATCAACTGAATTAAAATATGAATGACTTTAATATGAATTTCTTGAATGCGATCAGCAAAACCGAAATGATCAACGCGGATTTCAATAGTGCCCATTTCTGCCAAAGCACCTCCATCTTTTCCTGTCAATAAAACAACTTTCATTCCCTTTTGCTGAGCTGCTTTGACCGCTTCGATGATGTTAGCTGATTGACCGGAGGTAGAAATGCCAACGAGCACATCACCTTGATTTCCTAAGCCTTCAATGAAGCGTGAATAAATGAAATTATACCCAAAATCATTGCTCACACAAGTAATATGAGAGGGATCAGAAATTGCCATAGCGGCTAATGCAGGCCTATTCTCACGATATCGACCCGACAATTCCTCTGCAAAATGCATCGCATCACAATGACTTCCCCCGTTTCCACAAGATAGAATTTTTTTACCTTGTTGGAGTGCGTCCACCAAACAATCTGCCGCTTTTTCAATCGCATCTATTTTACTAGCATCCGATAAAAATTGAGCTAAAACATCTTGCGATTCACGTAAAGATTGTTGGATGAGATCTTTCAAAGTCTTATAATTTTATACAAAGATACAGATTAATTAAAAATCACCACCGGCACCACCCCCACCAAAGTCTCCCCCACCAAAACCGCCAAAATCAAAACCGCCTCCGCCAGAACCACCAGATCCACCTCCATAATTTCCTCCTCCTAAAAATATAGGTGGGAAAAACATACCACCCCCTCCATGCGAACCAGGGCCTGAACCTCCGTTTTTATGGCGATTGCGATAGGCGTTGACTAAAGTCAAAATGACGAAACCTAATACAATAATTACAAACAAGGGGATGCCTTGAGGCTCCCCAGAAGCATCCGCTTTAAATTCACCACTGGCGCGCTGCATCATTTCAGTCGTCGCTGCATCTAAACCGCCATAAAAGTCCCCTCGCTTTAAATAAGGCTTTATTATTCGATTGATGATACGTTTACAAATCGCATCCGTCAACACATCCTCTATTCCACGACCCGTGACAATCCGAATCTTTCGGTCATCCATGGATACCAGAATGACCACTCCATTATTTTTTCCTTTTTGGCCTACACCCCAACTTTTCCCTATTTCCATCGCGTAATCATAGGCGTCTCGACCTCCGGTGGATGGAACCAAGACTACTGCAAATTGAGTCGACGTAGTATCCGCATATCCCCTCAATTTTTGCTCAAGTGAATTACGCTCCTCAGGCTTTAAAGCAGATATAGCATCTAACACATAGCCACTAGGTTTTGCAGGAATATCTCCTTGACCAGCAGCTAATAAGGTATTTGCTGTGAACAAAAAGAAAAATAGGAATTTAAGGTTTTTCATCATGTAATTAAACTCCAAAAGATATTTCATTCGATAGCTCATTCTGATCATCTTTCTGATAAGGGAAAAAGTTGGCCAGTACTTCGCCAGCTCGCATAACTCCCTGCGAAAGGGCAAGCCCAAATTCATTTTTTGCCAGCATTGGCCGCATTTCATCTCGAATGGTTTCCCAAAATTCCGTTGGAACTTTCGCATCGATTCCTTTATCTCCCACAATTGAAAATTTACGATCCTTGTGAGCCAAATAGATCAATACACCATTTTGCAAATCAGTTTGATGCATCCCTAATTGAAAAAAGAGCACCTTCGCTCTTTCGACCGGGTGCCCTTCACAATGACTTTCAATATGCACACGTATTTCTCCCGAGGTTTTTAACTCAGCCTCTTGAATAGCTTGCAATATCTTTTTTTGATGATCCTCTGCTAAATGCATCTTACTTCTTCTCGTCAAAATTCACCTCAGGTGCTTTTTCAGATCCAGCTTCTGCCTGGAAAAAACCCTTCTCTGCGAATCCAGAAAAAGAAGCAATTAAGCTATTGGGGAAAGTTACAATCAATGAATTATAATTCTTAACTGAATCATTAAATCGATCACGCTCCTCTTTAATTCTGTTCTCTGTACCTTCCAATTGTGATTGTAACTCAGAGAAATTCTCCGTCGCCTTAAGCTGGGGATAATTTTCAGCCACCACCATTAATCGAGATAATGCACCTCCTAAAGAAGATTGAGCAGCTTGATATTTTTGCATATTTTCAGGACTCAAATCTTTTGCATCTAGTTTCATTTGTGTTGCACTTGCACGTGCTTGAATCACGGCAGTCAAGGTAGACTTTTCGAAATTTGCGACACCCTGTACCGTTTTAACCAAGTTTGGAATTAAATCCGCGCGTCTTTGGTAAGCACTTTGAACATTTGCCCACGAGGCCTTTACTTCTTGGTCACTCGTCGCCATTCCATTTCTAGAACCTACACCCCAGAAAACTAAGGCAACAATTACTGCTAAAACAATCCAAATTTTCTTATTCATGGTAAAAATTTTTAATGGTTTTTTTGTTTGGCAAAGGTAGACAATAAATAAAAATCTCCTTTACATTTTCGTACCAAAATACTTTTTTCAGGATAAAAGTTCAATTTTGATGAAGAATAAATCGAAAAGGACTAAAAACTATTTTTGAGCCAACACAAATCGGTCATTCCCCTTAAAATCTTGATGTAATTCCGTGGACGTAAATCCAATCTGCTGAAACAGATTTTCAGTTTCAAGGCCATAGGCCCGATTAATTTCGACAGCTAACCAACCGCCGGGATTTAAGCGGTTCCAAGCAAAATAACCCAACGTTTGGTAAAACCTTAAAGGATCAAGGTCAGGGACAAAAAGAGCTAAATGAGGCTCAAAATCGAGTACATTTGAATGCATATCCACTTTTTCCGAATTCAACACATAGGGGGGATTGGATATAATGAAGTCCCATGAACCTGAAGTTTGCTCCCACTGAAAGATATCTTGCCATTGAAAATCAACCTTCGTTTCAAAAGTGGCTGCATTCATTTTGGCGACAGCTAAAGCCTCGGCTGAAATATCCCAAGCGGAAATGGACGCATCGGTTTCAATGCCTAAACTTACCGCAATACAACCCGACCCGGTACCTACGTCAAGCACTCGATGATCCTTCTTGATGAAAGGCAAAATCTTGATGATTAACTCTTCCGTCTCAGGCCTTGGTATCAAAGTAGCGGGACTCACTTTAAATTTACGATCCCTGAAAAATTCAAAGCCCATCACATATTGAAGGGGTTCACCGGTTTGCAGTCGGCCTAATTTCGCATCCCAGTCCTCTGGTATTTCAACAGGCTTCTCCATTAAAATATCCGTGGCGCTGCAATCCCAGCCTAAATCTAAACATCGATAGGCCATGGATTTTGCCTCATTTTCACTATGTGAATGAAGGAGAGAATTTATTATTTGGCCTACAAGTACTTTGGAAGATCTACGCGACATAACTGAAATTTGAAACAAATGTAGGGATAAAAAAAATTAACAAAATGCCTCCACGCCCCTATTCGTTTTTTATTTTAATTACCTATATTTGAAACTATTAAGAATTAATGTAACTATTTACTTATGAATATAAATAGAAGAGAAGCGGTTCAACGCGTCGCTGCTTTAATGGGAGGAATGATCTCCGCTCCTGCCATGGCTGGAATTATGGGCCAAAAAACAAATAATGGTACCTTTGTAAGCTTTACAGCGGATCAAACAAGCTTGATTGCTTCCATAGCAGATGTCATTATTCCGACAACAAAAACACCTGGTGCCAAAGCTGCTGGAGCAGAGAAGTTCATTGTCAATGTCGTACAAGATTGCTACACTAAATTGGAACAAGAAACATTTTATGCTGGATTGACCAAGTTAGATGCGGATTGTAAAACTAAAACAGGAAAGGGCTTCGTTGACGCAAACGAAATTCAGAAAAAGGAGGTTTTAACAGCCTGTATGCTAGAAGGCGATGCGGCTAGAAAAGCGAAAAAGAGAACATTGCCTTTTTTCTTTATGATTAAGGAATTGGCTACTACCGGATATTTTACGAGTAAAATCGGTGCTACAGAGGCCTTAGAATATCTTCCCATTCCAGGTAAATTTGATGGATGTATGCCATTGGGACCTAATCAAAAAACGTGGGCTTTATAATTTTGACCTGAACTAACTGAATAATGAACTTAAATATAGACGCTATAAAATCAATTACCTACGATGCCATTGTTGTAGGATCTGGAGTTTCTGGGGGATATGCCGCCAAGGAATTAACAGAAAAAGGAATGAGAACTTTAGTCCTAGATAGAGGAAAGCAATTGGAACATATCACAGGATATGAGCCTAGCTATAAAGATCCTTGGGATTTTAAATACAATGGTTTGCTTACTCAGGAGCAAAAAGCTTCACATCCAAAATTATCTCGTGATTATCCCTACAATGAGATGACTGAAAAATACTGGATGAATGACTCTGATTCCTTATACAAAGAAGAAAAAAGATTTGACTGGTATAGGCCTAATATTGTAGGAGGAAAATCCATTATGTGGGGACGCCAAACCTACCGATTAAGTGATATAGATTTCGAGGCAAATTTAAAAGAAGGCATCGCGATCGACTGGCCGATTCGTTACAAAGAAATTGCTCCTTGGTACTCCTATGTCGAAAAGCATGTGGGTATTTCTGGAGAGGCTTTGGGCTTACCTCAATTGCCCGATTCAGAGTTTTTAAAGCCTATGGAAATGTATTGCGTGGAGAAGGAAGTTCGAAAGCGTATTGAAAAGAACTTTCCAGGACGTATTATGACGATAGGGCGGGTGGCCAACTTATCCGAGGCGAAACAAGCCCAACTAGGCATTGGCCGATCTGCTTGCCAATACCGCAATAAATGTCGGTTAGGTTGTCCGTATGGCGCCTATTTTAGTTCACAATCTTGTACGCTTCCTCCGGCAGCTAAAACTGGGTTGTTGACGTTGAGACCCGATTCATTAGTTTCTGAAATCATTTATGATGCGACTAAGCAACGTGCCAAAGGAGTTCGCGTGATTGATACCGTGACGCATGAGGTAAAAGAATATTTTGCCAAAGTGATTTTTGTGTGTGGTTCAACGGTAAGTACAACAGCATTATTATTGAATTCAAAATCGAATCGTTTTCAAAATGGATTTGGAAATGACTCAGGAGAATTAGGACATAATTTGATGGATCATCACTTTAAAATTGGCGCTACGGGTACATGGGAAGGTGATGAAGATAAATATTACATCGGGCGTAGGGCCAATGGTATTTATATTCCACGTTACAGAAATATAGGCAATGACAAGCGGGATTATCTTCGTGGATTTGGCTACCAAGGAAGTGGCTCTCGCTCTGGTTGGAATCGAGGAATAGGTGATTTAAGTTTCGGCGCAGATTACAAAGAATCATTGACTCATCCAGGACCATGGGGGATGTCATTAGGAGGATTTGGTGAAACATTGCCTTACCACGAAAATAAGATGTATTTAGATCCTAACACAAAGGATAAATGGGGTCATCCTGTTGTGGTGTTTGACGCAGAATTCAAAGAGAATGAAAGAAAAATGCGCAAAGATATCATGAATGATGCAGGTGAAATGTTAGAAGCTGCTGGCTTGAAAAATGTGAAGGCATTTGACAATGGATCTTATCCAGGAATGGCTATCCATGAAATGGGCACAGCACGTATGGGTCGTGATCCAAAAACTTCCGTTTTGAATGGCAATAACCAAGTGCATGCTTGTAAAAACGTATTTGTGACTGACGGAGCGTGTATGACTTCAACGTCTTGTGTCAATCCGTCACTGACCTATATGGCTTTAACAGCCAGGGCAGCTGATTTTGCAGTAAAGGAAATCAAAAAGAAACATCTATAACATTAAAAATGCGGGTTTAAAGTCCGCA
>CANHXO010000060.1 GCA_947464595.1 Cytophagaceae bacterium
AATGAAAGGGTTGAGTACTATGCTAAAGTGATTTTTGTTACTGCTGCTGCTTTAAATACCAATGCTATTTTATTAAACTCAAAATCAGATCGTTTTCCCAATGGTTTAGGAAATGACAGCGGGGTTCTTGGAAAATATGTGGCTTTCCACAATTATAGGGCTACTATATCAGCGGAGTATGATGGATATTTTGATTTTAAAACGGAGGGTAGTCGGCCTACCTCTGGATATGTTCCTCGTTTCCGTAATTTATATAAACAAGAAACGAATTTCTTGCGAGGCTATGCTGCAGGTATGAGTGCGAGACGTGCTAACACCACGGATCGGGATTCGGTCGGAGAGAGCTTAAAGAATTCTTTATTGAACCCTAAATGGACAAATTGGTCAGCAGGTTCACACATGATGGGTGAAACAATTCCTAAAGAGACTAATAAAATTACCTTAGATTCGACAAAGAAGGATGCTCATGGTTTACCGATCATGCACATGGATGTTTCCTATGATGATAATGATGAGAAAATGGTGAAAGATTTTATGGAACAATTTACGGAGATGTATACCAAAGCCGGATTTAAGAATATACGAACTCGAGATTCAAAACAAGCTCCAGGTTTAGATATTCATGAAATGGGTGGTTGCCGTATGGGGAGTGACCCCAAGACTTCCATGCTCAATCAATGGAACCAAATGCATGCCGTTAAAAATGTCTTTGTTAGCGATGGAGCTAGTATGACTTCAACGTCTACCCAAAACCCTTCTTTAACCTACATGGCATTGACTGCTCGAGCTGTTGATTATGCAGTCAAAGAAATGAAAAAGGGAAATTTATAATGCAGACATTTTTAGGTAAAACAGCAGCACATATTTTTGGGGAACATCCCATCGAAGAATTAAAAGATATTGCTATTGTGATGCCCTCGCAACGTGGGGTACTTTACCTAAAAAAAGAATTAGCTGTTTTGGGAGATAGGCCATTTCTATCTCCTTCTTTTTTTACGATTGAAGAGTTTGCCCTCCAAATGACAGATTCTTCTTTAATTGACCCCATAAAGCTTTTACTAGAGGCTTTTGCCTGTTTTAAACAGGTAGATGATCAAGTCGATTTCGATCGTTTTATTTCTTGGGGCCAATTAATGTTAAAAGATTTTGAAACGTTAGATATGTATTTGGTCGATCCGTACCAAATATTTTCTTTTTTGTCTGAAGTGAAATCCATCGAGCGATGGGGAAAAGAATATGGGGAAGATAATCCTGAGAAATTCATTACTCCTCATACTAAAACCTACTTTAAATTATTTGAACATTTACTCGAGGTTTATATCCGTTTGCAGTCAAGTTTAAACGCTCAAGGATTGGTTTATCGGGGGATGGCCTATCGGAAATTAGCCGATTATTTATCCGCTGGAAAGGCCTTGCCAAAATCATTTAAAAAAATATATTTTGTTGGTTTTAACGCATTATCAAAAGGGGAGGAAGAAATCATTCGATTACTGATCAAAAGTAATTTAGCCCAAACTCTTTGGGATGCTGACGCTTATTATGTCGATAACACTTTTCACCGAGCGGGAACTTGGTTGAAAAATTATGCAAATACTGCTTCAAGCGATTATTTAGGACGCGGCCCTTTTTTATGGAAAACAAATGATTTGCTGGATAAACCCAAACATGTACAAATATTAGGACTAGCTAATCCAAGTGCACAGGTGTTTGTTGCCATGGACATGATACGCCAGTGGCAACATGCATACGGCAGCGAAGAGCAAGTAGCTTTAGTTTTAGCTGATGAATCCTTGTTAGATCAGGTCATGTTATATATAGGTGAGTTTAAGGATCGTTTAAACATTACCATGGGATATTCACTGAAAAAGACGCAAGTCTTTTCTTTAATTAACTTTTGGTGGGATTTACAGAAACAGTCGGTTCAAGGAAAGTTTTCAGTTTCTTCTTTCAAATCAGTCTGCTCACATCGACTTATCAACTTATATATTCAGCATAAAAGTAAGTTGGCAAAAAAAGATTTTAAAAAGGATTTGAATAGTGTATACACGAAAACAGATTTGTACATTCGATCAGAAAAAATATTAGCCTTAGCTTCAGATTTGCCCCTATTGAAAGATTTGTTTGCTCCAAGTTTAGACTCATTTTCAACTATTTTAAAATGTCTTGAAAATGTTTTAAATCTAATATTAAAAAGCATTCCAGACCAAGAATGGGATGAAGAAGCGGAGGCGGTCAAACAAGCATTAGCCGTTATAGCGTCTTTAATTCAATCTTTTCAATCAGATGATTTTGTATCGATTGCAAGTGGAAAAATATTATTGACTCAATTGCTTACCCAACAAAAATTGACATTTGTTGGATCCGAAAATCGAAGCCTTCATGTGATGGGTTTATTGGAGACGCGGACATTGGATTTTGACCGTGTAATTGTTTTGTCAATGAACGAAGGAAGTTTGCCAGGAACGAGAAAGCGTGAAAGTTTAATCCCGTTAGATATCGCTAATATGGTACATTTTTCATTGCCAACATTCACCCAGGCAGATGCAGTAGCTTCCTACCATTTTTACAGGCTTTTGCAAAGGCCTCGAGAGGTGGTTTTATGTTACGTTCAGTCTTCTGACAAATCCGGCGTGAAGGAGATGAGTCGTTTTATTAAGCAAATCAAGCATGATTGGAAACAAAAAAATCCACTGATTGAGGTTCATGAGCCCTGGATTGAATTTTCTCCTAAAGAGTCTGCTTTTGTTCGCAACGATGGTTCGGTTGAAAAATCACCTGCCATTCTAGATAAAATAAAACGTAAGTTGGCCAGCTCAGGAATTTCTACATCATCTTTGACCATGTTTTCTACGTGCAGTTTAAAATATTTTTATGCACAAATTTTAGGCATGCGAAAGGAAAAGGAATTAGAAGATGAATTAGGTGCCGATGTTTTTGGTACCTGGGTACATAAAGTTTTGGAAATAGTTGACAAGGAGGTTAAAGAAAATTACGACGGCATCTATGATCGAGTCAATTTAGAGGAGGTTGTTTCTGGTTTAGATGGGTATCTGGTAAAAGCAATGAAGTCCATTCAAGAAAAAGAAGGTGTCTTTGAACTAGAGAAGGGATTTAATTTTGTGCTGAAAGAAGTTGCTAAAACGTTGCTCGAGTCCTATTATTCGAAATCTAATTTTTCAAAAAACACTAAAATAATTGATTTAGAATCCAAATTGATCACAAACCTAAAGGTTCTTTGGGGACAAGAACTCCTAGAGGTAAAAGTGACTGGCCGAATAGATCGATTGGATTTATTTGACGGTCGAGAAATTCGAATTATTGATTATAAAACGGGTAAAGTGGAAAGGTCCGAGTTGAAATCTGGAGAGTTAGGATTACGAAATTCCATTTTAACGGGGGAATTAAAACCCAAATTACTGCAGCTATGGTTATATAAGTTTTTGTTGGCCTCCGAGCTTTCACGTGTTTCGCCAGAAAATGAAAAGACTTTTGCGGGCTTAAGCCTTCAAACACATACGATAAAACCAGGCATTATCTCCTTTAGAAATTTGAAAGAAGGTGTTTTGAGTGACGAAGAACATGATTTGTGGTTTGAGTCTGGACCTCATTGGGATAGCTTTTTATTGGATTCAAAGGCAGTAATAGAAGGATGGGTGCATCAGATTTTAGATGTCAATACCAAATTCGAAAAAACGAAAGAAGTTTCAGATTGCCAGTTTTGTGATTTTAAGGTGATATGCCAACGGGAATTATAGGTCACTTCCTTAATAAAACGCATAAAAAGAATTAATTTTGCCACACATTAAATTTTTTCAAAATGACATTTCAAGAAATCAACGACAAAATTGTTTCATTAGCAGCTCAAAAAGGAGGCCAAGGGGTTTCTTTTAAATTTGCATTTCCTTCAGGTATTATTGTTGTAACTGGTGATGGCGAAGTCACTAATGAAAATTTAGATACTGATTGTACGATTGCCACGTCTGAAGAAACGTTCACCGCTATTTTAAATGGTGAATTAAACTCCATGATGGCTGTTATGACAGGAAAAGTTAAGATTTCGGGCGACATGACGGTTGCCATGAAGTTGACGAATTTGATTTAATCAATGGACTTTAAGGACACCATCGTTGCATTAGCTACACCGGCTGGAGTAGGGGCCATTGGAGTCATACGGCTGTCAGGAGATCGATCGATCGATATTGTGAATGAAGTATTTCACCCCAAAGATTTATCCAACCAGTTGTCTCACACTCTTCATTATGGTCGAATTGAGTCAGCGGGTCGTGTATTTGATGAGGTAGTCGTTAGTTTATATATAGCTCCTAAATCATATACTAAGGAACATGTGGTCGAGATTTCATGTCACGGTTCTCCTTTTATTCAGGAAAGTTTAATCCAATTATTGACCGAAAAAGGGGCTCGTTTTGCTCGCCCAGGTGAGTTTACCCAACGTGCATTTTTGAACGGTGCATTTGATTTAGCTCAGGCGGAGGCAGTTGCCGATGTCATTGCCGCTGATTCTGCAGCTGCACAATCGGCTGCTTTACACCAATTAAGAGGAGGATTTTCCAAAGAACTAGCTGCATTGCGAGAAGAATTAATTCATTTTGCTTCTTTAATTGAATTGGAACTCGATTTTGGTGAGGAGGATGTAGAGTTTGCTGATCGCAAAGATTTGGAAGATCTTGTCACTCAGTTGTTGGATCATGTTCAACCACTAGTTGAAAGTTTTCGTACAGGCAATGCCATTAAAAATGGGGTAGCTACTGTCATCGTGGGTAAACCCAATGCTGGTAAGTCAACTTTGTTAAATGCGTTGTTAAATGAAGATAGAGCTATTGTTTCTGAAATTGCGGGAACCACTCGTGATAGTTTAGAGGATGAATGGACTTTAGGTGGCATTAAATTCCGATTGGTTGACACAGCGGGTTTACGCGAAACAGCGGATGTGATTGAAGCCTTAGGGGTGGAAAGAACTCAAGCTTGGGTAAAGAAAGCCCAAGTCGTGATTTATATGGCTGATGCAATGACAGAAACCGCCGAAGGTTTAAGGGCTGGCATTGTTTCTTTAGGAACATTAGACATTCCGATCATTCAAGTTTTAAACAAGGTAGACCAAGTTTCTACTGAAGTTTTGAATGCTTTTAAGGACTTTTTACCCGATTTGATTTGCATCTCTGCAAAAGACCGTAAAGGTCTTCCAGCATTAGAGCATGCCCTTTTAACCATTATGGGACTTGACCAAGCCAATGCCAGCGGTACCATGGTGACTAATATTCGGCATTTCCAACAATTATTGCAAACGCAGGAAACCCTTATAGGTGTGAAGAACGCGTTAAAAACTGGTTTAACAGGTGATTTAATTGCTCAAGACCTTCGTCATGCCCTCCATCATTTGGGTGAAATTACAGGCCAAATTTCCAACGATGATTTGTTGAAAAATATTTTTGGCAAGTTTTGTATCGGAAAGTAAGCATTAAGATTTAATCGAAACTTGGAATTTTTAGATATTCCCCATTCTTTAGTGCTGATTCATGCGCAACAATTCCTGGAGCGGTATAAGCCAGTGATTCATGAATATTAATACTAGGAGTCCGATGTTCCAAAACAGAACGAATAAATTCATGCGTAATGAACGAGTGTGATCCGTCATGGCCACTATCATGTCTTAACGTTTCGGGTAACATTGGGGTTTGCCACCATTTTTCTTGCCTATATTTTTCTATTCTGTTTTCTTTTATTTGAAACCCTGCATCGTCTTTCCCCATCGTCTCAACACTTCGAATAACGGTATGTTCGTTTGACTCCGATGCCGATGAAATAAAACTCATTTTTTCTCCACGCCATTCTGCTCTTTCTGCGTTTCTCAACGCACCTTTCCAATTCACTTCCACTCGGAATGGATGATTTTTATTGGTCTGAAAAAAGGCCGTTTCATTCCAAAATGGATTATTATAGGGATTGTTTTTCAGTATGCTACTTTGATCTCCCCAGCCTACTGCACTTACGCTTGTTAACCTTTCTTTTGTCACTGAAATTAAAAATGACGTGCAGTGGGTCGGATAAAGCATGGGGGGCAATCCGTGACGCCATGTTGGTTTATTATCCTCAAACCACAAAGTTTCAAGTCCAGGATGGTTGTATTCCGCAGCTGCACTAAAAATTTCTCCAAACTGATTCTCTTGATAAAATTTTCTTACTGATATCGTATTTTGTCTGTAATAACTCGTTTCAGCCATCATATAGCATAAACCTGATTTGATAACAGCCTCTTTGAGCCGATAACAATCTTCTAAATTTAAAGCGGCAGGAACCGCGCATAATACATGTTTCCCTGCAAGCAATGAAGCGATTACATGGTTGGCATGATCTGGCGCAGGCGTTGCGATGAACACCGCATCGATTTTGGGGTCTTTAATCAATTCTGCTAATGATGGGTAGCTTTTGGTACATTGATAGACTTTCATCAGATTTTCACGCCGATCTGTTCTCAGATCACTGACGGCTTCTACGATGCAATTGGGGTGTTCATGAAATTGAAAACTTGCTCCAAATCTACCTCCGATAATACCTATACGTATTTTATTTTCTGGAGATTTAGCGAAATTTAAATTGGGAATTAATGCCATGGAAGCAAAACCAATACTGGCTTTTTCAATAAATGTACGTCGCGATTCAGTTTCAGTTTGGCCTAGTTTCATGGTTTAAATATTTATATAAGGATTTACTACAAATTCTATTTTATTAATCTCAGTTAATCTTAAAATTACAGGATGATTAACTCCTTTTATTGAATTTAAGTTTGTTGAATGAATAGTAAATTAACACAAATTAGAGCAAAAAAAAGCCTCTAATGGAGGCTTAATTTTTTATAAAATATCTAATAAATCTTTAAATTGGAATCCATCTGTTAACCGATCTTTACCTAGTTTATGGTGTTCTGCTAATGCCCATAGTACAAACTCTTTTAGGAAATAACGATCATTTGATAGGACGTCAGCTTGGTATTTTTTAACCAAATCCTCCAAAGGCTTTATGTTATCTAAGGTGTTTTTATATTCGGCTTCCGTACTTTCATCATATATAACGATACCTCCCTCAGAAAATATGGCTTCCATTAAAAGGGAATAAGGAGTGTCTTCTATTTTTTTGGTCAATTTCTCAATCTTAGGAAATAAGCCAGGCAAAAATGTTTTGATTGCAGATCCGATCAATTGCTCTGCAACAAATGCTGCACCTTCTTGTTCGCCTTCATAAACTAATTCTACCTTGCCTGTTATGGCAGGAATAATGCCCATGAAATCGGAAAGTCGAACTGTGGTAGTCGTTTCTTTTGCCAGCATTGCTCTTCGTTCAGCCGTGCTAATTAAACTTTCCAGCATAGAAATACTCATCCGAGCACTGACTCCACTTTTATTATCCACATATTCACTCTCTCTAGCCTCAAAACAAATTTGTTCTAATAAATCATAAGCTAACTCAGGCACATGCACTGTACTTATTTGTTTTGAATTTATCCTAGCTTCTTGTGCAGAAATTTTACGAGCTATCGCAATACTTTCTGGGTAATGAGTCAAAATTTGAGAGCCAATTCGATCTTTTAAAGGGGTTACAATACTTCCTCTGTTGGTATAATCTTCAGGATTTGCCGTGAAAATAAATTGCATGTCTAATGGCAAACGCAATTTGAAACCACGAATTTGAATATCACCCTCTTGAAGAATATTAAATAAGGCCACTTGAATTCTCGCTTGAAGGTCTGGAATTTCATTAATAACAAAGATGCAGCGATTGGCCCTTGGGATCATCCCAAAGTGTATCACTCGATCATCAGCGTAGGATAATTTTAAATTAGCGGCTTTGATGGGATCCACATCTCCAATTAAATCAGCCACAGTAACATCAGGAGTGGCTAATTTTTCGGCAAACCTGTCGGAACGATGCAGAAATGAGATGGGTGTTTTGTCTCCCATTTCAGCGATCAAATCACGTGAGAAACGTGAAATCGGGGACAATGGATCATCGTTGATTTCTGAGCCTTGAACCACGGGTATATATTCATCTAATAAATGGATCATTAACCTGGCTAAACGTGTTTTTGCTTGGCCTCGTAAACCCAATAAGTTTATATTATGGCGTGATAGAATGGCACGCTCTAATTCAGGAATTACCGAATTTTCAAAACCGTGAACGCCTTCAAAAACAGTCGTTCCCGCCTGCATGTGCTTGATTAAATTATCTCTTAATTCGTCTTTAATTGATTTGCTGGCGTAACCAGAAGCTTTTAATTCACCTAAATTTTTGATCATTTTATTTTAGTCTTTTCTTTCTATTTGTTTCGTAATCTTGAAAAATCATCTCACCCAAACCTTTTAAACCTGTGTAGAATGCTTTTCCTTGGTTTGTTTCGGTGAATTTGTCTACAAATTGTTGCAGATAGGAATCCCTAGCAATCATAAACGTAGTAATTGGAATATGTAATTTTCGTGCTTGAGCTGCTTGCGTATAGCATTTTTCAGTCACATAAGGATCCAATCCATTGCTATTCATGTAATATGTTCCATCTCTTTCTCTGACGCAACTAGGTTTACCGTCAGTAATCATGAAAATTTGTTTGTTGGTGTTTCTTTTTCTTCGCAAAATATCCATGGCTAATTGTAATCCAGCGACGGTATTGGTGTGATATGGCCCAACTTTCAAATAGGGGATATCTTTAATAGAGATGCTCCAGGCATCATTTCCAAAAACCAAGATGTCAATCGTGTCCTTTGGATAGCGTGTGGTGATAAGTTCCGCTAAAGCCATGGCTACTTTCTTGGCCGGCGTAATCCGATCTTCCCCATAAAGGATCATGGAATGACTAATGTCAATCATTAAAACGGTACTCATTTGAGATTTATAGGTTGAATCCTCTACGACTAAATCTTCTTCGGTTAATTCAAATGACCCTATGCCATGATTAATTTGTGCATTTTTTAAGCTCTCGGTTAAGGATATTTTTTCAAGTCCATCTCCAAAATGGTAACTTCTAAATTCGCCTGTCAGTTCATCACCTAATCCTGTTGCTTTAGTTTTATGGTTTCCTGAGCCACTTTTGTTCAAATTTCCAAAGATATTTTCTAGAGCTTGTTGGCGTATCGCCCTCTCCGTCTTGGCGGTAATGCCTAATCCAGATCCACCTTCGGCATCTATTTCTTCACGGATATAGCCTTTTGCTTTTAAATCCTCAATAAAATCTTCGATGGTGTAATTTTCATCGGTTAATTCGTATTCCTTATCCAATTCTCTCAGCCATTCAATGGCTTCGTCAAAATCTCCTGAGGTATGGGTGATTAATTCTTTGAATATGCCAAAAAGTTTATCAAAAGGGGAGGTGCCTACTTCCTCATATTGTTTAAAATAAAATCCTTTTTTGCCAGAATTGTTCATGTTGTTTTAAACCTTATAGTCGATATATTTGTTCAAAAATAGGCTAATTTTGATGTAAATGAGTGAAAAAATAATTTCAATTCGATTTTTAAGTTTTAAGGGCTTTTCAAATAAGCGCTTTGGCTTCGCCCAAATGGGAATTTCGCTCGTTGATCCTTGGAAACATACGGGATTAGTCTTTTCAAAACATTTAGGTGTGGGCGCCGGTAATGGTTTTTCTGTTTGGCCTGATTTTTCAATGTACGCGTTTTTAGGTGTCTTTGAATCTCAAAATGCTTCGGATGATTTTTTTGAAACAAATGTTCGTTGGTCCACTTTAAAATCCCAAACAAGCGAAATTAGCGGTTGGGATGCCGTAGCGATCAAGGGCCATGGAACTTGGAATACGAATAATCCCTTTGAAATAGTTACAGATCCGGGCCAAGGGCCTATTTTGGTATTGACAAGAGCCAGTATTGTTTGGTATAAATCTGTATTATTTTGGCTTAATGTATCGCATGCCAGCAAATACCTATCATCAAAAGAGGGTTTGCTATTTGCCAAAGGCGTAGGGGAATTTCCATTGTTGGAACAAGCGACGTTAAGTCTCTGGGAGTCAGAAGAAATCTTGGATAGTTTTGCTTATAAAAGTAAAGAGCACGCGCCTATGATTAAAAAGACACGTGCACTAAAATGGTATTCAGAAGAGATGTTTGTCCGCATGCGCGTCATCAAAACGATAAAAGAATAAAATTGATTACCCTTTTTGGGACGAGGTAAACCCGTCCCCTACGATTACCTAATTCCTCTTACTTATTACCTATTACTTATTACCTATTACCTATTACCTATTACCTATTACCTATTACCTCATACCTATTACTTACATTACCTGATCGCCTCAATCCCTCTCGTCTTCGTTCTAATCCTAATTGCATCTTGAACATCATATACAAAGATTTTGCCATCCCCTGTGTTTCCTTCTGAGGCATTGTCTAAAATTACACTTAAGCACTTTTCCAAATTTTCATCACTGACCACACAAATGATCATAATTTTGGGCAATAAGATTAATGACTTTTCGGTACCCCGATAAATTTCAGAATAGCCTTGTTGTAAACCGGCTCCACGGACTGGGACAACGGTCATGCAAGGGATGTTGGCATCGATCAAGCCTTTTTGAATAGCTTTTAATTTCGATGGTTTAACGATGGCTTCTACCTTTTTCATATCTAATTTTTTTAGCTATTATTCAAATGTTGTATAAGATTCTACTCCAAATTCAACGGCGTCAATACCAGCCGATTCTGCTTTATGACTTAGCCTAATTCCCATAGTTGCTTTTAATATTTTAAAAATGGTATAGGTAAGTACAAATGAGAAAACACTGATGACAGCTACGCCAATAAATTGAATAACTAGTTGGCTCGTTTCACCTGTTACAAACAATCCGTTTTTTTCTGAAAATAAACCTACAGCGATTGTACCAAAGAATCCGTTGATTCCATGAACAGCGATAGCACCTACAGGATCATCTATTTTTAAATTGTCTACGATGACCACGGCCATGTCAACAAGTGTTCCGGCGACCAATCCAATAATTAATGCACTATTCGGACTCACTACATTACATCCGGCTGTGATCGCTACTAAACCTGCCAATACGCCATTGATGACCATCGTAATATCCACTTTTTTATACCTTAAAAAAGTGTAGCAGATGGTTGAAATTCCACCGGCCGCTGAGGCTAAAAAGGTGTTTGTTGCAACTGAACCGATTAACTCCCATTTACCCACAGCTCCTAAAGTAGAACCTGGGTTGAAACCGAACCAACCAAACCACAACATGAAAGCTCCAACCGCCGATAAGGTTAGGTTGTGCCCTGGGATAGCATTGATACTCCCATCTTCGTTATATTTTCCAATTCTTGGTCCTAAAACGATTGCACCTGCCAAGGCAGCGAAGCCACCCATGGCATGAACAGCCGCTGAACCCGCAAAATCATTAAATCCTTGAACGGCTAACCAACCACCCGGATTCCAAACCCAATGGGCGGCTAATGGGTACATGACAGCACAAAATATTGTCACAAATACAGCATAAGACCACATTTTCATTCGTTCAGCGACACCGCCAGAAACGATCGAAATGGCAGCCACCGCAAAGCCCATTTGAATAAACCAAAATAGACTATTGGATATGGTCAATCCTAAACCTAAATCTTCTTTTGAAATTCCGAAATCAAAGGCCCAGTATCCATTTGATTTTCCATAAGCAATTCCAAATCCAACTAAATAAAAGGCGACGCCTCCAAATAAGATGTCTATCATTACTTTGGCAATAATGCTGACTGCATTTTTTGATCGGACAAATCCAGCTTCTAATAGGGCAAATCCACCTTCCATTTGGAAGATTAATGCCGCACAAATGGCGACCCAAACTGTGTCAATAGCGTGTGTAAGTTCTACTTGCTGTGCAGCAAGTGTGGCAGTTTCATTCATGATTTTGTTTCGTATATAATGCTTGTTGGTACAAAAATAAAAAAGGATTTGGATTTACATTCATTTTCTGTCAACTTTAAGGAAACTAAACCATTAAATTTTGAAAGCAAGTCGTCGCGATTTCATACAATCTTTGGGCCTTGGCTCTGCTAGTTTAAGTCTGGGTCCTAATAATCGTTATTCAAAGGATTTTAAATCCGCTTCTTTAGATGACCAACAATTATTTGTGGGAGATAATATTGCCGTTGCTAATACGCAATATGGGAAAGTCCGTGGTTTTATTCTTCGTGGAATTCATACCTTTTTAGGGATTCCCTATGGTGCAGATACCTCTGGGACCAATCGTTTTATGCCACCACAGAAACCAAATCCTTGGTCAGACATTCGTCCAGCCGTTTGGTGGGGAAATACAGCTCCGCAAATCATGGATAAGCGGTATGCAAACCAATACGCTTCTTTTGTTGATCATTGGAATTATGACGATGTTTCTGAGGATTGTTTACGAATCAATGTTTGGAGTCCCGCATTAGATCAGAAAAAAAGACCCGTTATTTTATGGTTGCATGGGGGCGGATATGTAAATGGAAATGCCATCGAGCAAGACGGGTATCATGGAGAGAATCTCTCCAGGTTGGGGGATGTCGTTTTTTGTTCAATCAATCACCGATTAGGCGCTTTAGGATATAGTCAGCTTTCAGCTGTTGGCGGGCACCCTGCTTCTGGAAATGTGGGTAATTTGGATATGGTAGCTTCTTTGGAATGGATTCGAGATAATATTTCAAACTTTGGTGGAGACCCTGGAAATGTAACCATCATAGGACAATCCGGTGGAGGTTCCAAAGTAACAACATTAATGAATATGCCTTCTGCAAAAGGATTGTTTCATAAAGCTGTTGCCTTAAGTGGTAGTTCATTGAGTGGTACAAACAAAGAATTTGCTGAGCTATTAGGTCTTAAAATTATGGAAGAAGCTGGTTTACAACCCGGTGAAATTAAAGGTTTACAGAAATTAACTTGGAGAGAATATATTGATATAGCCAATAAGGCCTCTGCTAAAATGGACGATGAAGCCAAAAGGAGGAATATTACTAGGGCCGGTTTTTCACCCGTAGGCGATGGTCAATATTTAGCTGCAGGGGAATTCTTTAAAGATTCTTCTCATTTTTCAGCTGACATTCCACTTTTGATTAATACCACTTTTCATGAGCAATCTCCATCAAGAACAGATTCAATTTTGGAACAAATTACGTTAACTGAAGTAAAAGATAAGTTGAAGCCTAGGTTTGCGGATCAAACAAGTTCCATCGTTGATGCATACGCGAAAAATTTTCCTGAGGCAAAACCGATAGAAATTTGGGCTTTAATTAATTCAAATCGTAAAAATGCGATTGCGACGGCCAACGTCAAAGCAGGACAGAAAAAAGCTCCTGTCTATGTTTCATGGTTTGGTTGGCAGCCACCACTTTTTGACGGTAGAATGCGGGCATTTCATTGTGATGACATTTGTTTTTGGTTTTATAACACAGATTTGATGTTGACGCATACGGGAGGTGGAAAACGCCCAAGAGCTTTATCGCTTAAAATGGCTAAAAGCTTTTTGAATTTTGTTCGAACAGGAAATCCCAATGGGGGTGGATTGCCAAATTGGAAGCCCTATACAGCTGAAAATGGCGAAACTATGATATTAAATGACCAATCAATACTCGCTTTAGATCCCGATCGCGAGGCAAGAAAATCTTTAGCATAATTATATATGAAATATTTTTTAATTACTTTATTGTGTGGAATCTCTCTCGTTTTTAGAGGTCAAAATCCTTCTATAATACCCATTCCATCTAAGGCAGAATATCCTCAAGGGGCTTTTCGTTTACCAGCCTCTTTGACTTTATCTGGACCGAATGATCCAAGCTTAAAAGTAGCTTTTAAGCTGTTTTCTGACAAACTTAAAAAGGCTACTGGATATAAAATATCTTGGATTTATGGTGATTTTAATAATTTATCTCAGGCGCATATACGGTTTGTAATCAATAAATCTTTTGATGCTGCTTTGGGTAAAGAGGGCTACCGCTTGCAGGTTAATACAAATGGAGTTCAAATTTCGGCCAATAAACCAGAGGGATTGTTTTATGGAATACAAACTTTGATTCAATTATTGCCCAAAGAAATTGAATCAAAAACATTTGTTGGCGGTGTATCATGGAAGATACCTTTTGCTATCATTCAGG
>CANHXO010000061.1 GCA_947464595.1 Cytophagaceae bacterium
AATATGACTTCAATACCTCTGTAGGAATTAAAAGTTGAATCAAAAATCAGCGCTTGTAATGGCGCTTCTGGATCACCTTTGGGAGATGGAATTCTAGCAATGACAGCATCTAAAATAGCCTGTATTCCAATTCCTTCCTTTCCAGAAGCATGAATAATATCTTCTTTTTTACAACCAATTAAATCAATTATTTGATCTGAAACATCATCTGGCATGGCACCCGGAAGATCAATTTTGTTCAATATGGGTATAATTTCTAAATCGTGATTGATGGCTAAGTACAAGTTTGAAATGGTCTGGGCCTCAATTCCTTGTGATGCATCCACAATTAACAATGCTCCCTCACAAGCCGCAATTGAGCGTGAAACTTCATAAGAGAAATCAACGTGGCCTGGTGTGTCAATTAAATTAAGCGTGTATATTTCTCCATCTTTGGGATATTGCATTTGAATCGCATGAGACTTGATGGTAATCCCTCTTTCTCTTTCTAAATCCATGTCATCCAATAATTGATGCATCATATCCCTCTTTTGAACCGTATTGGTGAATTCAATTAATCGGTCTGCCAGAGTACTTTTACCATGATCAATATGTGCGATGATGCAAAAATTTCGAAGGTTCTTCATTAATTATTTTTAATATGTATTATCGACAAATGTTTAATTTCTTATTCTCTTTAATGGAATCCATTATGAATTCATTAAGGTTTCTATTTCTTCCCAATGAATAGGTATATTTTTCATCAAATTTACAGTTCCTTTGTCAGTGATTAGTAAATTATTTTCTAGTCTAATGCCTAGGCCTTCTTCTCGAATATAAATCCCTGGCTCACAGGTTAAAACCATGCCAGGACCAAAAGGTTTATATTTGTCCCACACATCATGAACATCTATCCCTAAGTGATGCGCCACTCCATGCATGAAATACTTTTTAAATAATGGTTGGTGTTTATCTTGATTCTCGACGTCCTTTCTAGTAAATAAACCTAAATCGATCAGTTTACTTTCCATGTATTTTTCTACTTCCTTTTGATAATCTACCCAATATGTCCCTGTAGTCATTATTTGGGAAGCAAAATTTAATACATCATGGACCGCCTGATAAACTTGTTTTTGTCTTTTAGTAAATCGTCCATTAACCGGAATTGTTCTCGTCATATCCGCATTATAATTGGCATAACAAGCACCAACATCCAACAATAACATATCGCCATCTTTACATTCCAAATTATTTTCAATGTAATGTAATACACATGCATGATGACCCGAAGCTATTATGGGCGTATATGCAAAACCATTACTTCGATTTCGTATAAATTCGTGTATGAATTCAGCTTCAATTTCATATTCAAATACACCAGGTTTTGTGAATTTTAAGATTCTTCTAAATCCTTTTTCAGTTATATCGATGGCATTTTGTAAGGCTTCAATTTCAATGCTTTCCTTTTGCATTCGGATGACATTTAATAAAGGAGCTAGCCTTTCGATCTTGTGTAAGGGATATTTTTCCTTAATTTCTAGATTTAAACGATCATTTTGAGTTTCTACCTTTGAACTATTTCGAATATGTTCATTGTCTATTAAATAGATTTGTTCAGCACTATAAACGATTGTTTTAAGTATTTGCTCAAAATCACTAATCCACTGAATGTTTTTTATTCCAGAAATTTCAAAGGCCTCTTGTTTGGTGAATTTATGACCCTCCCAAATAGCGATTAATTCAGAAGTTTCCTTAACGAATGCGATTTCTTTATATTGATTCTCTGGTGCATCAGGGTAAAGAATAAGGAGTGTTTCTTCTTGGTCTAATCCTGATAAATAATACAAGTCGGAATTTTGCTTAAATCCCATAGTGCCATCTGCGTTAGTTGGCATAATATCGTTCGAGCTGATAATTACCAGTGACTTAGGTGGCAACAATTCAATTAATTTAGCCCTATTTTTTATAAATAATGTTGACGATAGTTTTTCGTAGCGCATATTATTTTTTACATAAATATATAATTTCTTCTAATGGCAAAGCCATTTTTCTCGCATCAGCCAAACCCATTTTTTCAATCATATTAATTTCTTCTACTTGAAATCCTGATTTTTTTAATTGGTCTCCATAATCTCTTCCGTAAATACGTAGGTGATCATCTTGCAGAAAATGTTTTTCTCGTTCTTTGGGGTCTGTAATACTTGGGTCTTCATAGGTTGTTTCTAAGTCATATCTTTGAGGACTTTGGCAAAGTGCAAAACCGTCGGGCTTCATCACTCTTCTTATTTCTCTCATGCATTGTACATCATCTTTTACATGCTCTAACACGTGATTACAAAATATGGCATCAAAAGTATTATCTTCAAAAGGGATATGATGAAGATCCATTTTAACTTTAGCCAAAGGAGATTCAATGTCTGCCGAAATATAGTTTTCTCCTAAATATTTTTCAAACCGGTTGATGAAACAATATTCAGGAGCAATGTGTAGTAATTTAGGCCTATTAGAATAAAATGAAGTTTCATTTTTTAAAAATAAGTGCATTAATCGATGCCTTTCTAAACTTAAACAAGAAGGGCATAATGCATTTTCGCGGGGAAACATTCTACCGTAGGGTAAGAACTTACGAAAAGATTTATCACAAATTGGGCAATAAACTTGATCACCTTTCAGAATCAAACTATAAACTTTGATTAATTGGTGAGCAAATAATTGAATGAATTTTCTGGGGATATTTCTTAAAACCCAACTAATTAGATATTTCATATAACAAAAAAAGGAAGGCTTTTTGATAAAAAAACCTTCCTTAATAAAATTTAGATCTTTTTACATTTCTCGAATCCATATATTTCGAAAGCTTACAAGGTTTCCATGATCCTGCAAACTAATGGGACCAGGTCCATGTACCGGGTTTTTAGGTTGACCTATATATTCAGTTGTCCCTTGTATTTTAGTGTGATTTTGAACAACCACACCGTTATGTATCACTGTAACATACGCTGGAGTTTCAATCCCGCCATTAATCGTAAATTTAGGAGCAGTGTAAATGATATCATAAGTATTCCATTCTCCCATTTTTGAGGTAGCATTGACCAATGGAGCACTCTGCTTATATATACTTCCTGCTTGCCCATTGCGATATGTTCTATTTTGATAGGAGTTCATTACTTGAACTTCATACATCCCTTGCATAAAAACTCCGCTATTACCTTTTCCTTGGCTCTTTTTAGTATCAGGTTCTATTGGTGATCTCCATTCAATATGTAATTGATAATTTTCGAATTTTTGTTTTGTGGATATGTTGCCAGCTTTAGCTACAACAGTTAACGACTTTTCTGTTGGATCAACTTTCCACTGTGCAGGTGATCCGTCTTTAGCGGATTCCCACTGGCTTAAATCTTTGCCATCAAATAAAATGATGGCATCAGATGGAACCGTTCCTGGTGTAATTACCTTAACTTCTGGATCCCAATATTCAGTAATTTCAGGATTAGTGGGATTAACAACAGCATGTCTGTGATCTTGAGCATTAACGTTAAAAGCTAATGTCAATAGTGAAATAGCAAGAATTGATAACGACTTTTTCATTTTGTTTAGTAGGTTTTAGATAAAAAAAAACCGGTAAAAACCGGTTTAAATATAAAGATATAAAAATTACTTATTAAAAGTAGCTTTGATTTCTTCTACATCTACCAATTTGATAATTGGTCTACGTTTTAAAATTTTGATAGCGGCAACCTTATTGTTTGCTACTGCCTTATTTCTTCTGTCTTTACGTTTTAATCTAGTTACAGCCATGTCTTTAAAATTTGGTATGCAAAAATAGCTATTCTAGGTTATTTATCAAAAATATTACGCATAATTAATTAATTTTGTTTTTTATACAACATGCAAAAGCCAAGCAACGCAAGAGGAACTAGAGATTTTGGGCCAAAAGAAATGGTCAAAAGGAATTATGTTTTTTCAGTGATTAAAAAACATTTTGAACGATTTGGCTTCCAAAATATAGAAACGCCATCCATTGAAAATTTATCTACATTAATGGGTAAATACGGTGATGAGGGTGATCAGTTACTTTTTAAAATATTAAACTCTGGTGATTTTTTAAAAGACATTTCTGAAAATGATGTTGCTTTAGGGTACAAAAAATTTTCCTCAAAGATTGTTGAAAAAGGTTTGCGATATGACTTAACTGTTCCTTTTGCACGCTTTGTCTCTATGAATAGAAATGAGTTGGCTTTTCCTTTCAAGCGGTACCAAATTCAACCAGTTTGGCGGGCAGATAGGCCTCAAAAAGGTCGTTATAGAGAGTTTTATCAATGTGATGCCGATATAGTGGGTTCAGATTCACTCGTGAATGAGGCCGAGTTAATTTCTTTATTTCAATCCATTTTTTTGGAATTAAAACTTAATGTCCAATTATTAATTAACTCTAGAAAAGTTTTAACGGGTATTGTGGAGGTTTTAGGTATGCTAGATCAATTCACCTCATTTGCGATTGCTTTAGATAAATTAGATAAAGTGGGCTGGGACGTAGTTAAAAAGGAACTAATCGATCAGGGATTTGAAACAAATGGCCTTAACCTTTTGAAAACGATTCTTGAGTTTGATGGGACTAATGAACAAAAGATTTTTAATTTAAAATCAGTCTTGGCAAGTTCTGAAATTGGATTACAAGGAATTAAAGAAATAGAAGACGTTCTATTGTTTTCTACGGATGTGACAAACGTAAAATTTGATGTGACCTTAGCCCGTGGATTGTCTTATTATACAGGTCTTATTATGGAAGGTAAAGCAATGGATTTGTCTTTTGGAAGTATTGTAGGAGGTGGGCGCTATGACAATTTAACGAGTTCTTTTGGATTACCTAATATGTCGGGAGTGGGAATATCCTTTGGAATTGAAAGGATTATAGATGTCATGGATACGTTAAATTTGTTGCCAGGGGCCGACTTAAATGCTTGCCAAGTCTTGTTCACTTATTTCGATGGAGAAGGCCAAAAGAAATGTTTAACGTTAGTTGATTCTTTGCGTAAAAATGGCATTTCATGTGAGATTTATCCTGACATAACAAAAATAAAAAAATCATTTGAATACGCAGATAAAAAAGGTATTCAATATGTTGCGGTCATTGGCTCAGATGAAATAAACTCTGGCTTAATTTCGCTTAAAGATATGGTGAATGGTTCTCAAAAAGAGTATACCTTGAGCCAACTGATAGAAAATTTATCTTAATTTCTCCACTCTTTAAATTTATTGATAAGTCCATTCGTTGAACTGTCATGGGAATCTACCCATTGATCGCTCTCTAGTTCGGGCAGAATTGAGTTGGCCAATTGCTTTCCTAATTCTACACCCCATTGATCATAGCTGTAGATATTCCAAATAATACCCTGTACAAAAATTTTATGCTCATACATCGCAATTAACGAGCCTAATGTTTTGGGAGTGATTTTTTTCACTAAAATTGAGTTGGTGGGTCTGTTCCCTTCAAAAACCTTAAATGGACTAAGTTTACTTATTTTTTCATCGCTTAATCCAGCCGTTTTTAATTCTGATTCTACTTCTTTTTTTGTCTTCCCATTCATTAAGGCTTCTGTTTGAGCGAAAAAATTGGACATTAATAAAGTATGGTGATTGCCAATTTTATTATGTGTTATTGCCGGAGCAATAAAATCCGCAGGAATCATTTGAGTCCCTTGATGTATTAATTGATAAAAAGCATGTTGGCCATTTGTACCCGGTTCACCCCATATAACAGGACCTGTTGGGTAAGTAACTCGATTTCCATTTCGATCAACTGATTTACCATTGGATTCCATATCACCTTGTTGGAAATATGCAGCAAATCGATGCATGTATTGGTCATAAGGTAGAATGGCATGAGTACTTGCATGAAAGAATTGAGCATACCAAATACCCAATAAGGCTAAAATAACAGGTATATTGGTTTCAAAAGATTCGCTTGAAAAATGAATATCCATTTCGTTAGCTCCTGCTAATAATTGCTCAAAATGATCAAAACCGATACTTAATGCAATTGAAAGACCTATAGCAGACCAGAGCGAGTAGCGTCCACCCACCCAATCCCAAAAAACAAACATGTTTTTAGCATCTATTCCAAATTTTTCTACTTCGTTTTTATTGGTCGACATAGCCACAAAATGTTTAGCTACCTGGTTCATTTCTTTCGCATGTGATAAAAACCAATCTCGAGCAGAAAATGCATTTGCCATTGTCTCCTGCGTAGTAAATGTTTTGGACGCAATGAGAAATAAGGTCGTATCTGGATTTACTTTTTTTAATGTCTCTGAAATATGCGTACCATCTACATTGCTTACGAAATGTATATTTAAATGATTTTTATATGCTTTTAATGCTTCTGTAACCATAACTGGACCCAAGTCAGAACCACCTATCCCAATATTGACGATATCCGTAATTGCTTTTCCAGTATAGCCCTTCCAATGGCCTTGTATGATTTGATCACAAAATTCTTTCATTTGGTTTTTTACCGATTGAATATCTTGCATGATATTTTTACCGTCAATAAGAATATTTGAATTTTTATCAGCTCTTAAAGCAGTATGAAGAACTGCTCTGTTCTCCGTTGCATTAATACGATCACCAGAAAATTGTGAGGTAATGGCATCTTTTAAATGGCATTGATGGGCTAGATCAAGGAGGTTTTGGAATGTCCCCTGGTCTAAAATATTTTTTGAATAATCAACAAATAGATCATTAAATGTTAGACTAAATTCCTTTTGTCGTTGATCGTTGGAATCAAATAAACTTTTTATTTGTACGTTATTTAGTCGATGGTGATCCTTTTTTAATTGGGCAAAAGCTGGTGTTTGAGTGAAATCTTGATTGGAAAGCATATTAAAATGATTGTTTTTAACAGATTAGCTAATTTACTGAAATTTTGATTGATTGATGAAACAAAAAAAAGGAGATTGGCGTATTAGCCGAATTCTCCTTTTTAAAATTAGAATTTTACAAGTTTATATATTGGGTTGAGGTGTTTTTCTCAAATATGGTTTAATAATGGTAAATCCCTTTGGGAACTTTGTCACTGCATCTGCATCTGATACAGCAGGGGTGATGATGACATCTTCTCCATTAACCCAGTCAGCAGGTGTCGCTACTTGGTAGTTAGCCGTTAATTGTAAGGAGTCAATCACACGTAAAATCTCTGTAAAATTCCTACCCGTGGATGCTGGGTAGGTTAAGGTCAATTTGATTTTTTTATCTGGACCTATGATAAATACTGATCTTACCGTTGCTTTTTCAGAAGCATTAGGATGAATCATATCATAAAGCATTGCTACTTTCTTTTCAGGATCTGCAATAATGGGAAAATTCATATGAACTGAATTAACCTCCTCAATATCAGGTACCCATTGGTTGTGAGATTCTAAAGAATCGACCGAAATTGCGATGGCCTTTACACCTCTTTTAGTAAATTCTCCATTAAGAAGAGCTGTCTTTCCCAACTCAGTCGTACAAACGGGCGTAAAATCAGCTGGATGGCTAAAAAATAAGGCCCATGAATCTCCGATCCAATCATGAAAGGATATGTGCCCTAATGTTGATTCCGCTTGGAAATCGGGTGCGATGTCACCTAAACGTAAGCTCATGTTGATTTTATTTAAAAGGTTAAAAATTTCTCTATTAAATTTATAGACTTTTGACCAAATAAAAAAGCAATCCTAATATAGGATTGCTTTTAACATTACACTTCATCAACAAACTAAAAACTAAATGCTGTAGGAGAAGGATTCGAACCTCCAAGATGTGGTTAGCCACGACACAGAACTAACTTAGTGGTCAACCCGTTATGCCGCGTTTATCCCAGAATCACCACCCCCGAGACAGGAGGGCACGTCTGCCAATTTCATCACCCTACAATAAAATTAACTACCTTTGTAATTAATATGATAGCAAATATAATATGCTGATACATAAATTCAAAATTATTTAACAAAATTGTCTTTTTTTTGTAAATATTTTAATAAACACACGAATTAATTTTAATTTATTCATGGATCGTAAGCCAGACCTTGACCCACTTGATTACAAAATTCTAGAAATTTTAGTATCAGATGCTAATTTACCTTTTACTGAAATAGGTAACCGTTTAGAAGTTTCAGGTGGTACTGTTCATGTACGGATGAAAAAAATGCAAACCTTAGGCATCGTTAAAGGCTCTCAATTACTCATTGATTATACAAAAATTGGATGGGATATTTGTGCTTTTTTGGGTATCTATTTAGACAAAAGTAGTCTATATGCAGATGTAGCAAAGCAATTAGAAGATATCCCTGAAGTGGTTAATATTCACTATACAACTGGTATTTATTCGATTTTTGCTAAAATTATTTGCCGTGACACTCAGCATCTACGTGAGGTTTTACATGATAAAATTCAAAAAGTTAATGGGATCCAAAGGACTGAAACATTTATTTCTTTAGAAGAAAGTTTGATTCGAAACACACCATTATTTTAGATTATTTATATCCATTCTAAACAATAGGTAAAATCTTTAAAATTCATTTTGTAATTTTGATGCTTTATTAAGCATTCAATTATTATGGCAGATAAAGTAGACGATATTTTACAGGAGGTTACAAGTTCAGATTATAAATATGGTTTTGAATCATTTTTTGAAACGGACGAAGCTCCTATTGGTCTAGATGAGTCAACGATTCATTTTATCTCTGAGAAAAAAAATGAACCAGATTGGCTTTTAGAATGGCGTTTAGCAGCATTTAGACATTGGAAAACATTAGAGGAGCCTACATGGGCTAATGTAAAATACACACCCACTGATTATCAATCCTTGAAATATTATTCAGCTCCTGTTCAAAAAAAGCAATTAAATTCATTAGATGAAATTGATCCTGAATTAAGAAGAACTTTTGAAAAATTAGGGATTAGCTTAGATGAACAAAAAAGATTGTCCAACGTAGCAGTTGATGCAGTCATTGATTCAGTATCCGTAGCAACCACATTTAAAGAAACTTTATCTGAAAAAGGGGTTATTTTTTGTTCCATTTCAGAAGCTGTCAAAGAGCATCCTGAATTAATTAAAAAATATCTTGGAAGCGTTGTTCCTGTTAAAGACAATTATTTTGCCGCATTGAATTCTGCAGTATTTTCTGACGGTTCATTCTGCTTTATTCCAAAAGGAGTTCGTTGTCCAATGGAATTATCCACTTATTTTAGAATAAATGCTTCAGGTACTGGACAGTTTGAAAGAACTTTAATTGTCGCAGAAGATGAATCATATGTGAGTTATTTGGAAGGATGTACTGCTCCTATGCGGGATGAAAATCAATTGCATGCTGCAGTCGTTGAGATCTTTGTTCATTCCGGTGCTGAAGTGAAATATTCAACAGTTCAAAATTGGTATCCAGGGGATAAGGAAGGAAAAGGGGGGATTTATAATTTTGTAACCAAGAGAGGTATTTGTGATGGCGCTCATTCCAAATTATCTTGGACCCAAGTAGAAACAGGATCTGCTGTTACTTGGAAATATCCTTCAGTTGTTTTGAAAGGTGATTATTCCATTGGAGAATTTTACTCTGTCGCCGTGACAAATAATTACCAACAAGCTGATACTGGTACTAAAATGATTCATTTGGGTAAGCATTCAAAATCAAGAATAGTATCAAAAGGAATTTCAGCAGGTTTTTCTCAAAATTCTTACCGAGGTCTGGTACAAATATCCAAAAGAGCAGAACATTCTAAAAACTTTAGTCAATGCGATTCTTTATTACTAGGTGATAAATGTGGCGCTCATACCTTTCCCTATCTTGAAGTTAAAAATCCAACAGCTTCTGTTGAACATGAGGCCACAACTTCTAAAATTGGTGAGGATCAGATTTTTTATTGCAATCAAAGGGGTTTGTCAACAGAAACGGCTATTGCCTTAATCGTAAATGGTTATGCAAAAGAAGTTTTAAACCAACTTCCTATGGAATTTGCCGTGGAAGCACAGAAATTATTAGCTATATCTTTGGAGGGTTCAGTCGGATAATTTTACCCCACCCGTATGTAAAGCGATTATTTTTGAATTTTCTGGAAAGTAATTTTGTCTAATTAAATCGCACAAGCCATAAAACATTCTTCCTGTATAGATGGGTTCAATCATAATACCATGTTTTGTATGAAAAGATTTACAAAATTCTGTTAAAACATTTGATTCTTTCGCATACTTGCCAAAAACGTAATTCTCATTAATGGCTAAGTATTTTTCAATTCCAAGTTGCTTAAAATTGCTTTCAATTTCATTTTTATTGTTTAAGGTAAGTATTCCTATAGTTTTCATTTTGGAATATTGACTTAATCCAATGGCGGTCGTACCCGTTCCTACTGCAGTAATGATATATTCAGCCTTGATTTGTTCATTCATCTCATTTATTAAGCATTCCACTCCAATAACTCCTAATTCCGAAAATCCACCTTCTGGTATTATGAGAACATTTTCTAATGCTATTTCCTTGGGGATTACTTTTTTACGGTAATTTTCTCTGTCAAGAAAGTACAATTTCATACCCCATTCTGATATTTGTTTTAAAAACGGGTTGCTATTTTTTGACAATTCATTTCCTCTAATTAAACCTATCGTATTAATGTTTAGCTGTTGGCCCAAAAAAGCCAATGCATATAAATGGTTGGAATAAGCTCCACCAAAACTAATTATGGAATTAGATTTATTTTTTTGTGCTAAATCAATATATTCTTTTAATTTGCGCCATTTATTGCCTGAAATGATTGAATGTATTAAGTCGTCTCTTTTGACAAATACTTGAATATTTTTTTCCTTCCATTCATCTTCAAAAATTTCTTGAATCGGGGAGGGTAGTTGTAAATGCTTTAATATAAATTCAGAAATGTCCATTGACGAAGAATTAGATCCAGTTGAATCCGAAGATGACTTATTTGAGCACTTTAATTTTGTTGTCGACAAAGGTCAACAATTACTTAGAATAGATAAATATTTACAACTAAAAATTTCAAATTTTAGTCGTTCTAAAATTCAATTAGGCATTGATACAGGTTCTGTAAAAGTGAATGGTGAGGTCATAAAGTCTAATTACCGAGTTAAGCCCTTAGATTCTATTTCAATTTCCTTTTCTCAACCACCTCGAGATAAAGATTTATATCCTGAAAATATAGCTATAAACATCATCTATGAAGATGAAGATGTTCTAATAGTGGACAAAGCAGCTGGTATGGTGGTTCATCCCGCGCATGGCAATTGGTCTGGTACTTTAGTGAATGCTCTACTCTATCATTGCCAACAACTTCCCGGTAAACAAGAAGTAAGGCCTGGTTTAGTTCATAGAATTGATAAAGATACATCAGGAATCCTCGTGGTGGCTAAATCAGAATTCGCTTTAACGTATTTAGCTAAACAATTTTTTGATCACACCATTCAAAGAACGTATTTTGCGATTTGTTGGGGCGTGCCCAAAATTCCAATTGGAACTTTAAGAGGTAAAATTGCACGAAATCCTAAAGATCGAAAAGTGATGACCATTTTACCGGAAGATCACGAAGATGGTAAAATAGCGATATCACATTATGAGGTTGTGGAATCTTTTGGTTTTTGTTCATTACTTAAATTTCAATTAGAAACCGGTCGAACACATCAAATTAGAGCCCATGCTTTATCTATGGGACATCCATTAATATCTGATGGTTCTTATGGGGGTGATAAAATCAGGTATATGAGTCATATGGCTAATTTTAAATCATTTGTTGAAAATATGTTTCAAACATGCCCCAGACAAGCATTACATGCATTTTCATTAGGATTTGAACATCCTACCACTAAAGAATGGATTTATTTTGAGCGAAAATTCCCAAACGATATGGAAGACTTATTGACTAAATTAAGAAATGCTACCAATGGATAAAATTACCTTACGCAGAGCTGAAAAAGAAGATATACCGTTAATTTTTTCATTAGTAAAAGAATTAGCTTTATTTGAACGGGCGCCTGATGAAGTTACTGCCTCGATGGAAGATTATGAAATAAATGGTTTTTCAGATAATGCCCTTTTTGATGCCTTTCTTTTGTTTGAAAATGATCAATTAGCTGGTTTCTCTCTTTGGTATTTTCGTTTTTCTACCTGGAAAGGTAAAAGATTGTATTTAGAAGATTTATTTGTTAAAAGCGAATTTCGATCTAAAGGATATGGAAAGTTATTAATGGAAGCTACTATTGCTGAAGCTAAGGCAACAAATTCCAAGGGACTTATGTGGCAAGTATTGGATTGGAATACATCTGCGATTGATTTCTATAAAAAGTACGGAGCTCGCTTTGACTCTGAATGGGTTAATGTGCACATCGACTTGTAAAAGGATAGATGTTTATAGAGTTTCTATCAATAAAAAAAAGTTGTTCTAATATCTCCTCTAAATTTTTTGTTCGCTTAATCTAAATTTGGATAAAAAGCTCGCTATAACTCCAAGGAATACTAGTAGGTATAAAGCTTTATTTAAGCCCCAATAATCGGATAAATAACCAATAATGACGGGTCCTATAAGGAATCCAACATAGGCGATCGTAGAAACGCTGGCTATTGCAACAGACGGTGAAATATTTTTTGCTCTTCCAGCTTCAGAATATATAATAGGTATAATCGTTGAAATTCCTATTCCAGCGATCAAACACCCAATGATCATGGTATATTCGTTGGTCGTTATCAAGGTAATACTTAAGCCGGCGCTAATGAGAATGCCGTTTAAAAATAAGATATTTTTGATAGAAAACATCTTACTTACATAGTCACCCAATGATCGACCTATCACCATAGATAAAGCAAAAGACGTAAAACCAATGGTAGTTGGAAATGTAGTTATAAAGGTTGATTCTTTAAAGTATAAGGTTATCCAATCGGCCATAGCACCCTCACATAGCATTCCACAAAAAGCAATAAATGATAAGGTAAATAAGTGTGGCCCTAAATCATAAAATGATTTTTTTTCCCCTCCTTGTTTTTCTTGGTTCTTTTTAAAATGATCGGGTAATAAATGGGATATGAATAATGGAATGGATATAAGATTAAGTACTCCTATTAGTAATAAGTGATTAAAACTTGAAACCTGATAATTTAAAATGATACCACCACAAAAGGCTCCTAGCATTAGACCCAATGAAAAAAGAGCATGAAAACTTGACATGATTTGCTTATTCAATGTAGTTTCTAGGGTTACTACTTGAGTGTTCATGGCAATATTTAAAATATCTCCAGCCATTCCAAACAAAAATAGACTTATAAATAATCCGAAGGAATTAGGTGAATATCCTAAGATTGGCATTATAAATATGTACATAATAATGGCTGTCAAACATATCCATTTTGACTCATATTTCGTGATTAACCAACCGGCCAGTGGTAGTGATATGAGTGATCCTATGGGCAATCCCATTAATATAGTTCCTAATTCAGAATCAGATAAATGTAGTTTATCTTTGAAATCTGGAATTCTGGTAGCCCAACTTGCAAAGTTTATTCCACAGAGGAAAAATAGTAAACTAATGGACGCCCTATTTTTAAGCATTAAAATTTTATTATAATAAAAGATTGGCGACTGAATCCCATGTGTCAACACGCTGGTATTCGCCTATATGTAAATTGTGTGGAGCCGTAAATAGTAGGGGGGTGCCAAGGAAGCTTTTTAAATTCTTCTCATGATCATCGATTAAATAATCAGCCTGAATCATATACTTATGTCCACAAAAAACAATATGGGTCCATGAAATGAATGGAAAATGTTGTTTCATCCAAATCAATTTTTCCTTTAAAGATTCAGGGAATTCAGTAGCCGCTGAAACAATAAATATTTCATATTTTTCACTCAATTTTTTTACTACTTCAACTGCTTGTTCTTTGATGGGTACATCTAGAAAAAATCCTGGTTGCCAGAGAAATGAGTTATTAGCTAAATAATCTTTAAGAAATAGTTCCCTAGCTAATTGGTTTGACATTAATTCTTGGTAAGAATAATTTTTATCTAATAAACCATTAATTGTTTGAATGATTTTGACGGTAGTATCTGCCAAAACATCATCCATATCGATTGCAATTCTCTTCATATGGAACATAAAAAAACTCCCCAAATATG
>CANHXO010000062.1 GCA_947464595.1 Cytophagaceae bacterium
AATGCGTATAATTTATTGGCCATCTATTCAACAGCGATTCTGTTAGGGGAGGACAAAGAAGAAGTTTTAGTCCAATTGTCCGCGTTGAAAACGGCTCCAGGGAGATTTGACCAATTAGCCGGACCCCATCATAAAATGGGGATTATCGATTACGCACATACGCCGGATGCCTTAGAGAATGTGCTTAAAACGATTCAGGCCATTCGGAACAAGTCCCAAAAGATTATTACCGTGGTCGGCTGTGGTGGAAATCGGGATGCTGGAAAGAGACCAATAATGGCGGAACTAGCCGCTCATTACAGCGATGCCGTTATTTTAACATCAGACAATCCTAGGTTTGAAGATCCAGAAGATATTTTGGACCAAATGGAATTAGGTGTACCTATAGAACATGCCCATAAAGTTACTCGAATAAGTGATCGGAAATGGGCCATCATGACAGCCGTTAAGGAAATAGCAAAGGCGGGTGATGTTATTTTGATTGCAGGGAAAGGGCATGAAACTTATCAAGACATTAAAGGGGTTAAATACGATTTTGACGATAAATTAATGTTGGCCCTCGCTTTTGAGAGCTAATTTGTACAAGCAATCAAAATTTTGCAACTTTGTTTTTAGTTTTTTTCAACCTAAAATTAGCTAAGGAATGTTTTATTACCTTTTTGAATACTTAGACAAAACACTAAACGTTCCTGGAGCTGGGGTATTTCAATACATTACTTTTCGGGCATTTGCAGCCACCATTACGTCCCTTGGAATTGCAGCGATTTGGGGGAAATCTGTTATTTATCGATTACAAAGATTGCAAATAGGGGAGGAAATTCGTGATCTTGGTTTGGAAGGCCAAATGCAGAAAAAAGGTACCCCTACGATGGGTGGTTTCATCATTTTACTTTCATTAATTATCCCCACCGTTTTATTTGCCAAAATAACCAATGTATATATTGTCTTATTATTGTTATCGGCTGTTTGGTTAGGAGCCGTGGGTTTTCTAGATGATTATATCAAGGTATTTAAAAAAAATAAAGAAGGACTTTCAGGTAAATTTAAGATTGTGGGCCAAATAGGCTTAGGCTTGATTGTGGGCCTGACCATGTATTATAACGAGCACATTAAAGTAAGGGTCTTTTCGAAATTAACGATGCTGGCCGATGGGACACAAGTTCAGACTTATACAGATTCTAAATCTTTAATGACGACGGTTCCATTTTTGAAAAATAATCAGTTTGATTATAATATGTTATTGCCCAGTTTTATTCCTGATCATTACGTTTGGGTTGTATACGTGTTGGTAGTCATTTTTATCATTACCGCGGTATCCAACGGAGCTAACATAACGGATGGATTGGATGGATTAGCCGCTGGGACTTCCGTAATTATTGGACTTACCTTGGCGATTTTAGCTTATGTGTCTGGAAACAAAGTCTTTTCTCAATATTTAAATGTTATGTTTATTCCCAATTCTGGGGAATTAGCCATTTTTTGCGCGGCTTTTGTCGGCGCTTGCATCGGCTTTTTATGGTACAATACGTATCCGGCTCAGGTTTTTATGGGCGATACAGGAAGTCTAATGTTGGGAGGAGTGATCGCGACATTGGCTATTGTTATTCGAAAAGAAATGTTGATTCCCGTTTTATGTGGGATATTTCTTATTGAAAATTTGTCTGTCATTATTCAAGTAGGCTATTTTAAATATACCAAACGGAAATATGGAGAAGGTAGGCGAGTTTTTCTGATGTCGCCATTGCATCATCATTTTCAAAAGAAAAATTACCATGAGTCTAAAATCGTTATTCGATTCTTGATTGTTGGAATTATTTTAGCCGTTGTATCATTAGTAACATTAAAATTGCGTTAATCACGTATTCTATTTTGGATCAAATTCGCCTATTTCCCATTAAACACTCTTTTCAAGAAATAATTCCGCTTCCTGCATCAAAATCAGAAAGTAATCGGTCATTAATCCTGAATGCTTTAGCTGGGGGAGAGTTGAATAACTTATCTAATTTAGCTGAGGCGCGGGATACCCAAACGATGATTCGTTTGTTATCCCAAAATGGGCAAGAAGAAGCAGATGTGTTGGATGCTGGAACGACCATGCGTTTTTTAACTGCCTATTATGCGATAACGGGTCAAAAAAAGCGAATGACAGGTACGCCTCGCATGTGTGAGCGACCAATCGGTATTTTAGTAGATGCTTTAAAAAGCTTGGGTGCTGATGTCGAATATGAAAACCAATGGGGTTATCCACCATTACTTTTAAGAGGATTTGAATATTCTGGGACTCGTTCCCTCGCTATGCGCGGAGATGTGAGTTCTCAATTTATCTCAGCGATATTGATGTTGGCCCCCTTATTGCCTGAAGGAATTCATTTGAAAATAATGGGATCTTTAGGTTCTAAGCCCTACATCGAAATGACTTTGGCTCAAATGAAGTATTTTGGCATTGAGGCTATGGTGGATTGGGACAATGGCGAGATTGATATTGCGCATCAGACCTATAAATCAATCCCATTTGCAGTCGAATCTGATTGGTCGGGGGCAAGTTATTGGTATTCCATGGTGGCCATTTCTCCTTTCGAAGATACTTCATTGGAACTCTTGGGACTCAAAGAAAATTCGTTGCAAGGGGATTCAAATATTAAGTCAATCATGGAGCTTTTGGGTGTTAAAAGCACCTATACGGGTCGGGGGTATCTTTTAACTAAATGTCCTTCTAAGCAGTCAGCGGCATGGGACTTTACCGACTGTCCTGATTTAGCGCAGACTATATGTGTCGTAGCAGCAGTTAAAAATATTACGTTTACATTGACCGGAATCGAGTCATTAAAAGTTAAGGAGACAGATCGGGTATTCGCCCTACAAAATGAACTAGCTAAATTGGGGACCCAATTAGTGGAGCTTGAGAAAAATCATTTATACCAATTATCGGGTGATTTTGCTGCTCGAGATACATGCCCAGAAATTAAAACCTACGATGATCACCGAATGGCCATGGCTTTTGCACCGGTGGGACTTTTATGTGAATTAATCATACATGAACCGGGAGTGGTTGCTAAATCATACCCAAGTTTCTGGAATCACTTAAACAAAATTTTGAAGTCGGCATAATAATCTTCAAGTTCCTTTGGATGGCCATTCTTGAAATTCAGATTAGATAAAGAAATAAACGCTATGAAAAGAATCCTTTTAGTTTTGATTTTAAGTCCATTGCTGGCTCTTTCACAAAAGACGATTATTCACTGCGGTAAATTAATTGACGTCAAGTCTTTGCAAGTATTGACGAACATGTCCATCGTGATTGAAGGAAAGAAAATCACTGCGGTGGTACCGGGATATCAGGATGCCGCGAAGGGGGTACAAGTGATTAATTTGAAAAACAAAACGGTTATGCCGGGTTTGATTGACATGCACGTTCATTTAGAAAGTGAAACAAATCCAAGTGCTTATTTGGATCGTTTTACAAAAAATCCGGGTGATATCGCATACCAAGCGTTAGTCAATGCCAGGAAAAATTTAATGGCTGGATTTACCACCGTGCGAGATTTAGGGGGCACCCATGTTGTGATTAGTTTACGCAATGCCATTAATAAGGGACTCGTGGAAGGCCCAAGGGTATTTACAGCAGGTGTTACCATAGGGACTACGGGAGGTCACGCGGATGATACAAATGGAATCAACGAAACCTTTAAAAAAGATTTAGGACCTGAAGATGGAGTGGTGAATGGGGTCGATGATGCAGCTAAAGCCGTTCGTCAGCGATATAAAGAAGGTTCTGATTTAATAAAAATTACGGCGACGGGTGGAGTTTTAAGTTATGCCAAAGATGGGATGGGGGCTCAATTTACGGAAGAGGAAATTCGGGCTATCGTGCAAACAGCTAAAGATTATGGGTTTAAAGTGGCAGCGCATGCCCACGGGGCTGAGGGGATGAAAAGAGCTGTTTTAGGAGGAGTTAGTTCGATTGAACACGGCACCTTTATGACGACTGAGGTCATGAACTTGATGAAAGAAAGAGGAACTTATTTTGTGCCGACGATCATCGCTGGTCGGTCGGTTGCTGATTCAGCCTTGATACCCAATTACTATCCGGAAATGGTTAAAAAGAAAGCACTGGAAATCGGTCCAATTATTCAATCAACTTTTGGGAAAGCCTATAAAGCGGGAGTGAAAATTGCTTTTGGGACTGATGCGGGTGTCTTTTTACATGGAAAAAATGCGCGGGAATTTGAGTTAATGCATGAAGCCGGAATGCCTGTGTTGGAAGCCATTCAAAGTGCCACCTTAAATGCTGCGGACTTATTAGGCCAATCCCAAAGTTTAGGTACCATTGAAGTCGGCAAGTCAGCTGACATCATTGCGGTAGAGGGTAACCCTGTAGAAACGGTTCAGTCGATGAGCAAGGTTAAATTTGTCATGCGCGATGGAACAGTCGTAAAAAACAAAAATTAATTCAGAGCGGGAATTCGATTTTTCAGGTATTCAAAGGCACCTAAGAAAATAGCCGAAAATATAAATTGGCTCGCTAGCGTATTCTTCAGAAAGGGAATACCTGCAGCATAACAAGTCATTAATCCTTGAATGGATTTCGCATAAGTGATATCACTTGAAAGCCAAACGGCGAAATTAGACAATAGAAAAAATCCGATACCCGAAACTAAATTGGTACTGAAAAAATTTAAGGCTGTTATTTTTCTCTGATTTAAAGTACTTCCTAAATAAGTGATGAGCGCAAAAATGCCCATGTGAACTCCATCAAATCCAAAAGAAAAACGAGGATAAAATTCGGTATACAAGAAATTATTTAAAATTAAATTGGACAACCAAACTGCTAATAGGGTCCAAGAAATAGCTTGAATTTTTTGATTAAAATAGATCCCTGCAAACAATGCCATAGAGGCAATTGGCGAGAAATTTACCCAAGAAGTTCCTCCTAAAATAAATAATCTACTGGCTACTGCTAAGGCTAAAAATCCGATAAGTACGAGCGTTCTTTTTGTCATTTATTGTTACCGTAAAAGTCAAATATATTTTTTAGAAGACTAAATAATTTCCAAAGGTAAAACAAAAGCCGTAATTTTACCCATTCTAATTCAAATTATGTCTGAATCATTGCCAAAAATAGGTTTGTTGGGAGGTGGCCAGCTAGGTCGCATGCTTTTACAGGCTGCAATTGATTTGGATTTTGAAATCTCCTGTTTGGATCCTGATGCGGAGGCGCCATGTCATCAGATGGCTAAACATTTTGTTCAGGGTTCTTTTCAAGATTTCGATACCGTCTATGCTTTTGGCCAATCACATGACGTGATCAGCATCGAAATCGAGCATGTTAATATCGAGGCTTTGGAGCGTTTGGAATCCGAGGGAAAACGGGTGTATCCCCAGCCGCATATTTTGAAAATGATTCAGGATAAGCGTCTGCAAAAGCAATTTTTCAAAAACCATGGTTTTCCAACAGCTGATTTTGTATTGATTGATTCTGCTGAAGAAATTCGAGATCATCTTTCATTTTTACCTGCTTTTAACAAATTGGGCAAAGGGGGATATGATGGTCGAGGCGTTCAATTGATACAAAATGAGTCCGACATTTCTAAGGGTTTTAATGAACCTGGGCTTTTAGAAAAAGCGGTTAATTTCTCAAAAGAATTAGCGGTGATTGTCGCTCGAAATGCGAAAGGTGAAATCTCTGCATTCCCAGCAGTCGAAATGGTGTTTCATCCGGTTCATAACCTCGTTGAGTTTCTTGTTTCACCTGCTGAAATACCAGAGGAAATTGAGAAGAAGGCTTCAAAAATTGCGATTGATCTGATCGCTCAATTGGGTTTGGTAGGCATCTTGGCAGTTGAAATGTTTTTGACCGCTGATGGTGAAATTTTGATTAATGAAATAGCACCTAGGCCACATAATTCAGGTCATCATACCATTCGGGCCAATGAAACTTCGCAATATGAACAGCATTTGCGTGCAATTTCAGGACTTGCTTTAGGAGAGACTACTTCCAACGGTTTTTCGGGAATGTTGAATTTGTTAGGGGAGGATGGCTTTACGGGTCCCGTTCAATATGAAGGTTTGCATGCGATTTTATCTATTCCTGGCGTTCATCCTTTTTTATATGGGAAGAAAATAACGAAGCCCTTTAGAAAGATGGGGCACGTAACTATTTTGGGTGATTCAAGAATGGAAATAGAGGAGAAGGCAGAAAAGGTTAGAAATTTGATTCGTGTAATAAGTTAAATATTAAATAATATGGTAGGAATTATCATGGGTAGCAGTTCGGATTTGCCAGTGATGCAAGACGCGATTGATGTGTGTAAGGAGTTTGGGATTCCATTTGAAGTGGATATTGTCTCAGCTCATCGTACACCTGTTAAAATGTTGACCTATGCACAGGATGCTAGGTCACGAGGAATCCAAGTGATTATTGCCGGTGCTGGTGGTGCGGCTCATTTGCCTGGAATGATTGCTTCTGCCACTATTTTGCCCGTTATAGGTGTTCCTGTAAAATCATCTAACTCGATTGATGGTTGGGATTCCATTTTATCCATTTTACAAATGCCTAATGGAGTGCCTGTCGCAACTGTTGCACTGAATGCTTCTAAGAATGCCGGAATTTTAGCCGTTCAAATGCTGGCCATTTCGAATGATTCTTTATCTGAAAAACTTGAGCTTTACAAAAAAGATCTGGTAGAAAAAGTAGCCGTGATGAGTCAAAAAACGCAAGATAATTTATAAATTTTACCTATGAAAATTCCTTTTTTAAAAGAAAGTTCTAGTTCAAATTTGCCATTAATTACACTTTTTGTGTTGTTAATAACGCTTGTGGGTTTAGTCTTTGTTGGTTATGAGCATTTTTTAGGTCCTGAAAATACGGAATTAGCAAAGGCAGAAAAATTAGTGGTTGAGGAGGATGAAATGTTGATGGAGCCTCCTGTGTCCATTATAACGGATTCGACTTCGACGGTTTCTGCGAGTGATAGTTCTCAATCCAAGGACTCTGTTCAAAAGGCGGAATTAGCCTTGGAGGCACAAAAGCAAGAAGCTGAAGCGCAGAAAATTCCAGAGGAAAAAGTCGTTGAGCCTAATGGAAAGAGTTATTCATATTCAGCAGAGAAAGGTGAGTCTTTGAATGGTGTGGCTAAGCGTTTTGGGCTTACGGTAGACCAATTGAAATCCATGAACCCAAGTATTTCAGATGGATTTAAGGGTGGGGGCAAATTAAACGTCAAGATAAAAGCGATACATACGGTTGGTCCAGGAGATGTTTTAAGAGTGGTGGCCGAAAAATATAAAGTGTCTAAAAAATCCATCATGGACGCAAATCATAAGTCGGAGGATGTAACCTTGCGCGGTGAGCAATTGGTGATTCCCATCAAATAATGCCTGTTAAAATTTGTTTATTTTTGATTTTAAGTTGCTGTGGTTTTGCGGTCTATGGCATACAAGAAATAGATTCCTTGCGATTTAATTGTGTGAAAAATAGAGCGAATGCAGTAAATTTCGACGATTTGCAATGGATGTTTCGAGAACGCGGGCAGCTTGGAAATCAAGTCGAGATTCCCAAACATTTGAATTTTTCTATTCAGGATCCCTCGGGCCTACGATCCCAAAATTATTCTTTTGAGGAGGATTCAGTTGGCAATAAAAATTTGCTTGCATACAGCAATATGACAAACGATCCTTTATTGGTCTGGGGAAATACCTTGTCTGGTGAAATAGAGCGTTTCAGATTATTAAAGGATTCATTAGTAAAAATTTTTAACCCAAGAGGATTTAGATTGAAGTTACTTCAAAGTGAAAGGGGCTTGGCTAAGCAAATGGATTTTTTCAATCGGGGCCGTTCCATGACCGCACTTTCTTTACACAATTTTAACCTAGCCGTAGATTTAGGTATATATAGACGTGGACGTTATCTGCGTCGAAGTAATTGGTATACTCATGTGGGTAGCTTGGCAAAAAATTTGGGTGCATTTTGGGGGGGTGATTTTGTGGGTTTCCCGGATGTAGGTCATATTCAGGCATTTCCTAATGGGGCTGCATTGGTGAGAAAATTTCCTGAATTAACTTTTGAGTATATTCGATTTAAGGAGATTTATGAGCAAAATTACCGGATTGCTTTCGATCGCGAACAGGGCTATTTGGTTGATGACACACGCCAACTAATCTCTGAACTTAATAAAAATAGGGTTCATAAAGTATGTGCTTGTTCTGTGGCTATCCCTATTCCAACAGGTTTGTCAGATGAATGGTTTGGGCAGTTTAAAAACGCGTCAACGGGCTACGTATACGTGCAACAAAATGAAGGTTGGGTATATGTAAAAAATGGCGATTCTGGGTATTTTTATTCCTTGGGAGTTTATGCGTTTGGTGCTAAAAATTAAAGGAGTATCCTCGGAGGAAATCCTCGATTTTCATTTTCTTTTTTCCTTCCATTTGCCATTCTACTATTTCTATGTAGCCGTCGGCACACCCCACGCGTAGATATGTTTTTTGATCTGTATCCCAGACGCCAATGCCTAAGGAAGGAATGATTTGAGTGTGTGGGCTTATGGAACTAATTTTACAGTTTTTCCCTTGAAAAAGAGTGTGTGCTCCGGGAAAAGGATTCATACCCCGAATAAGGTTGTGAATTTCTTCGGCACTTTTTGACCAGTGTACTAGGCCGGTTTCTCTCGTGAGTTTAGGCGCAATTTTTAAGTCTTGGCTTTCTTTTTGTGCTTGGGGTTTGATTTGTTTGTGGATAATTGCTTGTGTTGTTTTAACCACTAAATTTGCGCCCTTTTTCATTAGCCTTTCATAAAGATCCCCTGTCGTATCTTCGGGATGAATGACCTCAGTCTCTTGAAATAAAAGATCTCCTGTGTCGATTTCATGTTGAAGAAAAAAGGTGGTCACGCCTGTTTCTTTTTCACCGTTCATGATGGCCCAATGGATCGGTGCCGCCCCCCGATACTGAGGGAGCAAAGAGGCATGCAGGTTGAAGGTCCCCAATGGAGGCATATTCCAAACTTGTTCGGGAAGCATTCTAAATGCCACAATAATTTGTAAGTCGGCACGAAAGCTTTTTAAAGTACTTAGAAATTCTGGATCTTTCAATTTTGCTGGTTGCAAAATAGGTAATCCTACCTTTTCGGCATATATTTTTACGGGAGACGCCTGGATTTGCTGGCCCCTTCCGGCAGGTTTATCGGGCGCTGTGACTACAGCCACCACATCCAATTTTGATTGAACGAGCGCTTCGAGACTGGCTACAGCGAAATCGGGTGTTCCAAAAAATATGATGCGCATATTTTAAAAATTAAAAATGAATGAAGTAGAAATTAACATTGAATAAATTGTTTTGGGAAAATATCGCTTTTTAATTACCTTTGTCGGGTAAAAAATAAGATTACGTGTTGATAAATAAACATTTATTCTAGTTCGGCATCTGAGACAAAACTACAAATAAATTAGGTAGAACGGTCGGAAGCCGTTCTTTTTTGTTTTTTAGGAATCTAAATAAATTAATTAAGATGGCACAGTTTCAATATTATACAGCTGAGGCGGTTGAAAAGTTAAAGGCTGAGTTACACGCTTTAAAATTTCAAGGACGTCAAGATATGGCCAAGCAAATTGCTGAAGCTCGTGATAAGGGGGATTTGAGTGAAAATGCTGAATACGATGCGGCAAAAGATGCGCAAGGATTATTGGAATTAAAAATTTCAAAATTAGAGCAAGTGGTCGCGAATGCGCGTGTATTGGATGAATCTACTATCGATATTTCAAAGGTATCTATTTACTCGATTGTTCAGATCAAGAATAAGAAAAATGGGATGCTAGTCACTTATACGATTGTTTCTGAAGAGGAAGCGGATTTGAAAACTGGAAAAATTTCGGCTTCTTCTCCGTTTGGCAAGGGATTACTTGGAAAGCAAGTGGGGGATTTAGCAGAGATTACGGCACCTGCGGGAACCTTAGAATTTGAAATTATATCGATCTCGAGATAAAAATCTTTGCTGATTGAATCGTTAAATCCCAACCTAATTCGTTGGGATTTTTTGTATTTTAGCTTTTATGAATATAAGTTTTGGGCAACCAATATTTTTATGGGGTTTATTGAGCATTGGGGTGCCCATCTGGCTTCATTTTATTCATCGGAGGAGTACCTCCACTATTTTTTTCTCAGATATTCGCGTGTTAAAAGGGACTCCTACTCAGGGAAAGGGGTTTCGCTTCCTGCATGATTTAGGTTTATTGCTGTTTAGAATTTTAGCATTAGTTGCTTTGGTATTGGCCTTTTCTGAACCTAAAAACGTCGAATTGCTGAATGATCATTCCTCCAAAACCTATTTGTATTTGGATAATCATGTGGGCTTCATGGAGGGTAATCGGACGGCATTTAATTTAGTAGAGACGGAGTTACCTAGATCCTCGAAACCAGTTTATCTACTTTTAAATTCATTTCAGAGCGCCGATTTTGAAATTAAGACTTGGAATGATATCCATGAATTATGGCCAGGTTTGAAAATGAGTAAAAAGGTAGCTAATCCTAAATCTGTAATGGATCGGATAAAAGAAATACAGATGGAACAAAATAGGGGTTCAGTTCCTCATGTAATTTGGGTTTCAGATTTTCCTCAATCGAATCCATGGCCTGATTTTCCTAAAGATTTTAAGGTGGACCTAGTTCCTGTCAAAAGGCGTTCTTTGGCTAATATTGTTGTCGATAGCGTTTCGAATAATGCATCCCAAATGCAGCGTGGACAACCTTTTAATTTAAAAGTCAGAATTAAAAATAGGGGAAGTATTGCAGCTATTGATCAAAAAATGAGTCTTTATTTAGATGATTTTCCGATATCGGCGGAGAAGATAAATTTGAAAGTGGGGGAATCAAAATGGCTTGATTTTGGAATTAGTTTAGCCGATAAAAAAGCGATCAAGGCCAAATTAATTTCAGATGATGCGGTGTTATTTGATAATGTGTATTCGTTTCTGATCGAAAAGCCTGAGCCGAAAGATGTCTATGTTTTAGAGGGTATGCCCGGTGAAAAATACCTATCAAAGGTATTTGCGAACGACTCTCTTTTTGATCTACATGTGGTGAATCAGCAAAGTCTGTTGGCAAACCTATCCAACCTAAAAGGTTTTTTGATTTTGAGTGAATTAAATAAGTTCTCAGATGAATCCATTCATTTCATTTCTAATTGGGTTAAGTCAGGAAATTCCTTTGTTCTGATACCGAATGCTCAAATAAATAATGGAATGATGGGCCGAATAAATTCAAATTTCTCGGGTCAAGGGAATTCGTTTAAGCAAGAGGTTTCGAGTCAAGCCATGGCGGTTCGTTTACCTATTAAAAATACGCGATTTTTTAATTCTATTCTGGAGCAATCCTCTTTCAAAAAAAAGTTGGAGATGTTTAATTCTAATTCATTTATCCAGTGGAATGGTGGCATTCCCATTTTTGAATATGTCAATGGAAAGCCTTTTTTATCTGAATTCCATTTGGGTTCTGGGTCTATGTTTGTATTTTCAGGAGATATCACGAAAGAGGCTGATAGCTTTTTCAAGCATGGGTTATTCCTTCCAGTTTTCCATGAAATGGCGTTGAGTAACCATATTGATCGTTGGTCAGCGACCATTTTTTCGCAAACTTTTGAAATTTCAGCGCCTAAAACATTTAAATTTAGCAACCCTGAAAGTGCATGGCTTACCTTTGTAAAAGGAAAGCAATCATGGATACCGGAACAAAAATGGGCAGGAAATAAATGGATTTGTGCGTGGCCAGATCTATTGGAGCGGAATTTTTCAGGCTTTTGGCAGCTTTCAACGAAAGATAAAAAAACCTTGAATTTGGCAGTCAATTACCCACTAAATGAAAGTGAGATTCAAAGCTTTTCTAGCGAAGAAATTCAGGATCATTATCGGGGAAATCCTAATGTTCGGGTTTCTCGAATGAAAGATATACAGGCGGATGGAGCGATCTCGTCGGACCTTTCATTCTATTTTTTTATGGCGTCTTTGTGTTTCTTTTTGATTGAAATGGCTATCGTCTTTTATGATCGATTTAAATTCAATCTCTAGCGCCATAAATAGCGGAACCCACTCGGACAAGAGTAGATCCTAATGCTGCGGCAATGGTATAATCTCCAGACATCCCCATGGAAAGTTCTTCCCAGCGTACATTGTCTAATTGATGAGACGCATTTTTAGACTTCAACTCATTAAATAAATGGGCCAAAGATGTGAATTCTTCGCTTATTTGACCCCTATTTTCTGTGAAACTGGCCATGCCCATGAGTCCAACAATCTGGATATTTTTTAAATCTGGCAGGATGGGGTTTTCTAGGATTTCGTATAATTCTTGAGGGCTTAATCCGAATTTTGTTTCTTCCTGTGCGATGTATATTTGAAATAAACAGTTAATAATTCGGTTGTTTTTAATGGCTTGTTGGTTTATTTCCATTAATAATTTCAAGGAGTCCACCGTATGAATGAGGTGAACAAATGGGGCGATGTATTTAACTTTATTGGACTGTAGGTGGCCTATTTGATGCCAACGAATATCCTTGGGCAAGATTGCTTGTTTTTCAACTAATTCTTGAACTCTATTTTCCCCAAAATCCAATATCCCTGCTTGATAGGTCAAATTTAATTCATCAATGGATCTTGTTTTAGTAACGGCAATTAGTTTAGCGTTTGTATGGGCTAAATCATTTTGTATGCTTATTATTTGTTTAGCTATGGACATAAGGACGATAAACGATGATCTATGAAAAGAATAATTTGAAAGTAAAATTAATTTATTATTTTTGATTCTGTTATACGTTAGAAAATTGCTAACAATTTCAATTTAATTATGCCCTCAAGCCCTTTAAGTTCAAGAGAAAGAAAACTCCAACGTACGGTGGGGATTTTGATTTTTTTGATTTTTATATTGATTGGCTTAGTCGCTATTGAAAGGCTAAATCCTAATTTTTTTAGTTTTGGGGCAAACCAAGAAACCTTTATAAAAGATGCGAAGGATCGATTAGATTCGATTTCAAATCAATTGGAGGTTCGGATGATTCAAATAAAAAAATTAGGTGGAAAGGTTAATGAATTGGAAGCTGCGCGCCAACAAATTTTGGGGGATCAGAAAGCGATTTCTGAGAATCCTGAGATAGGCCAAATAGAAATTCAGCGTAAACTGGCATATTATTTACGGTTAATTGGGCAAAAGGATCTTGAAATAAAGAAACTTCGGAAAGAGAATTTTGTCTTAATTGCCCGAAACGATTCCCTAAGTAGAGAGGCTAAAATTTTACAAGACGGTTTGTCAAATGTTCAAAAGGCTTTGCGGGATTCAAGTTTAACTTTTGGGGTTAAGCAAAAAGAGTTAAGTGAGCGTTCGAGAATTTTGGAGGTACGTAATCAGGAATTGGCGGAGAAGGTAAATGTTGCAGCGGCATTACGTGCAGAAGGCGTTAACGTATATGCTATTTCGACTCGGGGCAAGGAGACGGGTGCGCAGAATCAAAAAGCAAAGAAGCTTGAAAAAATTCGGGTGATATTTCATTTACAAGAAAACCCATTGGCGACCAAAGAAATCAAAACGGTTTATTTAAGAATTATTGAACCCACTGGGGCTACTTTGTCGGATTATACCTTGGGTTCAGGAACTTTTCCATTTAAGGGAAAAGATTTAGTATATACGGCTAAGCAGCGTATATTTTATGAAAATAATCACCAGTCGGTTGAGTTTATTTATTCGCGTCCCAATTCATATCGAGAGGGGAGACACGAAATTGAATTATACGCGGAGGGCTTTTTAATCGGCCTAGGATCCTTTGAAGTTAGGTAATTTCAATTTTTTAAGTCAGGGCTTTTAATTGTAAAGTATTATTCCTACTTTTGCAGTCCAAATTTTTTCAGTTTTTAAACAACAATTTTATGGAATTAAAAAACTATGAGACGGTGTTCATTTTAACTCCCGTTTTGTCTGAACAACAGACAAAGGACGCCGTTGAGAAATTCAAGCAAT
>CANHXO010000063.1 GCA_947464595.1 Cytophagaceae bacterium
AAATGCGGCTATTCAAGTTATGAAATCAAAAAATGGAAAGAATTGATTGAAATACATTGGATTAATGTGCAAGTTTTATCTTAAACGAATGTATTGAGGAATTTATTTTCCCTATTTCGCCGACTTAATCTTATGAAATAATGATTTTATTAGAGTATAAAACCAAAAAAGCCTCTACATTGCTGTAAAGGCTTTTATTTGCTCCCCTTTTCGACGAAAGATGCAACTACAATACGATGATTGAGTATGTGACTATCAGGAAATTAAAGGCTTAAAAAACTATCTTCCCAAAAAATCGATGATTAAATTCGAAATTAAAGCAGGTTTTTCTACAAATGTATTATGTGTCGTATTTGGTAAAATGGCCAACTGACTTCCTTTAATTGTTCTATATATGTGTAATCCATGCTCCAATTTGGTTACATCTCTATCACCATACACGATTAAAAATTTACTTTTGATTTTGCTTAAATGTTCATCACTAATTACTTCCTTGGTAATCCACATATTTCGAAGTTGAACAAATGACTTTTGCCAAGTATTTTTATTCGGAGATAACTTAATAAAATTATCTAGCCAATAATGTTTTAGTCCTTCGGATATTGTTTCGGGCTTCCATGTTTTCATATCTTCAACAGCTCCATCAGGATATCCATCAGTATCACTATTCGACCCACTAACAACTACTTTTTTTATTTTATCTGGCCTATCATGTGCTAAAATATAAGCGGAGTTTCCACCATCACTCCACCCTAAAACATAAACACTATCTAATTTCATTTGGTCAATGAATGCAGCATAATAATTAGCATAAATTTGATAACTGATGGAATCGATTTGTTCAGAGCGTCCCTGTCCAGGACTATCCAATGCAATAACTTTGTATTTTTTTGAAAGTGGCCCAATTACATTTCTAAAATCTTTAATAGAACCAAATCCACCATGTAAAAGCAACAATGGTGTACCCTGTCCGTATTCTTCATAATAAACTTTAGCACCATTTATGGTTACATATTTACCATGATTAGAACCATAAGGAATTTGAGCAAAAAGGTAATGAGATAGTAGTATTATCCCAATGACTATAAATTTATTCATTTGAATAGGGTCAATTTTATCAATTTCTAATCTTGAAAATTAATACATTTTTCTGAAAAATGATAAAAAGTAAAACCCCTCTACTGAGCTTGAACCACAAAATTAAACATTAAAACCTCCATATAAATTCAATAGACCACATTTCTCCTCAACCCACTGATTTAGGGTTGTAACTTTTACTAAAAAAGTGATGTTGGAAATGAAAAAGTTGCAACCACAAATAATATCCGTTTAAGGACTGTAGACGTGGTTTTTAAACAAAAAAAGAGGTCAAAATGACCTCTTTTTGATTACCGCTCCCTCTCTTGGGCTTGAACCAAGGACCCCATGATTAACAGTCATGTGCTCTAACCAACTGAGCTAAGAAGGAGTTTGACCCTATTGGGAATGCAAAAATAGGGGGCTAATTCGTTAAATGCAAGATAGCCCCCCGTTTTTTTCAATTTATTTCTTGTCTGCACTTTGATCCGCCGACTTTATTTCCTTTTTCTTGACCTTGTCACCTTCCTTCAACTTCTTCGCAACGGTCGAATAAGGGCCAGAAATGATTTCTTGACCTTCATTCAAGCCAGAGACAATTTCAATGTTGTCAAAATCCGATATGCCCGTCTTCACTTGAATTTGCTTCACCTTTCCCTTTTCCATCACAAAAACAACCTCTTTCGTATTTTCCTTCCTGCGCTTCGCCGCATTAGCATCCTCCTGAGCATTCACAGCAGGTGCATTTTTAGCCATCGCCTCATCTTTTACCTCTTCTGCCTTTGCACCTATTTCACGCGTTGTAACGGCCGACAATGGAACAGTTAAAATCTGATCTTTTCGATTCGTCAAAATCTCTACAGACGCAGTCATGCCTGGTTTCAACGGATACGATAATTTACCCTTTATTAAATCACTATACGAACTCCGTAAAATACGAATCTTTACCTCAAATTCCGTCACCGCATCAGTCGACATAGAAGCCGCACCCGTTGAATTAGCCGAACTCGCTATCTCATACACCAAACCCTTAAATTTGCGCTCCGAAGAAGAAAAGGCATCCACATCAATCATCACCGTATCCCCCAAACTTACCCGAGTAATATCATTCTCATTCACATTAACCCGGACTTCCATGTTATTTAAATTCGCAATACGCAACATCTCCGTACCCGCCATCTGTGAAGTTCCAACCACACGCTCTCCTAATTCCACATTCAACTTAGAAATGATGCCACTCTGTGGTGCATAAATAGTTGTCTTAGTTAAGTTCGTCCGCGCCTCCTTTAATGCCGCCTCAGAACTCTTTACATTAAAATTAGCCGCCTTAACGTTCGCTTTTGCCGCTTCCAAATCTTGCTTGGCAACCAAGTAGGCCGACTGAAACTGATCAAAGTCCGCATCAGAAATGACTTTGTCATTGTGCAACTTTACATTTCGGTCAAAATCAATTTTTGACTTGCTTAATCTTGCCTCACTTTGAGCCAAAACCGCTTTGCTTTGTTCTGTACTCGCCTTCATCGCATTTACCTGCGCCTCCGCACGAGCCAATAAACTTACATAGTTGTCAGGACGAATCTTTAATATTTCCTGGCCCACTACCACCGAATCTCCTTCAGCAACGTTCAAGGAAACAATCTCCCCCGACACATCGGGCGAAACCTTCACCTCAACCTCCGGCTGAATCTTGCCCGAAGCCGAAACTTTTTCAATAATGGTTGCTTTCGCCGCCTTCGTCAGCTCTACCTCCGTAGGTTCCACCTTTCCTATCCATTCCATTTTTTTGGCCAACCACAATCCACCCAAAATCAATGCAATCGCCGCCCCAATGATCATCCACGTTTTTTTATTATTCTTCGTTGCCATAATTTTTTAATTCATAGAAAGCCGCTTCGCGCCCACCTACCATTTTAATTTATAAATTCATTAATAATACTTAATCCCTTTTACTAACCCCTAAAAAGTCAAACTCTTCCCTTGATAAAAATCCAAAATCTTCGTCCTAAACACATAATCATATTTAGCCTGGACCAAACTCAATTTCGCCTTGTCCAAATTCGTTTTTTGTAAGTTATAACTTACAAAATCAATCGTACCCGCATTAAAGCGACTTTCTGAAGCTCTAAACGACTCTTCTAACGCAAATACTTGCACCGTTCCAGCCTCATATCGCTTTGCCGCATTTAACATATTCACATAGGCTTGCTCTATATTTTGACGCAAGGTCAATCGCGCCCGCTCCGCTTCAATTTCTAAATTAATTCTTTGCAAATTAGCCTGCGATACCCGAGTCTTATTGAAATTCTTCGCAAAAATAGGAATGTTTAAATTGATCGAAACAACCTTGTTTTGCGTATTATTCAATTGGTCAAAATAACCTACCGTACTTCCTTCCCCAAATTTCATCTGTGTCGTGGTAATCGGATAATTTTGTCCGCCTATCACTACATTGCCCAAATTAACAGTCTGAGAGCCCAATACTTCAACTGATTTTAAAGCATTGGATTGATTGGCAGACCAACTCCCATTCAAAGAAATACTTGGTAGGCGAAAGGCCTTAGCCACTTCAATGCTTTTAGCAGCTCCCTGTACCCGAAAATCTGCGGCACGAATTAATGGTTGGGCCGACAAGGCCTTCGTATAAATATCCGAAATACTAACATCATATGCCTTCGTGCTCGGTACCGGAACTTGGATACGCTCCAGCTCAAATTGCTGTATACTCGAGTCATTCAATAACTGCAAGAGGGTTAACTTATTGATGTCCAAATTACTTTGAAAGGTGACCAGGTTTGATTCCTCGTTGGCCAACGTAGCCTTTAAATCCAACAAACTCGAGTTAGCTAATGAACCCGCACGAACTAATTTCTCCGTTCGATCAATTTGTAATTTCGTTATCTCCGTTTGAGTTTTAGCAATACTTAATTGGTCCTCCGCATTTAAAATTGATAAATATGCCAAAGCTACTTGCAATGAAATATTTTCGCGAATAGACACCAAATCCTCCCGCGTCGCCTTTAAATTAAAGTCACTCTGAGAAATACTATTTTTCAATTGGCCCCCATTGAACAACAAAAGATTGGCATTCAAGCCCACATTGTAATAATTGATATTTCGTGAATCATACCCATTCGTGTAAGGATTGATCGACCGACCAAAACTCGCCGCCTGATTCATATTTCCATTGATACTTGGCAATTGGTTATATTTCGCTTGTTGGTACGTCAACTCTGCATTCTGCAAATTAACCTCGTAAGACCTTACATTTAGATTATGCTGCAAGGCCGTCTCCACCGCTTGGGTCAAGGTAAGTTTAGTTAATTTGGCATTTCCCTGAATAGCCGTTTGGCCATTGACCATAAAGGAAACGATGGCCAAAAGGAAAGTCCCTATGAAAATCTTATTTATATGCATCTCTTTCAATATATTTCTGCAATGTTACGAATTTTGGTTTGCCTAAAAACTGATTTTTGGATAAACGGCAAGCAATCAGGATAAAAAGCCTGATTTATTGCACTACTTGGTATCGCCTTTTTGCCTCAGCACGTGAAAATGCATTGAAATGCCACCATTCATATTCGATCGGCATAAACCCCGCGGACTTCATGGCATTTCTCAAAATCTGTCGATTTTCATACGCTTTCTTCGACAATTTATTTTTTGCCAAAAGCTCCTGCTCTTTAGACGGATAAGCCAATTCGCCAAAAAAATCAAACTTAGTTCCCATGTCTAAGGCATTTCCCTTTTCATCCGCGACAGTTAAATCAATCGCACTTCCATAATTATGAATCGAATGTTCGCGGGGATCAGCCACATAATTTTTCCGGATCTTGGGAGGATACTGTGTCAATGTGTTCCATAAAATCCACTGGATCGATAAGGGCCTAGCCGCATCATAAACCAATAAATGATAGCCTGGCTTCATCGATTCCAAGGACTTTTGAGCTTTTTTCAGCATGGCAACCACTTCTTTTTGTAAATATCCATGCTGTAAACAACCATAGACATCGCGCTTCATAAAATTATCTTGAGTCGCATATTTTAACTGAACGTTAACCCCTGGAACCGATTTTGTAATTTCCAACAAGCCTTGTTTTTCCATCGCCATTTCATAGGAACAAGACTGAGCATGCATCAAAGGAGAAGTGCAGAGGGCAAAAACAATAAATACCAAGAAGTTTGCGAATCGAATCATTAGAAAATGTAGAATTTCCCTAAATTTAGCCAAATTTTACTATTCCCTTTTGCGCATGGCTTTAAATTGGATTTGGTTTTTGTTTTTTGGTGTCGCCTTTTTTATAGCCATCATACAATTTTTGTTTTTTGGCAACACCGAAATTTTCAAAATTCTGGTCGACGGCATGTTCGATTCTGCCGAAATGGCCGTGATGAAAATAGCCCTACCACTCGCTGGCGTCATGACCTTTTTTATGGGCATTTTACAAATAGGAGAAAAGGCCGGTGCCATTCATTTTTTAGCCCGAAGAATTAAGCCCTTTTTTACCCGACTTTTTCCTGAAATACCCCAAGACCATCCCGTTCATGGCCAAATGATTATGAACTTTTCAGCTAATTTATTGGGACTCGACAATGCGGCAACGCCCTTTGGACTAAAAGCGATGCAGGGGCTACAAGAGATAAATCCTGTCAAGGAAACCGCATCCAATGCCCAAATCATGTTTTTGGTTTTGCATAGTGCAGGACCCGTTTTAATTCCTTTGAGCATCATGGCCCAACGCGCCATTTATGGGGCACAGGATGCTTCTGACGTATTTATACCCTGTCTGATGGCCACCTATGCCACAACGATGACGGGTTTGATTGTGGTATCTATCAAGCAAAAAATCAAGCTTTTTGAGCCCGTACTCTTCGCTTGGATCTCTGGCCTAACCTTTATTTTAGGAGGGATTTTATGGTACTTTAGCCAATTGCCTAAAGAGTCCATCGAGATTCAATCTAAAGTCTTTAGCAACGGTATTTTGTTTCTTTTAATCTTCTCTTTTATCGCGGCAGCCTTTCGGAAAAAGATCGATATTTTTGGAACTTTTGTCGAGGGGGCCAAAGGGGGTTTTGAGACCTCCGTTAAAATAATTCCTTACTTGGTAGGCATGCTTGTGGCCATTTCATGCCTCCGCAATTCAGGGGCACTCGGATTTGTCGTAGATGGCATGAAGTGGCTTGTCGCACAAACCAATCTAGACAATCGGTTTACCGATGCGATGCCCACCGCGCTTTTGCATCCCATCAGTGGAAGTGGATCCCGAGCAATGATGATCGATACCATGAAGACTTTTGGCCCAGATTCGTTTGTGGGTAGACTTGCCTGTGTTTTTCAAGGTTCCGCTGAAACGATCTTGTATGTCGTAGCGCTATATTTTGGCTCGGTCCAAGTGAAAAACATTCGCTATACTTTGTGGGCAGGATTATTTGCCGACCTCGTGGGAATCATCACTGCCGTAGGCGTGAGTTACCTGTTTTTTGGGTAATGATTAATTAAGGGGTACCGAAAGGGTGAAATTAGTCCCTATCAAATCTTTTTTCCAAGACCCCAAATCCGCGCCGATATTGGCCGATAAAAATGCGTCCTGTCCAAAAACAAAAATTTGCCGTTGCCACTGAAGACCCAAGGCGATTTGCTTTTTAACCGGAATATATACAGACCCAAAATTACCGTGTGAATTACTTAGGCTTCCTCGAAACAAAAGGTGATTTTCTCCTACCAGCATTTCAGCTCCTACATAAAATGTTTCTACTCGATTATTATCAAAATAAATACCTTTCCCCTCATTTAAATCAGTTTCAGCATCTAAGGTCATCAATGGTGTTCCCATTCCTTTTCCCATATAAGTCCAACCTTCAGGATAAATTGAATTATTAAAATAATTATCCCGTCCTCTAACGTTGAATCTTTCATAGAATTCGTCCCCTCCTTGTGAAGTTGTATTAAGGTATTCAAATACGATTTTTACTAAACCCCTTTTTCGTTTAGAACTAAAGGCTATTCCATGTAAACCATCTGTAATATTGTTTCCATAATACAAAGAGCCATCTTCATATACGCTTTGTCGATAAAAAAATAGCTTTCCGAAATTTCCATCTATTTCCATCCCTACGTCCAATGAGCCCAAATGATTGCCCAATCGATTAAAGCCCTCATTAAATCCATAAGTAGCCGTATCTCCTCCTGCTCCAGCTAACGATTTCGCAATAACTACGTTAAAATAATCCTTTAGTATATTTGTTGGTATCCCTCCATTACTAGGTTTATAATTTTTTAAATACCTTCTTGTTCCTCCCCATTGTACCTGGTGATTAAACCCGCCATAAAACTTTAAAGGCCAATTAGGTTTCCCTATTCGACCATATAATGACTTTTGGTGTAAATAAACTTGAGAAATATTTTGTCTGCCTTGCTCGAAAAAGCCATGAACAAAATTGCCCTTGAAGCCTAAATGGCCCGACAAAAATTTGGGGTGCCAGTATTCGTTGACCACTATTTCTATTTTGGGCATAGGAAGGGAATTTCCAGAAAAAATATAAGAGCCCGAACTTAATGTGGAGTCGACCAGCCCTTGAATATACTTTTTCCTTCCGGCTGATAATTCAAAAATGCCCCATTTCCCTTTTAAATAAGCTTCCTGAACTAATAAATCGGCTTTAGTATCGCCCAAATTTAACCTAGCTGAAGCCCCTAATCCCCAATCCATCTTTTTTCCCTTTCGGTAGTCCACATACGTTGATCCGCCGACATTCAAGTAATTCTCTTCTGTGGGCACTGCGCCAAACTGATTGGCCCGCAGCCAAAATGGGGTATAATTGCTAGATGAATAGCCTCCGCCAAAAGAAAACATGGGCGCAGAAGCTCTTTGACCAAACGCGGAAAAACAAAATACAAAAAGAATCGAAAAAATGCCCGCTTTCTTCTCCAACATACCTTTTGCTTTTTTTAACATTCCTTTTTTTGAAAATCAAATATATGAAATTTATCCATGACTTAAATTAGCCACCAACTCAAAACCCAGGCTGTCTATGCGCAGTCGAACCTCATTCTTGTTTTTTAATCCCATTACTTCGGCGGTTTGACCTTTCAGTGGACCTGTGTCGATCGTAATAAAATCTCCTACCTTAACCGCTGAATCTCCTACCACAGAAACCTCGACGTGATCCGATAAAAATTGTTGGATGGCTATAATTTCATTATCCTGCACCACCGCGGGTTTGTGTAACCAATACACAAAATTAACGACCCCTAATGTTTTCCTGACCGTTGCACCCTGAGTAACCAAGTCTATATTCACAAAAACATAAGAACGAAATAATACCTCTTCAACAATCTTTTTGCGATCAGACCACTGCTTTTTACGCTTAGTTACGGGGCAATAACTCTCTATTCCTGCTTCTTGCAGACGCAAAGAAACTTTTTTCTCCATCCGAGATTTTGTATATACCGCATACCATGCCATCGATTCCTACTTTATAACCTTGCGTCAACCAAAGTTCTATCCAATACTGATTTAATGTCAAAGATTATTCCGTTTTCTGCTTTTAAGCTCGCAAAAGGCAAGGTTAAAAACTCTTGATGGGCAACCGTTAAAACAATCGCATCGTAGTTGGCCCCCAACTCACCAACTAATTCAATGCCATGCTCCTTTTTAACCTCGGATTTGTTTGCCCATGGATCATACACATCCACTACCATCCCAAAATCCCGTAGCTCCCGATAAATATCGACTACGCGAGAATTTCGAATATCAGGGCAGTTCTCTTTAAAGGTAATGCCCAACATTAATGTCTTGGCACCCCCAATTTTTTTGCCTTTTTGAATTAATAACTTAACTAATTTATTCGCCACAAACAGGCCCATGTTGTCATTAACCCTTCGGCCCGATAAAATAACCTGAGGATAATAACCCAAACTTTCTGATTTATGCAGCAAATAATAGGGATCCACTCCAATGCAATGCCCGCCCACCAATCCAGGTTTAAAATTTAGAAAATTCCATTTAGTCCCCGCCGCCTCTAACACCTCTGATGTGTCTATGCCCATGCGATCAAAAATCAAGGCCAACTCATTTACAAAAGAAATATTGACGTCGCGCTGTGCATTTTCAATTGCCTTGCTCGCTTCAGCTACTTTTATTGATGACGCTTTATGTGTTCCAGCCAAGATGATAGATCGATATAGCTGATCCACCCATTCGGCTATTTCGGGCGTGGACCCTGAAGTAACTTTTTTGATTTTTGTTAAGGTATTGACCTTGTCACCAGGGTTAATACGCTCCGGCGAGTAGCCACAAAAGAAATCTTGATTAAATGTTAAACCAGATTGTTTTTCCAACACCGGTACGCAGTCTTCCTCGGTACAACCCGGATAGACCGTTGACTCATAAATCACCAAATCACCCTTTTTCAATACTTGGCCGATCATCTCGGAAGCCTTTAATAGGGGCCCTAGATCCGGTTTTTTAAAATGGTCAATGGGGGTAGGAACGGTGACAATGAACGTATTACAAGCCGACAAATCCGTTAATTCAGAAGAAAATTTTAAGTGAGCCGAAGCCTTTAATTGGGCATCGCTTACCTCCTGGGTTCGATCATATCCCCGATTTAATTCCGAAATACGCGTAGCGTCGATATCAAAACCCAGGGTTGGATATTGTTTTCCAAACTCCACTGCTAACGGAAAGCCCACATAGCCCAAACCTATAATCGCAATGGATGGATTCATCTCTATTTTGTAAATAATTGGATGTCTGAAGTCATCATGTCTTTCACTAATGCAGGTAAATCATATTTTAGGGTCCAACCTAATTGCTGCTTCGCCTTTGTCGGATCACCAATCAACAATTCTACTTCTGTTGGGCGGAAATAACGTGGGTCAACAGCCACTACTTCTTTCCCTATATCAACCTGATAAAGTGGATTTGTACATTTGACCACCTTAGCTATCTCATTCACACCCTCTCCCGTAAATTCGACCTCGATGCCCACTTCGCCAAAAGCCATATTGATAAAATCCCGGACCGTTGTCGTAATGCCCGTCGCAATCACAAAATCCTCTGGCTTTTCCTGTTGCAAAATTAACCACATCGCCTCCACATAATCTTTGGCATGGCCCCAATCCCGCTTCGCATCCAAATTACCTAAGTAAATTTTATCTTGTTGGCCCAAAGCAATCTGCGAAACACCTCTCGTAATTTTACGCGTCACAAACGTCTCCCCACGTAAGGGTGATTCATGATTAAACAAAATTCCGTTGACCGCAAACATGTCATATGCCTCACGGTAATTTACCGTGATCCAATACCCATACATTTTAGCGACCGCATACGGAGAACGAGGGTAAAATGGTGTTTTTTCTGATTGTGGAACCTCCTGCACTAAACCATATAATTCGGACGTAGACGCCTGATAAATCTTTGTTTTTTTCGTTAGGCCCAACAAACGTACGGCCTCTAAAATACGAAGTGTTCCTATTCCATCCACCTGAGCAGTATATTCAGGCTCATCAAAAGAAACCTTCACGTGTGACATCGCGCCCAAATTATAAATCTCATCCGGTTGCACATCCTGAATAATTCGAATAATATTTGTTGAATCACTTAAATCCCCATAATGTAAATGGAAATTAGACGAATCCACATGGGGGTCTTCGTAAATATGATCTATTCGACCTGTGTTAATTAAAGAACTTCTTCTTTTAATTCCGTGAACCACATAGCCTTTAGACAATAATAATTCCGCTAAATAAGCACCATCTTGCCCTGTAATACCTGTAACAAGTGCTATTTTTTGTTTTTGAGACATAAAAATTAATTTTAAGACGGCCTGTAAGATCAAGCGCCCCTAGTTATAAGGGGCAAAATTACAAAAAAAGAGGACAGCGACACAATCAAATTTATTTATTGGGCCCTCCTAAAACTTTTTTATTTATACAGCTCTAAAATGGCCGCTTCATGCTTCGCATAAATTTGCTTCCGCTTTAATTTTAATGTAGGCGTAATCTCACCGTCTGAAATGGTAAACAAGCGAGGCAATAAAACAAATTTCTTTACTTGTTCATATTTAGCCACCGACGCCATCGTCATCAAAACCTCTTCTTCCATTTTTGCGATGACCTTTTTATTAGCAATCATCTCTTGAGGGGTATTTGCATTAATTTCTTGTTGCTTACACCAAACACCCAAGGCCGTAAATTCAGGAATAATCAATGCCGAAGGGAATTTTTGTCCTTCACCTGTCACCATACATTGTTCAATAAAAGATGATTCCTTTAATTTATTTTCGACCAATTGAGGTGCCACATATTTTCCTCCCGATGTTTTGAAAATCTCTTTCTTGCGATCCGTTATCTTTAAGTATTTGCCATCCACAAAAATACCGATGTCGCCCGTATGGAACCAACCATCCTTGTCGATCGCCTCGGCTGTTGCCTCCGGATTTTTATAATACCCCGGCATGATAGAATCTCCTTTGGCTAAAATTTCGCCATCTTCCGCAATTTTAACTTCCACACAATCTAAAACAGATCCCACACAACCCACCTGAAAATCGGGCGGATTTACTTTGGAAATCGATATAATAGGCGAGGTTTCTGTTAAACCATATCCCTCCGAAATGGGGATTCCCGCAGCCCAAAAAACCCGAGACAAACGCGGCTGTAAAGCGGCAGAGCCCGAGGCAATGAGCCTTACGCGGCCACCCAGGGCCTCTTTCCATTTGCTAAATATCAATTTTCGATAAAGCGCTAGCTTTAACGAGTCGATAAGCCCCAATTTTTTCATTGGGTCATAACTTAAACCAAACTCAATGGCGCCGAAAAATAAGGTTCTTTTGATCCCCGTAAGCTCGTTGCCCTTCGCCATGATTTTATCATAAATCTTTTCTAATAATCGGGGCACCGAAGTAAACATGGTCGGTTTAACCTCCCTGATATTATCTGCAATGGTTTCCATGCTCTCTGCATAGTATGTCGATGCGCGATAAAACAAATAAACATAAATCGTCGTGCGCTCATAAATATGACACAAAGGCAAAAAGCTTAAGGTTCTATCGCCATCCATTAAGCCAAAATAATTTCCTCGGTCAGTAGATTTTATGTTGCTAACAATATTGTGATGCGTCAACATAACTCCTTTGGGCCTACCTGTCGTACCAGAAGTATAAATCAAGGTAAGTAAGTCTTCGGGCTTAACGGCGTCCATCAATTTTTGTAAAACGGCCGGATCTTTTCCTTCACCCTTTTCTTTCACGGTAGACCAAGACTTCGCATCCTCTACAGGGTCAAAAGTGAAGATTTCTTTTACGCCTTTATTTTTCTTCGAGGCCTCCTTTGCTTTAAAGTACAAGTCTTCCCCCTCAACAAACACAAATTTTACTTCAGCATTTTCAAAAATAAATTCATAATCTTCAATCGTGATGGTGGGATAAATGGGTACCGTTACCCCCCCAATAATTTGAGTGGCAAAATCAACAAAATTCCAATGAGGTCTATTTCCCGAAATAATGGCGACTTTTTCGCCCGGTTTTAATCCTAGTTCCAACAAGCCCAATGCGATACTCTGGATATTTTCAAGCGTTTCGGCGCTACCGTATTTTCTCCATTCTCCGTCTCGCTTTTGACAAAATAAATCAGGAATCTGATGAGTTTCCAATGGTTTTAACAAATCGAAAACCCGCGTTATGTTATGGTTTGTTGACATATTTAAATAGATTTTAAATCAAAGTTAATGGTTTGCACTGAACCAAAATAGTACTATTAAATTATTTTTTTGGATTGTTTAACATGGACCGCACATCACTTATATGTAAACTGCTTGGGTATTTTTTCAAAAACAACATAAATGGCTCGGTAATTGACGAATCAGATAGCGTTAAATAGTAAAAAAGGGCATCGTCCCCATAAATATCGTCTGGAAACTTTTTGTAAATTTCCTCATACATTTCCCTTGCAAGCACATAATCACCCTTTTGTCTGGCTCGTGTGGCCCTCAAATATAAAATATCATCCTGCAGGCTTTCTTGCTTATTTTGGCCAGCCAAAAGTCCCAACAAAGCATCGCCCTCCTCCCACCTTTTTTGATCATACAGAAAGCGGATTTTGGCAAATTCTTTTAATCCCAATTCCAACGAATCTATGCCCGTATTGTCTTCAATTAACAAGCTCAACTCCAATGCATCATTAGCTATTTCTCTTTGGGTTCCTTGTTTTAAAATATCGGCTAACTCTTTGGCCAATTCAAAATCACCGGTATAAAAATATAATTTGGCCGTTTTGATTTTTGCCTCATAAGCCAAAGGCGAATCTTTAACTTGCTTTTCCACTTGGGCATATTGAATTAATGCATCATACTTTTTTTCTTTAAATGTCAGAATATCCCCTAACTCTAATTTCATCTGTGCTTGTAAATTATTGTCACTCTGAGATAACAAAATGCCCTTGTTCAAAACCAATACAGCAGAATCCAATTGTTTTAATTGATACGCATACAGTTTTGCTTCCTGCCAATAGCTGCTTAATGAAATAGCTAAATCCCCCCGCTCATTTCTCAATCTTTGATATGCATTGATTAAACTCCTCACTTCTCTTGCATCTGGTTTTTCTTTTCCAATAACAATTTGCTCACGAGCAGCTATGGACATTTGTTGCCAACGTAGTCTTTGGTTTGAACTCGGATATGCCTTAATCAAATAATCCAAAATAGTACTGGCCAATGACCACTGCTGACTTTGGAAAATATACGTGGCAAATTCCAAAAGCCGCTTACCTTGTTCGTTTTTAAAGCGCATATCCAAGGCCCTTCGTTGGTACCAGGCCTTCTCCCACTGATTATCAAACATATATGCACTAACCAAC
>CANHXO010000064.1 GCA_947464595.1 Cytophagaceae bacterium
AACAATATTCTTTACTGTAACAATGATAAAGCCCCCCTTTATAATTGATACTATACCTATTGCAATCATTTTTGAAAAGTGATTTGCCTAATGAATAATAAGGCTTATTATAATGTAGGATATCCAAAATTGAAGGCATTACGTCAATTTGATTGGCCACATCATCCCTTTCGCCTATCAAACTACTGTGGGGTTGGTAAAAAACAATAGGAATTGACATATCTTTTTTATTGGTCAAATTAACGCCTGTATTAGGACCGGTATGATCAGCCGTGATTACAAATAAGGTATGATTAAACCAAGCTTCTTTTTTTGCTTTTTCAAAGAACTGTTTTAAGGCAAAATCGGTATAATTTACAGTGGTATTAATTGGGTGGCCCTTTATTTTAAAACGATTGCCATATTTTGCAGGAATACTATATGGGTGATGATTGCTAAGGGTGAACATCACGGAAACAAAAGGTTTTTTTTCTTTACTAATTTGAGTATTCATATATTGTAAAAAGGGTTCATCCCATATGCCCCATGCACCATCAAATTCATCCTTATTGGGATAATCTTCTTTTGCGACATAGGTATCAAACCCAACAGAAGCAGTAAAAGCATCAAATCCCATAGATCCTTTGCCGGCACCATGAAAAAAATAGGACTGATAGCCATAAGGCTTTAATAAACTTGCTATCGATTGAACTTGATTATTAGCATATTGAGAAAATATATATGAGTCATCCTGCCAGGAGGGGATGCTTGCCACCACCGCAGGTATTCCTTGGATAGATTCCTTTGCATTGGCATATGCATTGTTAAATACTATGCTTTTACTAAAAAGAGAATCTAAAAATGGGGTTTCGCTAGTTCCATTAAAATGACTCAAATAACTCTTAGACAAACTCTCAACAATAATGATAACTACATTTTTAGCTTCAAATTTATCTTTTGTTGTTGGAACAAAAATTGGTAATTCACAAGACGAATAAGCCTCCATGGGAAAATAATTTACAGGAGACAATGACCACTTATCCAATGTCTTGGTAATCGTAAATGGTGTATTTAAAATGTATTGTACTTCTTTTGCCGGAACCATTTCAGAAGCATGAATGATATCCAATGGTTTCATTTGCCCCCCTCCTCTTATCCCTAAAACACAAAAGCCAATTAATAGTAGATAGGAAACAGTAGCTACTAAATAATCCTTTACATGTAGGGGTAGATGAATTGCCCTTCCTAAAATGCGTTTAGAATATTTAATTTTAACAAAAAGCATCAATAAAAATAACAATATCAAAGGCCAATTCCCTAGAATAAAAATGGGTAAAATCGTGTAAACGTCATCCCCCTTTTCTCCTGTTAAATACAAAAATGTATCTGCCTGTAATCTTTTTTGAACGTAGGGATAATAAACAATGTCACCAATACTCACTAATAATCCCAGTGCATTGGTAATGATAAATAGATAAAGAGAACCACTTTTCATCCACTTAGACTCGGTGAAACCGTGTGGAAAAAAATATAATAAAATAAATAAACTATTTAAAACACTTAAACCAGCAATGTCAAAACGAAGGCCGTTCCAAATGTAAATTAGATAATTTGAAAAAGAAATATGTTCTCCAGCAGTACTAGAAACATTATAAATAAAAATAACTCTCACAACAACGTACATCAATAGCAATGCAGCTATCAATTCAGTAATTATTTTTAGTTTAAATAACGCATACTTCATATACAATCATTAAAGTGTTGCCGGGTATCTAGAATAGATTCCGGAGCATTAATTTCCTTTAAAATCCATTTTAAACTGTGCCTATTGGTCAAAAATAAGATAATAATTTGATATGATAAATTTATGCTTTGAATGCCCTGAGAATGTATGTTGGAAAAAAATAAAGCTCGTATGAAAATTAAGCCGGTAAATTATTAGAGTTGAATGCTTGAATGTGAAAATTCCTTTGAATTTAATTTGAGCCTCATATTGATTAAATCGTCTAAAAAGTACCAAAAAGCATTAAGGAAATAAAAAAGCATAAACGTTTTGAGTATGCTCAAGTGATGTAAAAATGAAACTTGAAAAAGAAAAACGATATAAAGTACAAGAAAGATTGCATGAGCTAAACCAACAATATAATTGGGTTTTGGCATTGGAAATATGTATTTTAAAAGCATCGCAAAACCTGAAAGTAAATACGAAGAAGCTTCTTCAAATGCTGCAGCTTCTTGGTTACCGAATTAGTCACGTTAAAATATACTATCCACAAGTACAATTCGTATTTCTTTACAAAAAAAGTAACCGTTACAAAGTGAACTTCTACTTGCTACTTACCCATGGGATTAACAATAAACTGTTTCATGATGTCCTTGCTCATTTGCTAATTGGTCAAGGTAGCTTTTGGGTAGACTTTATCCACCAGCTGAGTCATTTCTTCCTTATGTAATTCGTGCCTTTGAAGAAGGGTATGTATTGGCTACGGTTTTAGAAGTGGCTGAATGATACCGATCAATCACGAAGCGTACTTGGACTGCATCCATTTGTTTAAGTCGCAAGTTTTTTGGTCCGAGACTATCCCAGCCTAGAATTTATCTAGGTAGGTGATGCGTCCATTGACGACGGAAATTAATGAATGCACCCTCAATTTGTGGGCTAAGAATTTTTACTTTTATCCTGAAAATTGTCGTAATTTGAGGCGGATTTCCAAAATATTTAACGTTGAAAACATATTTCCGTTTATTATCCTATGCTGTCTCTATCCGTAAATATGTTTTTCCGTATTTTGGATTTTCTTTATTAGGCAGCTTATTTGGGATTTTAAATTTCACTTTATTGATTCCATTGCTGAATGTTTTATTTAATCAAGCATCGGAAGCTAACGTTCAAATATACCGGACGATTCCTGATTTTTCACTTAGCCCACATTATTTTTCATTTTTGTTTAACCATTATTTTTATGGTTCATTGGAACAATTTGGTCGCTTAGGTGCTTTAAAGTATGCTTGCGGAGCGATTATGATCTCCGTAGTCTTGGCTAATATTTTTAGGTATTTTTCTCAAAGAGTTTTAAAAACGGTAGAAGCGGATACCATTGCATCTTTGAGACAAGCCGTTTTCCAACGAGCTATTCGCTTGGACTTGAGTTATTTTACAGAACAGAAAAAGGGAAATCTCATGTCGAGGTTGACCACGGACGTTCAAGAGGTAGAAAATAGTATCGGCCGCGCCTTTACCGCGACCTTCAAAGAAATTTTCACGTTAATCCTATTTTTTGTTTTTCTGGCCAGCATGTCAGTGAAATTGACCTTATTCTCTTTACTTATTTTACCTCTTTCAGGAGGTGTTATAGCTACAATCACCCGGCGTTTACGTAGAGCTGCAGGGGAAGTTCAGCAGCATTTGAGTGGTTTGATCAGCTTATTGGATGAGATTTTTGGTGCGATGCGAGTGGTTAAGGCATTTAGGGCTGAAAAAATGATGGATGAGCGATTTGGGGAAGGAAATCAAAAGTATCGTCATTCTTTGTTGAAAATGGTATTCCGACAAGAACTTACTTCTCCCGTTTCGGAAACGCTTGGAGTTTTAGTCGTTACAGGTATTTTAATGTACGGAGGTAGTTTGGTTATTTCTGGAGAAGGGGAATTAAGTGCATCTACTTTTATCGCCTTTATTGCCACATTTTCTCAAGTTATGCGACCCGCTAAGGCTATTGCAGACGCATTTTCTGGAATTCAAAGAGGCATCGCTTCAGCAGATCGAATCATTGAAATTCTGGATACAACACCTCAAATTAACGTGATTGAGCCGATCGTTTCTTTGAAAGATTTTAAAGATAAAATTTCATTCGAACAGGTTGGTTTTGAATATACGCCAGGAAGGGAAATCTTACATGACATTAGTTTTGATATCCCCAAAGGACAAACTATTGCTCTTGTAGGTGCTTCTGGAGGAGGCAAGTCCACTTTAGCCGATCTGCTTCCACGGTTTTATGATCCAACTCTAGGCCAAGTAAAGATTGATGGGCATGATATAAAACACATCCCCTTAGATGATTTAAGAGGCTTAATGGGTATCGTTACCCAAGAATCTGTATTGTTCAATGATACAATTTTTAACAACATTGCTTTTGGAACAGAGGCAACGATCAGCGAAGTGGAAGCTGCTGCAAAAATTGCCAATGCCCACGAATTTATTTCCGAGAGCGCTGATGGATATCAGACTATTATAGGCGACCGTGGATCCAAATTATCTGGTGGCCAGCGCCAACGGATTTCCATCGCTAGAGCTGTTTTGAAAAATCCCCCCATTTTGATTTTGGATGAAGCTACGAGCGCGCTTGACAATGAATCCGAAAAATTAGTTCAAGCCGCCCTGGGAAATTTAATGAAAAATCGGACTGTGCTTGTCATCGCACATCGTTTGAGTACTATTCAGCATGCGGATCAAATACTGGTGATGGATCAAGGAAATATGGTAGAAAGGGGTACTCACCTTGAATTGATGGCTAACAAAAAGGGTATTTATGCAAAATTGAGCCAATTAACCTAAGTCCTTTTTTGTAATTTTTATTAGTTATTCAGGATTTTTAAGGGTATTTTTGCACAAATTATCAGTTATAGTTCAAATCAACTTATGTCAGTTTCTTTATTAGCTAAACGCATTCAAGCATTAGAAGAGTCTTCCACGTTAGGGATGACAAAAAAAGCTCGTGAACTTGCCTCTCAGGGTCATCAAGTAATTAGTTTATCGGTCGGCGAGCCAGATTTTAAAACACCAGCTCACATCTGTGATGCGGCAAAAAAAGCCATCGATGATGGATTTCACGGATATTCTCCAGTAGCAGGTTATCCTGATTTACGTATGGCGATTGCCAATAAATTGAAGCGGGATAATAATTTAGAGTGGGGTTCAGAAAATATTGTGGTTTCGACCGGTGCGAAGCATTCGTTAGCTAATGCCATTGCGGCATTAATTAATCCGGGTGATGAAGTCATTATTTTCTCGCCCTATTGGGTGTCGTATTCTGAGATGGTGAAGTTGGCCGAGGGAAAATCGGTGCTTGTGCAAGGTGCTTTTGACAATAATTTTAAAGTGACAGCAGAGCAGTTTGAAGCTGCTATAACGCCAAAAACTAAAATGGTGATGTTTTCATCACCTAATAACCCAACAGGCTCAGTCTATACTGAATCGGAATTAAGGGATATCGCCAATGTAGTGGCTCGTCATGAAAAGATTTTTGTTTTAGCGGATGAGATTTATGAGTACATCAACTTCACACAGGGGGGTCACTTTTCAATCGGATCAATTCCTGAAATAAAAGAACGCGTTATTACAGTCAATGGAGTGGCGAAAGGTCATGCGATGACGGGTTGGAGAATTGGATTCATTGCCGCAGCCAAATGGATTGCTGATGGAGTAGAAAAATTGCAGGGTCAAGTGACTTCGGGAACCAACTCTATTGCACAAAAAGCATCTGTTGCTGCATTTAATGGTCCTTTAGATCATGCGCATGAGATGAAGGAAGCCTACGATCGTCGTAGAAAATTAGTGGTGGGTAAATTAAGAGAAATACCTGGTTTTAAAGTGAATATGCCTGATGGAGCGTTTTATGCTTTTCCTGATATTTCTTATTATTTTGGTAAATCAGATGGCAAAACAACGATCAAGGATTCAGATGATTTTTGTACTTGGTTGTTGATGGATGCTTTTGTAGCCACAGTTGCGGGTTCTGGTTTTGGGGCGCCTGATTGCATGCGTATTTCCACTGCGGCGGCCGATGAACAATTGGAGGAAGCCTGTGAGCGAATTAAAGTAGCCGTAGCTAAATTAAAATAGAATCATTTAATGTAATATTTAAGAAAGCCAGAGTAGAATCTCTGGCTTTCTTTTTTTATATTTATACCTATGGAAATAATTTCAGTCATCATTTTTGCAATAGGCTATCTAGCTATTGCATTTGAACATCCATTAAAAATCAATAAAACGGCAACTGCTTTATTGACTGGAGTCCTTGTTTGGGTGGTATTTGCTTTGGTGAAGGGGGAGGGCGAATTGGGCCAACTTTCACACCATTTGGGAAGTACTTCTGAGATTTTATTTTTTCTTTTAGGCGCGATGACTTTGGTGGAGTTAATCGATGCGCATCAGGGTTTCAGATTTGTGAACCAATTAATACAGACAAAAAATTCGGCCAAATTATTGTGGATTGTTGGGATAGTTACCTTTTTCATTTCAGCAGCTTTGGATAATTTGACGACTGCCATTGTGATGGTGACTCTCTTGCGTAAATTAATTTCAGATACTAAAACGAGGAAATATTTTGTGGGTATGGTGGTCATAGCGGCAAATGCCGGAGGTGCATGGTCTCCGATCGGTGATGTCACAACGACCATGCTTTGGATTGGTGGTCAGATATCAGCTTTAGGCATTATTAAGGTTTTATTCTTACCTTCTTTAATTTCGTTATTGGTCCCATTGGCCGTAGGATCTTATTGGGTTCGCAATGAAAAATTAGGTGAGCCACATGCCCTTCCAGCCTTAAGTCAAGCAGAAGAAAAGGAGGGGAAAATCATGCTTTTTGCTGGAGTAGCTAGCTTATTAGGCGTGCCTATCTTTAAGTCAATCACTCACCTGCCGCCTTATATGGGGATTTTATTAGGTTTAGGGATTGTCTGGATCCTATCTGAAATTTTGCATTCGGACAAAGATGAAGCTACCAAAAAACCTTATACCGTTGGCTTCGCTCTAAGCAAAGTAGACACGTCTAGCGTGCTTTTCTTCCTAGGTATTTTACTGGCTATCGGTGCCTTAGAATCCTTTGGGTATTTGGAGTCTTTAGCTGTTTTCCTCGAAAATACCTTAGGGAATCAATACCTTATCGTGACGATCATTGGCCTAGCTTCTTCAGTTGTGGATAATGTGCCCCTTGTGGCTGCCACGATGGGAATGTATCATTTAACGGATTTCCCGTTGGACCATACCATGTGGGAATATTTGGCTTTTTGTGCGGGTACCGGAGGAAGTATTTTAATTATTGGCTCAGCTGCAGGAGTAGCCGTGATGGGAATGGAAAAAATCGATTTTATTTGGTATGCTAAAAAGATCGGGATTTTGGCCCTATTGGGATATTTTGCGGGTGCTGCTACGTATTTATTACTTGTTTAAAACGAATAATTTAATCTGGCCACGTAATAATTAGGGGCAATTTGTGGTTCAAAATTCCAAGCCGATTTCGCTTCAAAAATCTTAGTTTTTATTTTAGGATAAAGGAAACTAGCCATTTCAGCAGAGGCAATGCCTATTCCAGCACCCATCAAAACATCACTTGCCCAATGTTGGTTATTTGCTAATCTTAATATGGCCGTTGTTCCGGCTAAGGTATATCCGCTTACAGCAATCCACGGATAATTTTCCCCATATTCCTTCGCAAGAAGGGTGGCACCGAAAAAAGCAGTAGCTGTGTGACCTGAGGGGTATGAATGTTCGCTTCCATTGGGTCTAGTTTCATTGATGGCATATTTTAAACCTTGTGTCGCAATTACATACATTCCTGAACCTATTACAAACATTCCTAAGCGATCTGCTCTCGTATTTTTTGTCTTCATTCCGAAGGCTGAGAGGCCAACATTCAAGATTGTTGGGGTGTATTGCAATACGTTATCCAACTTAGTGGAGAAACTCGAAAAATTGTCTCTGTAGAGCGTCCTTTGGGCATCCTTGGCGGAAGAATTGTACAACAGTAAACTAGCCACGCCTAGTGCTACAGGAGCTTTCCAATGTATTTTTTTTGTTGGTTTTTGTGCTACATTTTTTAAAGGAAGGCAAAGGAATATAGCTAAAATAAGGGTATTAATTTTCATGGTTTTTCAAGTAGAAGTGCCTGAATCGTTTTGTCAAATTCCTGAATCCAATCCGTGTAGTAAACGCCAGTTCCCGGTCCAGAAAAACCGGTATGAATTTCACGCACTTTTCCTTGTTTATCAATAATGAAGGTCGTAGGATATCCATTTATTTTATGCAACATTGGCAATACTTTTCCAATGGTAGCATCTTCGGGAGTACCCGCCAATACAATCGGATAAGGGATACCAATTTTACGAATGAAGTTTTTGATTTTGGGTCCTGAGATTTTTATATCATCTGAATATTCAAAGGATAAACCTATGACTTCTAAACCTTTATCTTTATTTTTTTTATAGTAAGGGCCTAGAAATCTGGATTCATCGATGCAATTAGGACACCAGGATCCCATCAATTCGATGACTACTACTTTGCCTTTAAATCTTGCATCTTGAAGACGTATCGTTTGTCCATCCGGATCTGGTAATGTGAAATCGATGCGATCAAATCCAGGTTTTAAATAAGTTACTTTTTTTAGATCAGGTAAGCTAGCTTTAGGATCTAATGTTGCTTTCAAATTTCTTTTCCCTGCTAATCCCGTGTAGAAATTTCCGTTAAACTCATTGTTTTTTACTTTGACACGGATTTGCATGCAATAGCTTCCGTCAAAATAACTCAGAAATAAGCTGTCTCCGCTTACATTTCCCTGTAAAAATCGGTAGTCGCCACTCGGCTTCAGAAAGGTGCCTGTGACGGAATTGCCTACCTGCTTGAACATACCAATTCCAGGACTGTGGACATTTTCGTCGCTCCAAAAATCAGCCTTCCAATTTCCTGTTACATTTATTTTTGAAGGTTTTAGGTTTTTGTAACGCTCTGTAGAACCTGCGCTTGCTTCTAATGGAATGCGAAAAATAGCTTTGTCATTTCTTTTCATGATCCAATACCCATTCATTTTTTTTGCATTTGTCAAAAAGCAAACGATCTCAGAATCATATAGGTCAAAAGGGATCACGAGTGAATCACCTCTGAAAAATGATTCCCCTAAGGAGAACTTTTCAATTCCATTTTGAAGTTTTATTTGAAATGTTTGGGTTGTTTTACCTTTATTGACGATCAAGTTAAAGGGGAGATTCCCACTAAAATGCTTCATTTCCACCCGCCATGGGCCCATTTGTGGCCTTATCTTATTTTGACTTAAGGAATCAAAAAGGGTAACAAATAAAATGATCGAAAGGAAAAATTTATACATCTAATTTAATTTTCTGGTTCAAAGATAGATGAATCCTATCGGTCATAAAAAAATTGTCGTGAATTTATAAAAATTGAGATTGCCATTGGATATTTTGTAAATTTGAACTTATGTCTACATCAACGTATCACACCTCTGTTTTATTGAACGAATGCATCGAGGGACTTGCCATTAATCCTCAAGGTATTTATATAGATGTGACTTTTGGTGGTGGTGGACATAGCAAAGAAATTTTAAAACATTTAGGACCTGAAGGGCGTCTCATTGCATTTGATCAAGACCCTGATGCTTGGAAAGAGGCAGACAAGATTGATGATTCCCGATTGACCTTGATTACCGCAAATTTTAGACATTTAGATAAGTATCTGAGACTTGAAGGGATCAAAAAAGTAGATGGAATTTTAGCAGATTTTGGGGTGTCATCTTATCAATTGGATGCTCCGGAACGCGGATTTTCTACTCGGTTTGATGGGCCATTAGACATGCGCATGGGGCCTTCAGCCTCTTTGGATGCAAAGTCCGTTTTAAATACCTATTCGGCAGAACAATTGCAGAAAATTTTGGGTATGTATGGGGAGGTGAAAAATGCAAAAACATTAGCCCTTGCTATCATTCAAGCGAGGACTCAAAAACCCTTGGAAACGACTTCGGAATTTAAAGAAATTCTTTTTAAATTAGCTCCAAGGTCACGGGAATTCAAGTATTTCGCCCAGGTTTTCCAGGCGATTAGAATTGAAGTAAATCAAGAACTAGCTGTTATTGAAGAATTTTTAACCCAGGTGCCTCATGTGCTTAATGAAAACGGACGATTGGTTATTATTTCGTTTCATTCATTAGAGGACCGATTGGTAAAAAATTATATTAAAACGGGGGATTGTTTAGGAAATGAGGATAAAGATATGTTTGGTGTAGTTCATAAACCCTTGGATTCTGTGACGAGGAAACCTATTACAGCTTCCGAAGTAGAATTAAAAGAAAATCCTAGATCTAGAAGTGCGAAATTACGCATTGCTATAAAACGATAAAATGGCGACATCAGTACCCAAAACAGAAGCTTCTTCTAAAAAATCAAATCTCAAGGAGGATCCCTTGGAAATGTTATTCGACATCGACCATTTAACGGGGGGAGAGTTACCTGTAGAATGGATTAAAAAAATCGTTTTCATTGCCTTCTTAATCTTAATTTATATCTATTATTCCATGTTGGCTGATGGAAAAATCCACCAAATTGTTAAAAATAAGGCTGAATTGGAAGAAATGAGGGCTGACTATACGACTCAAAAGGCAGAGTTTATGAAGAAGGGAAAGCAAAGTTATTTAGCTGAGGCGATGAAAAAATATAAACTGGAGGTGAGTTTGACACCCCCTTACAAAATGGTCGACGAAAGTAAAAAGGAGTAAATATAGTTTTAGTATATGGCAGCTGATAAGCGTTTAAATATTCGAGCAATTATTACTAGAAGATTTTACATTTTCTTCATGGTGGTATTGCTGATGTTTTTGATATTAATTTTCAATTTATATAAACTAGTCTTTCTTCAAGGGGAGGAGTTGAGATCTGAAGCGGCCGCCACCTACATCAAAGAAAGAAGTGTAGAAGCCAGTAGAGGTAATATATATTCTGATGATGGTAGTTTATTAGCCACTTCACTTCCTAAATATCGATTAGGGATGGATCCATCCGTTTTTAACGTTTCAGTTACGTCTGAAAAACTTTTCAAAACGCATATTCATGCCCTTTGTGATCAATTGGCCCTTTTATTTAAGGACCGGTCTTCAGATGAATACTACAACAAAATTTTATTGGCAAAAAATTCTAACAAAACGTACATCTTATTGAACAATCGATTGCTAGATTTTCAAGAACGAAAAGCTGTTTTAAATTTTCCGCTTTTCAAAGAAGGCAAAAGAAATGCGACGAAGACTGGGGTGGTATTTGACAAAGTAAATGTGCGATATGCTCCCTTTGGCCAAATGGCTTATCGGACGATTGGATACCTCAAAGATAAATTAGCTGTAGGCCTAGAAGGGGCTTTTGATAAAGATTTGAAAGGAATTCCAGGCAAAGGATTGTTTCAAAAAATGGACAAAAATACTTGGCGTCCTATGGAAAATGGAACAGAATTAATTCCTACACCCGGATATGATTTACAAACAACGATCGATGTCGACATTCAAGATATCGTGGAACTTGCACTCATGAAAGCCCTAGCTACATTTAAGGGAAATTATGCCACAGCGATTGTTATGGAAACTGCTACAGGAGAAATAAAAGCTATTTCTAATTTGACTAAGGAAGCAAGTTCGCCAACGGGTTATTCTGAGTTTGCTAATTATGCCATTGATGTTTCTGAAAACGATCCAGGATCTGTATTTAAGTTGCCTTCTATGATGGCGATGTTAGAAGAATCAAACATGCCTTTGACTGATATGGTCACGACAGGTGGAAAGTATACGGTTTTCACTAAAACCATGACCGATTCACATGACTATGGAACGATTTCCGTCCAAGGAGTTATTGAGCATTCATCCAATATCGGTACAATCAAATTAATGCAACGAGTTTTTGGCTCAAAACAGGCAAAATACTACGATTATTTGAAGAAATTCCATCTAATTGACCCGCTTAATTTTCAGATTACCCCACGTTATAAAACTCCTAAATTCCCAGTGCCAGCTAAATGGGATGCTTTGCAATACATGTGGTCTTCTGTGGGTTATTCGTCGAATACTTCTCCCATGCACATGATATCGTTTTATAATGCGATTGCTAACAATGGATACTGGATTCAGCCGATCATTGTGAAAAGTGCAACGGTAGGGAATAAAGTAGTTAAGGATTATACCGAATCTCAAAAGAAGGATACGGAGCCCTTATGCTCAGCGGAAACGTTGAAAAAAATCAAAACGATGTTAGAGGGTGTTGTTTTACGAGGAACGGGAAATAACTTAAATGGAACGCCTTACGGAATTGCAGGGAAGACGGGGACGGCGCAACGCTTGGTCAACGGTCATTATATCAAAGGAACTTATTACGTATCTTTCATTGGATATTTTCCTGTCGCAAAACCTAAATACACGGTTTTGGTTGCCATGGATAAGCCTGAAGGGGGTTCTGAAGGGACCTATGCACGCCAAGTAACGGCTCCGGTTTTCTTGGATATTTCAAATCACATTTACTCTCGTGATATGAAATTGCAAAGAACCTTATCAGGTACTTTGCCAGACTCATTAAACAATGCGAAGCTTACTCATACGATTCATCCATTGGACCAAAAAATACTTTTTTCTAATTTCAATTTGCCCAAAGTAGAGGAAGATGGTCGCTGGGTTTTATTTAGTCAAGATAAAAAGCAAATACAAAATTCAGCCATTTCATTTCCTGCTAAAACGGTTCCTAATGTCGTAGGCATGAACTTGAGAGACGCACTATTTGCCTTAGAAAATAGAGGTTTAAGAGTACGGGCAACCGGTATGGGTGCTGTGGTATCTCAGTCAGTTGCCCCGGGAACTCCTAGCAGAAAAAATCTCCTTATGAATATCCAACTTAAATAAAATGGGCTCATTATTTTCTCTCTGTCAAGGGCTTAGCATTTTATCTACTCATGGGAAGGATCAAGATATTCATTCTTTGTGTTTTGATTCAAGACTAGCAAAAGAAGGATCTTTGTTTTTTGCCATTCCGGGAACACAGGTGGATGGACATCAGTTTTTATCCCAAGTTTACGCGCAAGGTTGTAAGTCCTTCATAGTGCAAAAAATTCCAGCAGATGTTTCGGATGATGTTACCTATATTCAAGTGGCTGATTCAAATGCTGCATTAGCGGAGGTTTCTTGTGCTTTTTATGATCATCCTTCTTCCAAATTAAATTTAATAGGAATCACGGGGACGAATGGAAAGACGACCAGTGTTACACTTTTATTTGAATTATTTAAAAAACTTGGGCATCGTTGTGGATTAATTTCTACGGTTCAGAATATGATTCAAGATCGAGTAATACCAGCTACACACACTACGCCAGACGCCTTAAACCTAAATAAGTTGTTGGCCGAAATGCTATCATCTGGATGCTCCCATGTTTTTATGGAAGTGAGTTCACATTCGGTGGTCCAGAAAAGAATCCATGGTTTACAATTTAAGGGGGCTATTTTTTCAAATATCACGCGCGACCATTTAGATTTTCACGAAACTTTTGATGAATACATTAAAGCAAAAAAGGGTTTCTTTGATGCATTAGGGGAGACAGCTTTTGCGCTGACGAATCAAGATGACAAAAGAGGCCAAATTATGCTTCAAAATACGAAGGCCAAGAAATATAGCTATGGTATTTTAAATTCAGCCGATTTTAAATCGAAAATAATTAGTAATGGAATTGGCGGATTGCAAGTAGAATTTGACGGTGAGGCGATACATGCCCAATTGATCGGCACCTTTAATGCGTATAATTTATTGGCCATCTATTCAACAGCGATTCTGTTAGGGGAGGACAAAGAAGAAGTTTTAGTCCAATTGTCCGCGTTGAAAACGGCTCCAGGGAGATTTGACCAATTAGCCGGACCCCATCATAAAATGGGGATTATCGA
>CANHXO010000065.1 GCA_947464595.1 Cytophagaceae bacterium
GCCATTAAATCGGGCGACTTGTTCAATTTAAAAATTGAAGATGAACTAAAATTACGCGAATAGGTTCCTAAGAAATTAACTATTCTAGGCTATCAATTTTTCAGCTTTTATTTTAGATTTTATTTGGCTTCCTTCTCCTCTTTCTTTCTCTGCAATTCCTCTGACTTTCTTAGTTCCTCAGCAAGCCTAATTTCTTCAGCCATCCTAAACTCTTCAGTCAAACGCGCTTGAATTTTTCCAGCATAGGGGTTCAGAACGGAAAGCATTGCTTTTCTAGCACGCTGCGCCCACAAGATTTCTTCAACTGCTTGGATTGGTGTGGCGTTAATACCTAAGAGGGGAGGCATCAACTTAAAATAATGACTTTTCAGTTTTTTGTCTCCTTTTTTATTTGTTGAAATGATTTCTTCTATAGTGACATGAATAATGCCAATAAGTCCATCTTCAGTAGTGCCCTCCGAAATTTTACAAGACTCCATGGAGCCCATGGGTATCGTATGCGTTCCTAACACATTTGCACCTTGATAGTGCATGATTTTCACTTCATTTTCCGATGCAGCTACATATGAAATTCGATGATTACCTGATTTACCAGCAAAAAAATCTCCTATGGATTGAAATAAATTTCGCTTCGGTAACGTAGTTACAGCTAAACTTAGCCAGTTATTTGGCATTTCTGAATTTAAAAAGGCCAATGATTTTTGCAATTTTTCACTCATCAGATCTGAATTTTTTGTTGAAATTAATGTAAAGCAAATGGATTCCCAAATGCTTTTGGCACATTCATTATAATCGTATTTTAGGTTTTGGAAATTCAAAATACTGAGCAAATCCCTGAAACCAGCTATGAACTAATTCAAAGCCTGATCTATTCAATGAATAAATAATGTATTGCCCCTTTTTTTCTGCTAGGATAAGATTTCCCTGCTTAAGTAAATCCAAATGATGAGAAATACTTGGTTTTGACATGGAGAATTGCTTGGCAATTTCTCCGGCATTTTGTGCGCCGCCAATTAAAAAAACAAGTATCTCTCGCCGAGTTGGATCATTGATTGCTTTAAATGTTATTTCCATGGTTCAATTAAATATTTAAACGAATGTCTAAATATTTAATTGAATTTCCAAAAATATTAGCTAATATCTGATTTTCTATAGGCTTCCATCAATTTAATTTCACCCTCTTTTCCGGGATAGAAATTGCCATGTTCCATTCCAAGAACGCCCCTATATCCTTTATTATAAATATGCTTAAAGATATTGGCATAATTTATTTCTCCCGTAGTAGGTTCTTTTCTGCCTGGATTATCACCTATTTGGAAGTAGGCAATTTCTTCCCAACATAAATTCATATTAGTGATCATGTTGCCCTCATTTTTTTGCATGTGGTACATGTCAAAAAGTATTTTACATGACGGGCTTCCAACGGCCCTACATATTTCGTAGGTCTGATCTGAAAAACGTAAAAATAAGTCAGGTGTATCACTTAGCGGTTCTAAAACCATTACTAAGCCATGAGGTTCCAATAATTCAGCACCAATTTTTAAGCTATCAATAACATTTCCAGTTTGAATACCGATAGGTAATTTTCTCAAATAGTTCCCAGGTACTACTGTGCACCATTTGGCATTAACCCTCTTAGATGTTTCAATTGCATTTTTACACGCTTTTTTAAAGGCCTCTTTCCACTCTTTAGTCCCTGTTGTCATGGTGAGTCTGTCTGGAAATCCTTCATGATTTAAGACAAATACACCCATAGTCATGCCTAATTTAGCCATGGTTTCACCTATTTTGTTTTGTAATTCTGGTGTACGGCCCATCAATCCATTATCTTCCAAAGACCTGAATCCCATGTCATACATGAATTTCAATTGGTCTATTTCATCATTTCCCGCATGATTTTTAAACATACCAAAATGTGGAGCATATAGCATTTTGTAAGGAGCCTCTGCTAAAGCATATAAACTTTTACTTTTTGAAGCACTAGCCATGGCCTGAGTTCCTATTCCAGCGGTCAATAAACTTCCGCCCAACATGTGAGCAAATGATCTTCTATTCATCTTATTTCTTTTTTAATGTTGCTAAATATTCAATTAAATTGGTAAATTCCTGCGTATTCATTTGATCAGCTAATCCTTCTGGCATAAGCGAATCGGGTAATTGTTTCATCGATTTTAATGCGGAGGTTTTAAAACTTTGTGTTGAACCTCCAGGAAGTTTTAACATCACATCCGTTTCATTTTTGGATACCACAATTCCTTGGTATGTATCTCCCGATTTTGTTTTGAGCTCAAAGGTTTCATATCCAAATCCTATGCCTGCATTGGGATGTAAGATGGACAGGTATAGTCCTTCTCTGGATAATTTACTTCCTATTTCTGTTAATTTAGGACCAAAATCAATGCCTTCATTAGACACTTGGTGACACATAGAGCAAGCATTGATGAATGTTTTTAATCCATCTTTTGCATTTCCTCTGATAGCCACAAGCTCGGTTAATGCTGGATGTTTAATAGCACTCGCTGATTTCTGACCCGCACTTAAATAGCTTGCTGCTTCAGCTTTAACAGCTTTTCTATATGTTCGGCTAACTGATTCAACCACCGATGGAATGAATTTCTCAGGGACCTTTTTGCCTTTTAAAGCTTCCAAAACAAAATTTTCCCCCGCTAATGAATTACCAAGAGATCTAGCTGCTTCTCGTTGGATGGCCAAACTGTATTTTTCAGAAGACATCGCCTCATTCAAAAGGTTTAAGGATTCGTTCTTACCTTGCCAACGAATACTTTCGATGATGGCTCTTTGGACTGTTTCATTTCCAGTCCTAAAAGTTTTCTCAATGATCTCTGATCCTCCTTTTAATTTATAGATAACCTGACCTGCTTTTCTAGTTTGCTTGCCTTCAAGAATCATTTTTAGCAATTTAGGTGTGGCTTCTGTGAGTTCATATTTTTCGACCAACTCTAAAAAATCTAGCTCATTATTGGTTTTAGCCATTAATGTTAATAAGGTTTTCTTTGCAGCAGGATTCGATTGAAGTACTGCTAAATTGACATGTCTCAGGGCAACTAATTGGCTTGCAGGATCATTTTTGAATCGATTGGAAATCAAGTCGGTTAGGACGGCATGCTTTCCCTCGCCTGGAATAAAATCTAAAGCTCTGAAATAGGCCAATTTCTGATCTAAACTTCCTTCTGTTTTGATCATATCTGTAATAAATGGAAGTGCTTTTTCACTTCTGGCACGCCACATTAACTGATTGAATCCGTTAGGCTTTGCAGACAAAGTTTTGATGGATTCCAAATAATGGTCTAATCTATTTTCCCAAACTCCATCTGCACCGATACCCAAGGCTTCTAAGGCCCAGCGATCTTGTCCATCATGTTGCAAGGCTAATTTTGTCCAAATTTTATCTGCATTTGGACTTGAATTATGCCTTAAAGCAATAGCTAACTCTCTTCTTACTTGTGGGTCTTGGTCATCTGCTAATTTATCACCTACTTTTTTCCATTGGCCTATTGGCAATCTACTCATGGCACGAATAGATACCATTCGAATGTCTGGATTAGCATCTTCTGCAGCTTTTTGAATGTAATCAAACCCTTTAGGACTGTTGACCAACAACCATAACGCTCTAGCTCTCAATCTCGGGTTTGTGTTTGTTGCAAAGCTATTTTCTAACACTTTGATTGCTCCGGCACCCAATTTTTGTAATTTCTGATAGGCTAAATACCTCGTTTCTAAATTAGGATTTTCTAGTCCATTCAAGGCTAATTCAGGGGTAGATAAATCTAATTTTGCAACCTTATACGGATGATTTTTAGGTGCTATTCGGTATATTCTACCACGAGTTTGATCCCCTGCTTGATGTCCACCTACGCCCGGATCATACCAGTCGGCCACAAAAATAGAGCCATCCGGTGCCACACAAACATCTGCAGGCCTAAACCACTGGTCATTAACGCCTTGAACGATATTTAAGATTTCTGCAGAATATCCAGCTCCATTGTTTTTTACAGGATAACTTCTTAACACATTAGGTCCTGCATCGCAATGAATGATTTGATTTTTAAATACTGCAGGCAATAAGTTCCCTTCATACACTAAAATACCTGTTGGCGAGCCCGAACCCGTTTGCAATAAATTAGGAACGACTCCCGGATCGTTTAAATGCCAATGTCTTTTCGGTATTTCAGGTTCAATATTGGTTCGGTTGACTTGCCAACCATCATTCGTGATTTCATCTTTATATCCATAATTACCGTAGGGGAATACATGGTTGATTCTGACCCCTTTGTTTCCATCGTCATCATTATCCGATTGCCAAAGTGCCCCATAAGAATCTACCGCTACTTCAAAGTTGTTTCTGAAATTATGTCCTAAACACTCAACTTTGCTACCATCTAAATTGCAACGGAAAACCATTCCTTGTTTATATTTATTGGGTCCAATGATATCTCCATCTTGGTCTAAAACAGGCTTACCCTTTGCATCTAAAAGCTGTTTTCCCTCATTCCCGAAATTAAAATACAATTTTCCATCAGGCCCAAACACGAATGCATGTGCGCCATGGTCATGTTGCTCACCGCCAATTCCTTGAAATAAAATCTCTTTACGGTCTGCTTTTCCATCTCGGTTATCATCAAACATCTTCCACATATATGGGCTTTGAGAGACGATGACCATAGAATCAAGTACAGCAATACCCAATGGTGCGTTCAAGTCAGGAGATTGATAAAATATTTTTTTAGAGTCTGCAACGCCATCGCCGTTCGTATCTTCTAAAATTAAAATCTTATCTCCTGCTGGATTGCTTGGATTTCCGGTAATGGCAGGTCGGTAATTATAAGCCTCTAGAACCCATATTCTGCCTTTCGAATCTATATCGATGTTGGTGGGGTTCTGCAACATAGGTTCAGTTGCAAAAGTGGTTATTTCTAAATCTGGATGAAGTTTTAATCCTTTTAAAGAATTTTGGGTTTCTCTTTTTTGTGACTCAGTTAATGAATCTAACAGATTTTGTCCCCAAATAGATTTTTGATTTTTGTTGAAGGAACTGATCCCAATGGAAGTGATTAGGCCAATGCAAACTAAGACGATTCCACGTCTAAAGGTAATTATTTTCATAGTATTTAAAGAGGTTTAGCAAAAAGTATTGACTTAAATTTCTATAAAAAGAAAAGGAATTCCAAATGAATGGGTCTGATACTTGAATAAATTATTTTACTTGAATATTTCCTTTAATTTACTTCTGGTCTCTAAATAAATTAATAAAGCCTTCATTGACATTAAATTTTTTTTAAATAGCATCGAAAAAGTTTTGAAGTCTTTATTCGGTTGCAAAATGAAGGCAAAATAAAAATGAAATATTTTTTTAAAAATAGTCCCTTTATACTCGATGCAATGAATTAATAATTCATGATATTCTGCTAGAATTGGGTTGATCAAATGAATATATTGATATTTTGTAAATTCGTTTAGCCTTGAATACATAAATATTCTGTTTTTCAAGAATGCTTTGGAAGTATTGCTATCCGTAAAGCTTTGGCCACCTAAGTTTTTTCGATAAATAGACATCATTTCTGATAAATATCCGATAGGTCCATTTTCTGATAAAATTACGTACATGGGAATGTCTCCACTTTTACAATCAACGAACCATTTGGGTAATGGATTGACAAATTTCCTACGCATCATCACACTAGCAGTTGCCATAAACCAAGTTTCTTTTTCTTTTAAAAAGTCCTTAGTATAGGTCCATTGTGCTTGATTAGGTGAATTTATAAGTTGATTTGGCTTGTTACTTCCATCCTCAAAGAGTATTTCAGCATTGTGAAAACATGCAGATGCGTGTGGATTTTTATCTAAAAAATCAACCTGCTTTTGAAGCTTATTTTGATTGGTCCAATAGTCATCACCTTCAATAAAGACAATATATTCGCCCTTGCATTGCAGAAAGCAATGTAGGAAATTGGTTTTAGGGCCTACATTTTTTGGCCTAATAAATGCTTTAATTAGCTCAGGAAATGCATCTGCGTATTTTTTTGCAATGCTGGCTGTGTCATCAGTCGAATGATCTTCCCCCAAAATTACTTCAAATTCAAAATTTATCTTTTGTTCAATAATGTTTTTAAGGCAATTTTCAAGATATAGCGAATGGTTATATGTAATAAGACAAATGCTGACTTTGGGATTTTCTGCCAACTTCGTTTGTCTGTAAATATGAGAGTCAAGGTGTGAGTAATCCATGCTATTTTTTTAAGATGGCATATCCAAATCCCGTTTCACCAAATCCATTGCCATTGTAAAGCATATATATATGATTATCAAATTTGAAAACATGTGGGTATTCAACCATCGAATTTTCCCATTCACTAGTAGGATCTATATCCAATCCCAATGCATTTATGCGATTCCAATGAATTAAATCTGAGCTTTCAGCACATTTAATTCGATAACTATTTGCTGTATTTTCCCTATAATCCGTTGCATTTCGGACGGCGTACCAAAGGTAGAATTTCGAATCAATGTTTAATATTGAGGCTTTTGAAATACCCCCCTCATTATTCTCTAGGCCAATAGCTATTTTGTTTAAGGGAAGCCAGTCAATTAGATTTTCAGAGGTTGCTATTTTAATATCATAAGTAGGTTCCATGCGGCCCTGATATTCCTTCCATTTCCTACATGAAAGGTAATATCCATAATATAATCTATCGGATTTTTTGATAATTGAAATAGTCCCAATATATCCCGGTTCTTTGTATGATGTTGAAAAAATAGGACCATCTGAGAATTTTGTCCATGTTTGACCTTGATCGTCACTTATCGCTAAACCTAAATTATTATGATAGGGAACGTCAATTCTATTTGACCAACCTATGTAATAGAGGTATTTTTTTTCTTTCACTTGAATGATTTCGGTCGGCATGATTCCTGCCCAATCAAATAATCCTTTATCGCCCACAGATAATATGGGGCCACTGGATTTTCTAAGTATATTTTTGGGATTCCCTGCTTCTACGTCGATGAAATGTGGTAAACTAGGCCCTCTATTTACTCGCTTAGAATAATAAATACGCCAAAATCCATCATGATTCACGTCAACTATTGGTACCTGGGCGTGACACTTATTGAATATATTTCCTTTTTTAATCCATTCCATGTAATCTTGTGGCGTAATTGTATGAGGTAATTACGCCACAAAGATATCACTTTATCGGATAGTTGAAAAGCTTGTTGGGTGCATAAACACAGATTCTACTTTGTCAACAATTTTGCCATCCTTTTCAGAGGCCTCTTTTACCTTGATCCAATTCGGATCTTTTCTGAAATTGTCAAAAGATGCTTTAGCCGCATCTTCACTTGAATGAGCTAATAAGTACAATAACTTACCTTGCTTAGTCGGATCTTTATCGATCGTAGAAAAATAAGCAACATTAGTCATGCCATGCTTCTTAAATAATTTCAAAGTATGGTCTCTGAAACGCGCTAATACATTTGGTAATTTATCCGTGGATGGAGTATAGGTACGCAATTCAAACGTACGATCTTCTGAACCTTTTGAATCTTTGATTTTAGGCGAGAAATCCGTCGCATTCATGAATGTACTAACTACCTTGGCGACAATTTTACCCGATTCTTCTGATTTTTTAGCCACTTCTTTCCATTCTGGATCACGTCCAAATTTTTTCCAAGAAGAATCTCTTGCTGCCTGATTTGGATAGGCTAAAATGTAATAAAGTGCATTTTCATCATTTTTATTCGGAATCCAATATCCGACATTGGTCATCCCCGTTCTTTCGAAAATTTTCGTTGTATGATTCGTAAATCGTTGAATCAATGCATCTAATCTTCCTGGATGACAGTAGTAAACACGTAATTCAAAATAACGGGTGTCTGGCTTTTTAGCGAATCCCAAAAATGAGAGGCTCAATAAGGATAGTAACATAAATTTTTTCATCAATCAATAGGTTTATATTTTGTAAAAAGTATGCAGTAAAGCTAAATATTTTTTTTTAAATCGGTCCCAAACGACGTGAAATTATGTGATTAATGGATAAAAATATTAATTCTGGTTTCAAAGTTCTCCACTGAGGCACATGTAAATTACCTCCAAAATTAATGTAATAGTCTAGGTGGTATTTTTCCCATTCCCTTTCTACAAATTCAGCAAAATTGATTCCCGTAATCCAACCATCTTCCACTTCTTCAAACCATTCGGCGTAATAATCGTCTTCTATGGTTCCATGAAAATTGAAAACATTTTCTCCCATCAAGATGAAATATTTGATGCCGACGGCCAATAAATGGTCGATTACATTTCTTTTCAGAAGCATGATGTCATTATGTAACGTATCATTCCATTCCCCAAATAACTCAATAATGGTAAATTTAGCTTCGTAATCTGTGAATAAAATCTTGCAATAGAGCGTTTCAGAGTCTATTTCATCCCAATTGGGGTGGATGTAATAACCATAAATATCATGCTCATATTCGGTTTGGGAATAAGATCTACCATAAAATGGCGACTTCTTATCTTTGGCTGCCTCATAGATGTTTTCCCACTGATAGGAGGGTTCAATTTCCTGCATTACGCTAAGTTTTTACGAAACTAAAGCAATTTAGAGATAAATATTTTTTGCTTAACTCAAAAATTAAATTTTAATGAAGTTAAAGGGCCAACTAAGAATCTAAGTCTTTCAATGAATGTGAATATTTTAGAAAAATAACTTAATTTTGAATACATCGAAAATGTATTTTTATGATCTTTTGTTCAATTGATTGGAATCCAAATCCTGAAATTTATCGAATTTTTGAATTCCCTGTTCGCTATTATGGCCTATTCTTTGCTTTGGCTTTTTTAGCAGGATTTCAAGTGATGACCTATATATTTAAAAAGGAGGGTAGGCCAGTGGAACAAGCGGACCAATTGCTTTTATATGCGATGGTTGCCACAGTGATCGGTGCCCGCATGGGCCATTATTTCTTTTATGAATTCCCTTTGCTGCAAGCGGATCCTATGCGGTTTTTTATACAAATGATTACCCCTCCCTTTTCTGGCTTAGCCTCTCATGGAGCTGCAGTAGGCCTTTTTTCAGCTTTCTATCTGTATGTGAAAAAAAATCCAGGGCAGTCGTATTTATATGTGACTGACCGGATGGTAATCGTCGTTGCCTTGGCCGGATTCTTTATTCGCATGGGTAATTTGATGAATTCTGAAATTATTGGTAAGCCTACTAACCTGCCCTGGGGATTCAAATTTTTTAGAGATTTCGAGTTTAATCCATTAGGAGATCCTGCTATGGTGGTCGCCAGGCATCCATCTCAACTTTACGAGGCCCTGTCATGTTTGTTGATATTTACCTTATTAATGTGGTTTTGGTCAAAAAAGAAAGCAAAAACTCAGGAAGGCTTAATGACTGGATTATTTATGGTGGTATTGTTTGGACTTCGTTTTTTCTATGAGTTTTTGAAAGAAAATCAAAGTGATTTCGAAAACCAGATGACGTTAAATATGGGACAAATCCTATCGATCCCCTCGGTAATTTTCGGTTTAATTGTCTTGTTCTATTCCTTTAAGAAGGCAAAGAGCAATAGCTAGAAAAGACTATCCAGATTTACTTCTACCTCATATGATGGTATATTCGAGCCAACCATGTACCTATCTCATGGGTTGATTTTAAATACTACGTGAAAATGGGTGTTATTCTCCTGATTTACTTGGCGTTTTTATTCGCTAAAACCCATGTACTTATTTGATCAAAAATTCGGCGTCATCTGTAATACTAATCGCATCTTGCGTCAACAAGTCCCCTTTAAAAGGATTGATAGGTGTGTAACTACTGGCATGAACGTCTTTATAGGGTTTATTACTAGCCAAGTTGTAGGCTGTTATAATTGACCAACGAGGCTTATCCGAGAGGTTAGCCGCAGAGGCATGAAGGGTGTTGCAATGGAAAAATGCCGTGTCTCCAAAGTCCATCTCTAAGTATTCCAAAGGCATTATTTTTAGCGCTTCATTCACTTTCTCCATATCTGCACCCACTTGCTCCCCTGAAAATCCATGCTCCACTCTTCCCATTTTGTGCGAACCACGAATCATTTGCAAACAACCATTTTCCTTGGTTGCAGGAGTAAGCGCTGTCAGGACACTTAGCATATCCGGGAATAGAAATCCGTTGTTTTTGTACCAATACCCATAGTCCTGGTGCCATTCCCAGGCTCCACCTGTTTTAGGTTCTTTCTGCATGAGCTTTGAATGGTAATGTGCTGCTTTGCCATTCAAAATTTGCTCTACGGCATCTACAATGCGCTCAGAACGCGCAAACTTACTGTATAAACTTTCATCTAATGAATACCAAAGCGCTAATTTTGTTTTAAGGCCAGAAGAATCTGTCCGGTCAAAACTTTTTTTGCTCATCAATTCGTCATCAATAGCTATTTTATATAATAAATCTACCTCCTCTTTTGTGAAGAAATTTCGAACTATCACATATCCATCTCGGTGATAGGCTTCAAGATGTTCTTTTGTAAATTTCATGATCTATTTTTTAAGATTTTACAGCATCCATATTGGGTACTAAGAAATGAATAATGACCAACGCTATGCCGTACATAGACGCGGCAATGATAAAAAGAATTTTATAACTACCTGTTGCCTCTAGCAAATGTCCTGTAGCCGATGCCATCAGCATTCCACCTACAGCACCCGCCATTCCAATAAATCCAACGACCGTTCCCATGTCTTTTTTTGGAAAAAAATCGGTTGCCAACGTGTACATGTTGGCAGACCAACCCGTATGTGCCGCCATGCCTAGGCCAATTAATATAACGGCTGGCCATAAGTCATCAATGCCCGAAGCCCAATAAATAGGTACCACCAATATTGCACAAATGAGCAATGTAGTTTTTCGAGCCGCATTGATACTCCATCCCATTTTTAGAAATTTAGACGAAAGCCAACCGCCGCCAATGCTCCCCATGTCGGCAATCAAATAGGCGACAATGAGTGGCAAGCCAATTTTATCCAATTTTAACCCATAAGTGGAATAGAGAAATTTGGGGAGCCAGTAAAGAAAAAACCACCAAATAGGGTCAGTCAAGAATTTTCCGATGGCTATTGCCCATACTTTTCGAGTACGAATGATTTTCCAAATGGATGTCGGTTTTTCTTGGCTTTCTTCACTATCTGCTTTAATCAAATCCAATTCAGCCGCATTAATTCTGGGGTGTTCTTCCGGTCTGCTCATTAATCTGAGCCAGAAAAACAACCAAATAAAACCTAAAAATCCTGTGATGATAAAGGCTGCTTGCCAACCAAAATTAAGTGCAATAATAGGTACAAGCAAAGGGGCAACGATCGCGCCAATGTTCGAGCCCGAATTGAAGATACCAGTTGCCAAAGCCCTTTCCTTACGGGGAAACCACTCGGAAATGGTTTTAATGGCAGCAGGGAAATTGCCTGATTCCCCAATCCCTAAAGCTAACCTGGCTACTCCAAATCCTATGGGTGTGCGAGCAAGAGCATGTGCCATTGCCGCAAAAGACCAAACGATAATGGAAAGTATGAACCCTTTTTTCGTACCCAAAAAATCAATTAATTTGCCCACCAGCAGCAATCCAATGGCATATGATAATTGAAAGGCCGTTACGATGTAGCCGTATTCTACTTCTGACCAACCAATTTCAGTTTGTAGTTGGGGTGCCAAAATAGCAAATACCTGTCGGTCAATGTAATTGATCGTTGTCGCAAAAAACAACAACGCACATATCCACCAACGAATCATCGTAGGCTTTTGATCAAGCGATGGTTGGCTATTTATCATTTATTTTCATTTTCATTTTCCAATCGTGTTTTATATTCCTTCCAAACCGTCATGGTATTTTGAATAAGCTGCGGCTTATTTCCCTTAATGTTGTAACACTGTATGCCAATGGGATTTTTGAATTTGATGGTATGTACCATAAATTTCACAAGGTCATAGGTGTCAAAGTTGCCTGTGCCTAGAGGTAAAATATAATCGTCGAATATGGCTTTTTTCTCTGAAATGATGTCATTTGCGCCACATATTGTCATCATCTTTAGGTAGGGGTTTAGTTCCTTCAAATGACTTTTTAATTGTGTCCGTTCAGTCAAATTAGTGGTCGCGAGCCAATGGCATAGGTTAAATGATAATCCCACATTTTTGCGATTGATCTTTTGGGCCAATTGTAAGGCATGATCTGTGCGCTCCACATAAAAGCTAAAATGTGGATAAATGGCTACCTGTAGGCCAGCCTTTTTCGACCACATAGAAATTATCTGCAATAGCCGAATTGCCTCAGAATCGCCCTCAGGAGAATTCGATTTGAAACGTAATTTATCCGCCAGAATATAAGGAGCAATAATGGTTTGGGTACCTTTCAGTTTGTGGATAGCATTTTCCAATCGATTGTCAATAGGCTCACCCAATTGGAGCTTTACATAAAAATAAGATCCCTTGAATTGAAACTGGTCAAGGGCTGATTTCATGCCATCAAAGCTTTCAATTTGATTGATTTCAATGCCATCAAAACCCGCATTTTTGACTAGTTCAACTTGCTTGTCAAAAGTATTATAGGTGCTATCGCCTCTAATAATATTGTGCAAAGCGAAAAACTCATTTTTTACTTTTTGTGCGAAAAGGCTATGGGAACAAATTAAAATCAGTAAAATATAGATACGCATGGTTTATTAGGATTAAGAACGTTGGTTATTTTGCAGGGGTTTATCATTTAAAAATAGGGATGTTTTATGTCTATTTATAACAATTAAATTTAATACCAATTTAACTCCGTTGCGTAGGAGCAACATGGATTTTGCTGGGTAGATTGTCTAAATCCCTACAACCATTTATTTCTCAAAATAGGTGCGGCTAACAGCGCATTTGCCGCATTATTTCCATCAAAAAGTTCTTTTTCCGGTTGCCATTTTAGTTTTTCTCCGATTTGGCAAGCGATTAAACCGATTTGAGAAATCGTAATGCCCCGATGACCGACTTCAATGGGTATAAGTGTTTGTTGATTCGTGCGAACCCCTTGAATAAAATCATTTTTATCCCACAAAACACCTGTCAAATCCATTTCGCCTGATTTAGGTTTAAGATCCAATAAGGCAGGATTACTGCTCATTGCCTTACCCGGATAGCCATCTATTTTCACCCATTCCTTTGAACCGAAATACGTAATCGAAGGCGTGCTGGTGGGCGATTGTTCGCAAGTCATTTCAACCCCATTGGCATATTTATACCAAACTTTAAAGTTGATCATCGTATTCCAAAGACTTTTTGGGAAAACGCCGCTGCCTTGCACCTCAACTGGTCCTGAATTCTCACTATTATTGGCCCACTGCGCCATATCGAAATAATGTGCGCCCCAATTGGAAATCATTCCCTGTGCATAGGTGTCAATTCGCATCCAATTGGGTCTTTTATTCGTTTGATTTAGGTCATGAACCCGCATTTGCGTGTAGGGCACAAACGGTGCGGGTCCTAAC
>CANHXO010000066.1 GCA_947464595.1 Cytophagaceae bacterium
TATATAATAATTAACATAAATCTTATAATAAAACCAATATTTAGGCAAGTGATTTTTATCCATTTAAGAAAAGCTAGACCTTTGCAACTGTAAATTTTTTAAAAACAAAATGAATGCAACTGAATTAGAACAATTATTTCCCAATCAAGGTCAAATTCCAGCAGAATTTGATTTATCAGAACCATTAGAGCAAAAAGAATATTTAGTTAATGGTGAAATGAGGGCTTGGGCTGGAAAAACACAAGATGTTTGGTCTCCCATCTACATCAAAACTGATAAAGGATTTGAGCAAAAAAGAATTGGGTCCTACCCTATTACAGACGCATCCGATGCCATGGAGGTTTTGTATGCAGGCGTAAAAGCGTATGCGAATGGCCGAGGAGAATGGCCTTCGATGACTGTTGCAAAACGAATTGAATGTGTGGAGAAATTTACACAAAAAATGATACAAAAGCGTAGCGAGGTAGTTAAGCTATTAATGTGGGAAATTGGAAAATCTCTGACGGACTCGCAAAAAGAATTTGACAGGACTGTTCAATACATGTATGACACGATAGGTGCCCTAAAAGATATCGACCGAACATCTTCTACTTTTTTAATTGAAGAAGGCATCATAGGCCAAGTAAGAAGGTCGCCTTTAGGGGTTGTCCTGTGTATGGGTCCATTTAACTACCCATTAAACGAAACTTTTACCACGCTAATCCCTGCTTTAATCATGGGAAATATCGTGTTATTCAAACCACCTAAACATGGTACCTTATTGCATTATCCATTATTAGAAGCGTTTAAAGACTCATTCCCTGCTGGGGTGATCAATACACTTTATGGAAGAGGAAATGCCATCATTCCACAGTTAATGGAATCAGGGAAAATTGACGTATTAACTTTGATCGGTTCATCAAAAGTAGCTGATAAATTAAAGAAAATGCATCCTAAGGTTAATAGACTGCGTGCGATCCTTGGTTTAGATGCCAAAAATGCTGCCATTGTCACAGAAAGTGCTCAATTAGACGTAGCAATCAACGAATGTCTCCTTGGATCTCTTTCCTTTAACGGACAAAGATGTACTGCCATAAAAATTATATTTGTCCACAGTTCATTAGCCGATGCATTTAACAAAGGCTTAGCTGAAAAAATCGAACAATTAAAAGTGGGCATGATGTGGGATCCAGGTGTCCAAATTACTCCATTGCCGGAACCTAATAAGCCTGCTTATTTAAAAGAATTAATAGAAGATGCCAAAATGCATGGAGCATCAGTTTTAAATCCACACGGAGGTGAAAACTTTAAGTCGATATTCTTCCCAGCCCTACTTTATCCTGTGAATTCTAAAATGAAGGTTTGGCATGAAGAACAATTTGGACCTGTGGTTCCAGTGGTTCCTTTTGACGATCTAAACACTCCCATTGAATACATTCATGAGTCCTCTCATGGACAGCAAGTAGCCATTTTCGGGACAGATGTCAATCAAATTTCCGAATTGATTGACGAAACAGTCAACCAAGTTTCAAGAGTTAATATCAATGCGCAATGCCAAAGAGGACCTGATTCATTCCCTTTTACAGGAAGAAAAGATTCAGCTGAAGGAACATTGTCAGTGACAGCGGCTCTTAGATCCTTTTCAATTAGAACGGTAGTGGCTACAAAAGCTAACCAATTGAATAAAGACTTAGTGAATCAAATCGTTGAAAACCAACAATCTAATTTCTTGTCTACTCGATTTATTTTGTAATATATCACGTTAAAAGAGTGATTTCATAAAAAAGCCTATAATTGATGTTATAGGCTTTTTTTTAGGTATGAACCTAAAAAATTACAACTTAGCTCTCAGTGATTTTGTTGTTGCGTCCATGATGTATTCATCATAGGTCATCAATTTATCTAAATGCGCGTTAGTACCAATTTCGATAATTCGATTAGCTACTGTATTGGTCAATTCATGGTCATGGCAAGTAAATAAAATAGTTCCCGTAAATTCAATCATTCCATTGTTCAAAGCCGTGATGGATTCCAAATCTAAATGGTTTGTCGGTTCGTCAAAGATTAAAACATTCGCCCCAGATAACATCATTCTTGAAAACATGCAACGTTGTTTTTCTCCTCCAGAAATGACATTTGATTTCTTTAAAGCCTCATCTCCAGAAAAAAGCATTCGACCTAAAAATCCCCGAATAAAACTTTCGTCCTTTTCAACGGAATATTGCCTAAGCCAATCCACTAAATTCATCGAATCATCCTTAAAAAATGAAGCATTATCATTTGGCAAATAGGTTTGCGTTGTAGTAACGCCCCATTGAAAGTCTCCAGACTTAGGCTTCGTTAGGCCCAATAAAATATCAAATAATGCAGTCATGGCCAAGGAATCCTTGGCTAAAAAGGCCACTTTATCCCCTTTATTAATCGTAAAAGAAAGATTAGTAAACAACGGTGTACCATCATCCGTGGTGGCAGATAATTTGTCTACACTCAGGAGTTGGTCCCCTGCCTCACGTTCCGGCTTAAAATTAATAAAAGGATATTTACGAGAGGAAGGCTTAATGTCATCCACTTGAAGTTTATCCAACATTTTTTGCCTCGAAGTCGCTTGCTTGGACTTAGCCACGTTGGCTGAAAAACGGCGAATAAATTCCTCTAGCTCTTTACGTTTTTCATCCGTTTTCTTATTTTGATCCGTTCTTTGGCGTAAAGCTAATTGGGACGACTCATACCAAAACGTATATGTTCCACCATATAATTGAATTTTCCCGAAATCTAAATCCGCGATATGCGTACAGACATTATCTAAAAAATGTCGATCGTGAGAAACGACAATAACCGTATTCTTAAAATTCATCAAATAACCCTCCAACCATAAAATTGAATCTATATCAAGGTTATTGGTTGGCTCATCCAAAAGTAAAATATCAGGATTTCCAAATAACGCTTGGGCTAAAAGGACCTTCACCTTATCTGAACCATTGATGTCCTTTAAAAGCATGTGATGCAAATCTTCTTTAATCCCTAAGCCACTTAATAGCGTTGCGGCCTCTGACTCGGCTTCCCAACCATTTAGTTCAGCAAATTCAGCTTCTAAGTCCGCAGCTTTATTTCCATCTGCTTCAGAAAAATCCTCTTTAAAATAGATGGCATCCTTCTCCAGCATAATGTCATATAATCGTTTATTGCCCATTACAACCGTCTGGAGAACAGGTGTTTCCTCATATTCAAAATGATTTTGCTTTAAAATTGACATTCGCTCCCCGGGGTTCATCGTGACACTTCCCGTTTGAGAATCAATTTCTCCTGAGAGAATTTTCAAGAAAGTTGATTTACCAGCTCCATTTGCGCCAATTAGGCCATAACAATTTCCTTCCGTAAATTTTATATTGACCTCTTCGAACAATACTCTTTTCCCAAACCTAAGGGATACATTTGATGCTTGTAACATATCATTGAATTAAATAAGGGGCAAAATTACTCATTTTGAACCTAGAAAAAAATCTTAATTTTCATTCCTTTCCCATATTTTTTTCGTTATTTCGACCTCAGTGGAGAATTCCTCAAATGGAAAATTCAAACGAACCCTCAATGAACGTTGACAATTCACATGTTTTTTTACAGTTTAGTGAGCTAGGTGTTCATTTGAAAAGCGATCCAGGCAAGGAGATTGAATTGATCACATGGGATAAAATCAAAAAGAAAGAATTAACGCTATGGTCTAAAATAAAAATTGAAAGACATTTAGTCGAGCGATTGACCATAGAAATCCTTCATACTGACTTCTTATTAATTCCTCAAGAATACGATAGCCAGCCCTATCGAATTGGTTTTTTAGAAAAAGCATTGGGCCAGGAAGCGTTTGTCGGCAAAGAATTACATGAACAGTCGGTGCATTGGATTGAATCAAATTTATTATTTTTAATTCCGAGTGAATGGAAAGATTTTGCTTCTTCCCTTTTTCCGTTATCCAAAATAAATTACCAACATATTATAGGCGAATTGCTCGTAGAAAACAAAGAAGCTAAAAGTAAAAATTCATCCCAATTAAATCTTTACGTGGAAGGAAAACTTGCCTTTCTATCGCTATTTAATGAAGGGAAATTACAGTTGGCCAATGTTTTTACCCATCAATCACCTTTAGAATTAGCTTTTTATTTGCATTCCATCAGGGATTCATTTAATGTATTTTTAACACCTGAAACTGTCAAGATGCATCGTTCTGGAGCAGAAAGTGATGCCATTATTCAATCATTAGCGCCATACAACATTCATATATAAGTATACATGTCAAATAATAAAATTGCTTTTTTTCCTGGCTCCTTTGATCCTTTTACCAAAGGACATCAGGATATTGTTTTGCGTGCTTTACCTTTATTTGACGAAATTGTCATTGGTATCGGTCATAATACCAACAAAGCACGTTATTTCTCCTTGGATAAAATGAAGGGGTATATCGAACAAACTTTTAAAGGAAAACCGGTCAGCGTGGTTGCGTACCAAGACTTGACTGCCAATGTAGCCAAAGAGGTAGGAGCTAAATTTATCATTAGGGGGCTAAGGAATACGACAGATTTTGAATATGAAAACTCCATTTCACAAGTAAATAGACACATTAATCCTGAGTTAGAAACAGTTTTTCTAATTACATCTCCTCACTTAGCTCCTATATCATCGACCATTATACGCGACTTGCATCGATATGGAAGTAAAATAGATGATTACCTACCTTATGATTTAAATGGAATTTGAAGAATTGATAAGCGTTGAATTACGTACCTAATTGAACTGTAGGTATTTGAAAGGGCTATTTTATTCATGTCAGATTGACTTAACCATTCCACTTTTTCTATATTTTCTTCTTTTTGAGGAATCAATTTGTGTTTCTGATTCGTATGCATCATGTACCATTTGGTTCTTTTGAGAACCCGCTGATTTTTGTGCGTATACGTATGGTAGGTAGTACATAATTTGAATTCCAAATTGGCCTGCACATTACATTCTTCTTCTACTTCTCTTTTAGCCGCTACTTTAAAGGATTCGTTTTTTTCCAATTTCCCTTTGGGCAAATCCCATTTCCCTAATCGATAGATCCACAACAATTTATTATCCTCATTTCGCACCACTCCACCGGAGGCTTCAATCAATGAGTATAAACTGATTACTTTTTGTTTAAAGGCTTTTTTATTGTCGACCAAAATATACAATGAATGAAAATTCAATTTTAATTGGTGCAAATCTTCGATGATTTTCCCCATTTGATCCAAAGAAACATTAAGCAAACATGTATGTCCTTTAAACTCTTTAATCTTGACTGGCTTTAATCTGGCATCAATAATCAAATCATAATCCTCATTTAAAGGTAGATCATTATTTTTAGAAAGATTCGTTATTCGGATTGGGCGATCGTCAATGAAAATTATCATGCGTAAATCTCAATTAATTTTATCAAAATTAGAATTAAATAATGAAAGATGAACTGAAAAAAGTATTTTTGTAGGAAAGAAAAATAGAAAAAATATATGGAGAATTTAAGTATTCAACAAGAGGTAGCCCAGCATTTATTACAGATCAAAGCCATCCAACTTAGGCCCGATGAGCCATTTACTTGGGCATCAGGCTGGTATTCCCCTATTTATTGTGATAATCGAATTTCTCTTTCATTTCCAGATGCTAGAACCTATATCAAAAATAGTCTATCTGCAGTGTTAAAAGCCTATTTTTCTGATGTCGACATCATCGCAGGAGTTGCTACGGCAGGCATCGCCCAAGGTGCATTAGTAGCCGATTATTTAGACCTCCCCTTTTGTTATGTTAGGCCAGAGCCCAAGAAACATGGCATGGGAAATCAAATCGAAGGATCTATTCAGCCAGGTCAAAAAGTAGTTTTAATAGAAGATTTAATATCCACTGGTGGAAGTTCATTGAAAGCAGCTGAGGGTTTAGTCAATGCGGGGGCTAAGGTTTTAGGCATGGCTGCTATTTTTACCTATGGATTTGAAATTTCTGTTCAGAATTTCAAAAATGCGAATATTCCTTTCTATGCATTAAGTAATTATGATGTGCTCATCGATGAAGCCGTAAAACTAAACTACATTACAGATTCTCAATTAGTAACGCTTCAAGACTGGAGATTAAATCCTAGTGAGTGGAGAAAGTAATTTCATTTAATTACATAGCGATGCCCTGGAAGTGCTTTTAAAATACCCTGAAATTCCAGGTTTAATAAAATCGTAGCTAATTGGCCCATATTTTTTTGCAGTTGCCAGGCGATTTCATCCAAGGGAATAGCTCCTTTCTTATGAATCAAAGAAAGCACCTCTGATTCCTCAGCGGTAAATCGATTCCATTGCAAGTTTTTATTCCGCTGAATAATGTCTCCCTTTACTTCCCAGTTTAATTGGGCACATAAATGATTCCAATCCGTATAAATAGTAGCTTTATGCTTCTGGATGAGCAGATTACAACCCTCTGAGAATAATTTATCAAGATTCCCTGGAACGGCAAAGACCTCTCTATTGTAATTATTGGCATAATCCGCCGTAATTAAGGCACCGCCTTTTTCTGCAGCTTCCACAACCAAGGTCGCGTCCGACATGCCTGTAATGATTCGGTTACGTAAAGGAAAAAAACGGGCATCTGGTTTCTGCCTCAATGGATATTCAGATAAAATACCTCCGCTTTCAATGATTTCGTCTACATATTTTTGATGCGCGTTCGGGTAAATCCAATTAAATCCACCGGCTAACACCGCAATGGTATTAATTTTAGCCTTAAGACATGCTAAATGCAATGCGATATCAATCCCATAAGCTAAACCACTGACAAAGGTAATTCCTTGTCCCATCGAATCTTGGACCAATTCTGAAGTAATTCTCTTCCCGTATTCAGTGGCTTTCCGGGTACCCACCACGGCTAAAATTTTATCCTTATTTAAATCATGATTTCCTTTCCAATATAAAATAATCGGTGAATCAAATATTTGCTTTAATCGATTAGGAAAAAGAAGATCTGTGTAAAACAAAATATCCGTATTTTCTCGCTGGCAGTCTAACCAAATAGCCTCAGCCTGATTAATCAATCCCGATTGATGAACAGCCCTCGATAAAACCGGACCTATTCGGGGAATTTTCAATAATTGAGTTCGAGTTGATTTAAAAATGTCCTTCGCTGTACCCATGTAAGACATGAGCCTCCTTGCATGAACAACACCTATTTGAGGAATAATAGATAAAGCAATTTGATAAATTTTCTCTTCGTCCGTGTTAGGCATATAGGTAAATTATGCCTCAATCTACACCGTTTTTATTCCAATTGGTCAGAAAAATTCTTTAAAAAATCACGAATATCAGTAAGCTGATTAATAATCGCTTGATTGGGATTTATTGGATTTCCTTTGCTATTTAGTGCTTGCTTTGCCCCCTCTAATGTCATTCCTTTCGTTTCAATTAGGTCAAATAAAATTTCAATTTTCTGAATATCCACCAAGGTATACTTTCTAGCTCCGGTCGATTTACGTTTGGGCAAAAGATGAGGAAATTGAGATTCCCAATACCTTAATTTAGACGTGTTCAGTTTAAATCGATCTGCGACTTCAGAAATAGAATAATAAAGTTTTTCGTATTCCATAGCGTAAAATAAGCAAAGCTTCCAACAGGTAATTCATTAATTCGAATAAAAAAAACTAATTTTGCAAATCCTGTCGACAAAAGTAAACAGGTACAATTAAATTACCCATTAATTTACAAAATAAAAGCAATGACCTCATCTGAGATCCGCCAACAATTTTTAGATTTTTTTGCTTCAAAAGGACATTTAATTGTTCCTTCCGCTCCATTAGTTGCAAAAAATGATCCTACTCTGTTATTCAATAATTCAGGTATGGCACAGTTTAAGGACTTTTTCTTAGGAAATGGGACTCCGCCGGCCAAAAGAATAGCAGATACTCAAAAATGCCTAAGGGTTTCAGGAAAACATAACGACCTTGAAGATGTAGGATTCGATACCTATCACCATACCATGTTTGAGATGTTGGGCAACTGGTCTTTCGGTGATTATTTCAAAAAAGAAGCATTAACCTGGTCATGGGAGCTTTTAACTGAGGTTTTTAAATTACCCAAAGACAGAATTTACGTATCTGTTTTTGAGGGAGATCAAAAAGATGGGGTACCTTTCGATCAAGAAGCATTTGATCTTTGGAAAAATATCGTAGGAGAAGACCGAATTATCTATGGAAATAAAAAGGATAATTTCTGGGAAATGGGAGAAACAGGGCCATGCGGTCCATGTTCAGAAATACATATTGATTTAAGGGATCAAGCAGATGTAGATGCAATTTCAGGAAAAACATTAGTCAATGCCGATCATCCACAGGTTGTTGAAATTTGGAATAACGTATTTATGCAATTCGAAAGAATGGCGGATGGTTCTTTAGTACCTCTCCCGTCCAAGCATGTGGATACTGGTATGGGCTTTGAGCGCTTGTGCATGGCCATTCAAGGGAAACAATCGAATTACGATACCGATGTTTTTCAAGGCACTATTCAAATTCTTTCAGAGAAGTTTGGCCAAAAATATGGAGAGTCCAAATGGCCAGACATTGCCATGCGCGTCATAGCAGATCACATTAGAGCTATTGCCTTTTGCATTGCAGATGGCCAACTACCCTCTAATACGAAGGCTGGTTATGTTATTAGACGTATTTTACGTCGAGCAGTTCGCTATGGATATACCTATTTAAATTTCAAAGAGCCCTTTTTACATTTACTAATTCCTTCGCTAGCCCAACAATTCAAGGGGGTATTTGACGAATTAATCGCTCAAGAAGCCTTTGTAGCCAAAGTAATATATGAAGAGGAATTATCCTTTTTAAGAACCTTATCTTCAGGGCTGATCCGATTAGATAATCTAATGGAAAAAGCGCAATCGAATAAAATCAAAATTTTAAGTGGAGAAGAAGTATTTGAATTAAATGATACCTATGGCTTCCCTATCGATTTAACCGCTTTAATTGCACGTGAAAATGGTATGGATATCGATGAAAATGGATATAATCAAGCACTTCAGGCACAAAAATTGAGATCTAGAAAAGATGCAGGCGCCAGTGCAGAAGATTGGGTTTTTGTTCATGAAGGCGATGAGGTATCTTTTGTCGGGTATGATGAAACAAAAGTTGATACTCGTGTATTAAAGTATCAAAAAGTACAAAATAAATCGGGTATACAATATAAGGTAGTCTTAGAAATCACCCCTTTTTATGCTGAATCAGGAGGCCAAATAGGTGATTCTGGGTATTTGCAATTTTCATCTGGTGCAAAAATCCAAGTGATTGACACCAAAAAAGAAAATGATTTGATCGTACATATTGTAACGGATTCGGGTATCGAAAAAATCATTTCAGAAGAATTAATCGCCGAAATTAATGTCAATAGGCGTCGGGTAATTACTCAAAATCATAGTTCAACACACTTATTGCAAGCAGCACTTCAGGGAATTTTAGGAAAGCATGTGGGCCAAAAAGGCAGTTTGGTGAACGAGGAAATACTTAGATTCGATTTTTCGCATTTTCAAAAAGTCACTGATGAGGAAATTAAGCAAATCGAATCCATTGTCAATGCTAAAATAGCTGAAAATATCCCGCTATTAGAAGAAAGAAATGTACCCATCGCCCAAGCAAAAGACAAGGGTGCTATGGCGTTATTTGGTGAAAAATACGGAGATTTTGTACGTGTCATCACTTTTGACAAAAACTTTTCGGTGGAGCTTTGTGGGGGAACGCATGTGCCATCAACTGGTGAAATTGGTTTATTTAAAATCATTTCAGAAAGTTCAGTGGCTACAGGAGTTCGCCGAATTGAAGCGATTACCTCCCAAAAAGCGTATGAATTACTGAGTAAACAAGAACAAATTTTGGATGAAATAGACCAATTACTTAAGTCTCCCAAAGACCTAGTTAAGGCCGTGGGCCAATTAATCGAACAAAATAACACACTTCAAAAATCGATCACTGCTTATCAGAATAAGGAAGTTGGCGACGTAAGGCAAGCATTAAAATCGAAAATTCAAAATAAAGACGGTGTGGATTATATCATCCAACAAGTAGAAATCCCTTCGGCTGATGCATTAAAAAACTTAGCCTTTGAGTTACAGTCTGAAAGCAACTCCATTTTTTGCTTCTTAGCTGCCGAAATTGACGGAAAAGCCAGTTTGGCATTAGCTATATCAAAAGAATTAACTGAGAAAAAATCATTCAATGCAGGTACGATTATTCGCGAGCTGGCGAAAGAAGTTCAAGGCGGAGGAGGAGGTCAAGCATTTTTAGCTACCGCTGGGGGGCAAAATCCGGATGGTATTAAGGCTGCTTTACAATTGGCTTTAACTTATTTATAAACATGAATTCAGCTATCCCATGGATGTCATTTGAGCAGGTTTGCGCTACAATGGATGACATGGGAAAAAGCAATAATCCTTTCCTATTTTTCGTGGATTTTAAAGCTGAATCGGGTTGGATCGGTACACCCAGCGAAGCCCAAGCATTAGGGATAAAGTATGAAATAGGATCAAATAAAATAGTAGCAAAGTCTGAAAACAACCCTATTTTCAATAAAACCCCCATTTCAGAATCAAGCTATTTGGAAAAATTCAATCAAGTTCAAAGAGCCATTCATCGGGGAGATTCTTTTTTAATCAATCTAACTGCCCCGACTCAAATTGAATCCAATTTGACTATTGAAGAAATTTATACCATTGCTCAAGCACGATATAAGCTATTAGTTCCGCAATTTTTTACTGTTTTCTCACCCGAATGTTTTATTCAAATTGAAGCGAATAAAATTAAATCTTTTCCGATGAAGGGTACATTAGCCGTAATAAATCATTCCAGCCCTGATAATTTAATTAATGACATCAAAGAGCAAGCTGAACATGCGACGATCGTAGACCTTATTCGAAATGATTTAAGCCAAGTAGCCTTTCCGATTCAGGTGGAAAAGTATAAGTTTATCGATCAAGTTAAAACCCATGAGGGAGATTTATGGCAAATGTCTTCTTTAATTTCTGGTGAGCTTTTGGATGAATATAAGGGCCATTTTGGAAAGATTTTGCGCCAACTCCTTCCCGCCGGTTCAATATCGGGGGCACCTAAAACATCCACGTTAAGGATAATTGAAGAGGTTGAGGCTTATTCAAGAGGTTTTTATACAGGAATCATGGGACTTTTCGACGGTCATTTATTTGATTCTGGGGTAATGATTCGGTATATCGAAATAACAGAAAATACCATGACCTATAAAAGTGGTGGGGGTATTACCGTTTTTTCTGAAGCTAAAAAAGAGTATCAAGAATTAATTCAAAAAGTATATCTTCCCTTTTAATATGTTTTCATTTTTAGAAACAATTTGTGTTGAAAATGGTGCATTGAAATATATGAACTACCACCAAAAAAGGGTGAATGACACTTTTGATTCAATCTATTCAGGAATAGCACCATTTGACCTAAAAAAAGCATTCAGTCATCAAAATATTCCTACCGTGGGAATGCATAGAGCACGCGTTATTTATGAAGAACAGATAAATTCCATTGAGTTCCTTCCCTATCAAGAGAAAAAAATAGCCTCATTAAAGATTATTAATGCCGGTGAATTTGATTATGGGTTCAAATGGGCTGATCGATCCTATTTTGAACATACCCTTACCGAGAACAACGAGGTAGACGAAGTAATATTTGAATTAGATGGCAAAATTCAAGATTGTACCATAGCCAATCTCGCTTTTTTAAAAGATGGAATATGGTATACACCTAAAAACCCGATGCACTGGGGAACGACCCGCGCTAGGTTAATTGACGAAAATAAAATTCAGGAAACTGATATTTTAGTAGATGAATTACCCACTTACACCCATATTTGTTTGATTAACGTGTTTAGAGAATTGAGTTTAGTTAAATCACTTTCGGTTTCAGCTGCTATTTTGTAAATTCGATTAATCTAATAAAATGAGCTCAAGCAAAAGTCCTTCCTTTCTCTTACATCAAAAATTCCCCTTTGAGCCTACACCCTCCCAAGTCCAACTATTTGAAAAGTTAAGTGGCTTTATTTTGAATCAAGATGAATGGGCTCCCCTTACTTTTATTATTAAAGGATATGCCGGAACAGGAAAAACAACGGTTATATCAACATTAATAAAAGTGCTAGGATCATTTGAGTATAAGACGCAATTAATTGCTCCTACGGGTAGGGCGGCAAAGGTAATGGCTAATTATTCTAAGAAGAAAGCCAGTACGATTCATAAAAAAATATACCGCCAGGTAAGTAATCCTAGTTCTGGATCGCTCACTTTCCAACGAATGAATAATTATGCCACCAATACGGTATTTATCGTGGATGAGGCATCGATGATTACGGATGAAGCTGAATTTGGTTTCAATAGCTTATTGACCGATTTAATTGAATATGTGTTTACCAATCCTGAGAATGGACATAATGGAAATAAACTCATTTTTGTGGGTGACACGGCCCAACTTCCTCCCGTGGGTAAATCGCTTTCTCCAGCCTTATCAAAAGACTACATTAGCCAAGAATTTCACATGGAAGTTATGGAGCATGAATTAATCGATGTGATGCGCCAAGATTCACAATCTGGTATTCTATATAACGCAACCGCTCTACGCCTATTATTGAATGAAAAATCAACTCTAATAAAGTTCAATACAGCTTCTTTCAAAGATTTCTTTCGAATGACCGGAGAAAAAATGGAAGATGGCATGCACTATGCATTTCGAAAATTTGGCAAAGAGAATACCATCCTTTTAACGCGATCCAATAAAAGTGCCGTGATGTATAATCAATTTGTTAGGCGAACTATTTTATATCAAGAAGATGAAATTTCGAGTAGCGATTTACTCATGATTGTCCGAAATAATTACCATTGGTTAGACGAAGACTCCCCCGCTGGTTTTTTAGCGAATGGTGATTTTGTGGAAGTGATGAAAATCAAAAAGGAAGAGGAAATACACGGTTTCCGATTTTTACAAGTTTCTTTAAGGCTTTGTGATTATGAGGAACATCCAGAAGTAGAGGCAAAAATTTTATTAGATACCTTACATTCCTCGGAATCCGCTCTAGGGAAAGAAGGAAATAAAAAATTGTATGATTCCGTTTGCAATGATTATGCCCACATCACCAAAAAGAAAGAGCGAACTGAGGCAATCAAAAAAGACCCTTATTTGAATGCATTGCAAGTAAAATTCGCCTATGCATTAACGTGTCACAAGTCTCAAGGTGGTCAGTGGGGCGCTGTTTTTGTAGA
>CANHXO010000067.1 GCA_947464595.1 Cytophagaceae bacterium
ATTTTTTTGTTTGTGTCGCTACTGTTTCAAAATTGATTATTTCCAATATCAATCAGATCTTTTGGATGAATTCTTGTTAAATCAAATCATCTGATTTAAAAAAATGGTTTGATTTTAACGATTTTATTCGTTTCAATACACAAGGCGTCAATTAATTTGGTTTTTGTGCAAGCCCCAAAAAAACAATTCTATTTTTCTGGTGTTATAGTAGAATATTTTGGTAAACGACGCTTATGCCATCGATAATTTGGTTAGCAGTTTGTCGAACTATTGGTAATTTCCTAATTTTCGGAATTATTTCATCAAAAATTAAACAAGTTTTCACCCTAAACAAAAAAAAGTACATGAAAAAAAAATTACTCATGACTTTCCTGTTGGCTTTCTTCACCCTAACTAGCTTAATTGCTCAGGATAGAGAGATCACTGGAAAGGTGACTTCAGCCGAAGATGGCTCGGGTTTACCAGGCGTTTCAGTTTCTATTAAAGGAACCACCAAAGGAACGCAAACGAATGCTGAAGGATTCTACTCTGTTTCAGTGCCAAATTCAACTACATTAGTCTTCTCTTTTGTAGGATTAAATTCTCAAACAATTTCAGTAGGTAACCAAAGGGTTATTAACGTCGTTTTATCTACGGATTCACGTCAGTTATCTGAGGTGGTGGTAACGGGTTATAACTCGGTGCAGAAGAGGACTTTTGCAGGTGCTACTGCAACTATTTCATCTAAAGAAGTAGCAAAGCAGACATTTGGTTCTTTTGATCAAGCTTTACAGGGCGCTGCAACAGGTGTTTCTGTTATGGCAAATGGTGGTCAGCCGGGCCAACAAGCCGTTGTGAGAATCAGAGGTAATGGTTCCATCAATGGAATTAACACGCCATTGTTTATTTTAGATGGAGTTGAAATTTCAGCTGCAGATTTCCAAACCATGAACCAAGGTGATTTTGAAGGCATCGAAGTTTTAAAAGATGCAGTTTCTACCGGTATTTATGGTTCAAGAGGTGCTAACGGAGTATTTGTCATTACGTCTAAAAGAGGTAAAGCAGGTCAAGTTCAAATAAACTATGATTATCAAATAGGTCAAAGTAAAATGCCTGAGGATCGCCTTATTGTCATGAATAGTGAGGAAAAGATTAAATATGAGCTTCAAAGAGGTAATCCTTATGGATGGACAAAAGCGGAGAGTGACTCATTAAGCAAAGTCAATGTGAATTGGCGAGATGAATTATTCCGTACCGCAAGAACAGAACAACACCAGATTTCTGCCAATGGTGGTACTGAAGCGAGTAAATTTTATGCCTCGCTATCGTACCTAGATCAGCAAGGTATTGTCAATACAACGGGTCTTAAGCGTTACACAGCAAGAGCAAACGTTGACAATACGGTTAAGAATTTTAAATTTGGGTTAGGAGTTCAAGGTGGTTTTTCAAACAGAACAAATACTTCGGAAGCTAATACCTTTTTAAGTTCACCTTTGAATGCGATTCGTTGGAGTAATCCTTACGAGGTGGCAACGCTTCCTGATGGAAGTTATAACCAATCAGGTGGTCCGAATACAGGTCAATTGGGTTCAGGACAGCCGAATGGTGCAATGGAGTTATTTTTAAATTATAACTACAACAAACAGATAAAGGGTGTGGCTACTTCTTACTTAGAGTATCATATTCCTGCTGTTAAAGGCTTATTCCTACGAACTAACTGGGGTGTAGATTATACACAAAATGAAAATGCAGACTTCGTAGATCCGAAGACATCTGGAGGTATTGCTCGTCAGGGTATCTTAACAAGATCAATGAACAGAAATTTCCGCTATACAGGAACGACCTCGATAAACTATAATGCAACCTTTGGGAAGCATGAAGTGAGTGGTGGGGTATTTAGTGAATTAATCAAGAACGACTTCAGATCATTTGGATTTACGGGGTATGGATTTACGAATGGATTTACTAACGAAGCAGGTATAACACCAGGTTCAGCTACAACACCAAATTACATCCCTGCTGTAGCAGGTAATGGAAGCGAATATGGATTGATGTCCTTTTTTGCGACGGCCAATTATGGGTATGATGGTAAATATTTCTTAAATGTTGTTGCTAGACGAGATGGATCTTCACGTTTTGGTTTGAATAATAAATGGGCAAACTTTGGATCAGTAGGTCTTGTGTGGTTAGCAAGCGAAGAAGCATTCATTCGTAACATTACATTTATCGACAACCTTAAGTTTAGAGCAAGTTTTGGAACAACGGGTAATAATGGTGCTGATTTATATCCAATTCCACAATTTGGAAGAACTTCTTATGCAGGTGTTGGTGCATGGTCGCCAAGCGTCGCAGGTAATCCTCGTTTAACTTGGGAGATTAACTCTACTGCCAATATTGGTGTTGATTTTGCTGTGATGAGAAACAGAATCAGTGGTACTGTTGAAGTGTACAACAGAAACACAACGGATCAGTTTTATAACTTACCTGTAGATCCTTCGGCTGGTGGTTTCACAACGATACAAAGTAATTTTGGTGAAGTTCGAAACAGAGGTATTGAGGTTTCATTAAACTCTGATGTGGTTAGAACATCCTCTTTCACATGGAATATAGGAGCTAATATTTCGTACAATAAGAATGAAATTATGGCGTTACCTCAGGATAATGTTATTTCTGGAGTTACTGTGTTAGCAAAAGGTAGCCCTATCAATACCCTATTCCTTGTTCCTTATGCTGGTGTAGATGCAGAAACAGGAAATTCATTGTACACCAAGCTAGATGGCACGAAAACACAAACGTTCAACGTAGCTGATAAAATCAAATATGGTACGTCTGATGCACCATTATTTGGTGGATTAACGACGCGAATTTCTTATGCTGGTTTTGATTTAAGTGCGCAGGCCAATTTCTTCTTGGGTAGAGAAATGTATAATAATGATTTAAATAACATTATTAATCCAACATATTATTTCGATAATATGCATATTTCTATGTTAAATGAGTGGACGCCAACGAATAAAATCACAGACGTTCCAAGACCAGGAAATCCATACAGAGCGCAAACATCTCGATTAATTGACGATGCTAGTTTCTGGAGACTGCGTAATGTAACCTTAGGGTATACGTTCAAAGCAGCTACATTAAAGAAAATTAAAGTTAGAGCTGCACGCGTTTTTGTTCAAGGACAAAATTTATGGACATCAACTACCTTTAGAGGTTTTGACCCAGAAGCTACAGGAACTTCTTTAACGGGTGCGCAATACCCTTCTTTAGTACAAACAACGTTCGGTTTAACCATTGGGTTTTAATTATTTAAACACAGAAATTATGATAAATAAGATATTTAAACGTAGTTCTGCATTGCTAATTTTAGCTGCATTTACGTTGCAAAGCTGTCAAGACACATTTGTGAATCTTGCTCCAGAATTCACGCTGGACGCTGTTAACAATCCCTCCAATATGGGACAATTAGAGCAGGTACTAGATGGTGCTTATGCTAACTTTAGAGCCGCAGATTATTATGGATCGGCGAGTGGAACCGGGAGTGGTGCAGGTATCATGCCGGATGTAATGAGTGATAATTTGTATGAAACGATTCAAACTTTGGCAAACTCAAGGGACATGTCAAATTTTCAATTTCAGCAAAATACAGCTCAAATCACGAATATTTACAATGCCATGTACAAAGTGATTTCAGTTGCTAATATTGTTTTACGTGATGTAGATAAGTTTACAACGCCTGCAAATAAAAAGACAGCCAACCGGATTAAAGGTCAGGCGCATGCGATTAGAGCTTTAGCGCATTTTGATCTATTCAAGTATTTTGCAGAAAATTACGATAGAAACAGCACAACTACATTAGCCTTAAACTACAGTAAGACTTTTGAAATTTCTTCTGAGGCAAAGCCAATAAGGTTATCGAATAAGGCTTACTATGATGAGTTATTTGCTGATATTAATGCAGCGCAAGCACTCCTTGCTGATGTTGATAAAAATGTAAATCAGGGTTTTGCAGCAATTAGACCTAAAATGGGTCTGTCGGCAGCACACCTTTTAAAGGCAAGAATTTCTCTTTACGCTGGTTTGTTTAATGATGCGATTGCGGCTGCCACGCTTGGTATTGCCATTGCTCCTGCATTAGTTAGCAATCAAACAACGTTTAATGGGATGTACTCTGAGGCAGCAGCTGGAGAAATTATCTGGAATGTGCAATTTGACGCTGGTCAAAGTGGACCTACCTTTCTTGCTTTTTTTGCAACGAATAACAGAAGTTATTTTAGACCGGCTTTAGAAATTGCAACGATCTCAGGTACAAGTGGTTTGATTCGTAGCAACGATATCCGTTATGGTGCTTATTTTGCGAATGTCAACAGAACTACTGAGGTTCCTCAAGCGTTAGCTTTAACCAAGTATAGAGGTAAAGGTGGTGTTTCTAACGGTAATGCGAATTTTGTTGCCATGAAAACAGCTGAATTGTATCTAATCAGAGCAGAGGCTTATGCGCGTTCTAGTCAGGATCTATTAGCCATGAGAGATTTGAATACTGTAAGAACAGCTAGAATTAGTGGCTATGTGAATGAGGATTTAACTGGCGCTACCTTGGTTAATGCAATTGCCGATGAAAGAAGAAGAGAGTTCGTTGGCGAAGGCCACCGTTTCTTTGACTTAAAGCGTACAACTAGAACGTTAACGCGAGGAAGTACTTGTGGCATTCCAGCACAGTCTCCAATCGATAAGTGTTCGTTGACGCCAACATCGCGTGAGTGGACATTCCCAATCACGGAAACATTAACGAATGCAAATCCTAATTTGGTCCAAAATCCAAGTTGGAAGTAATCGTTCAGTAACATATATTCCTAAAAAGGGGGTGAGCAATAGCTTACCCCCTTTTTTTTTAGTGATTTTTGTCCTTCATATTTGATTACTCCTGATATCTTTCACACATACATTCACTGAATAGTAGCAAATTTGTCATAAATTTTGGTTCTTTTTCTTCTCATCGTATGTCTGATTTACAATCTTAATTTCATTCTGCAAGTCGTCGATCTTGCTAGATTTGATTTACTTTTCGTAGCTCACTGAAACACTTCTTTATGGGAGAATAAAGTAAGATTGTCATTTGTGAGAGATGATCTACCCGTTTCCTTGAATGGTAAAAGTTATTAGCGCAAGCTGATTTTAATGCCGTCAAAAGCTCGTCTACAGAAAAATTGTTATAATTCATTAAAATAGTGACAAATGTCACATGATTTATTCTAATTTATCGAGTCTTTTGTCAGATAAAAGAATCAGCATAATTAATTTCATTTACCTCTATGGTCCATTCCAATCATCCATCTAATCAGCCGAGCTTATTGCAAATACTTTTATATACCTTATTATTGGCTTTGTTTGTCTTATTGGGGTATGTTAGTTTTTCTAAAATAGGATCTAGTAAGTTAGTTTTAGATTCAACACAGGTATACGTTACGCCTGATTCTAACTTTACTCATCTTTGGACTGCTCCATCAGATTGGCGGATGATGTATTTAAAGCCCGAAGAGAAAGCATTAGTGGAATATGGCAAGGAGCTAATTTCCCATACCTCTGAATATTTAGGTCCTAAAGGTTCTGTCAAGGCCATTTCCAATGGAATGAATTGTCAAAATTGCCATTTAAATGCAGGCACGCAACCCTGGGGAAATAACTATTTTGCGGTGCAATCAACTTATCCAAAATTCAGAGCACGTTCAGGTGCTATTGAAGACCAAGTAAAACGTGTCAATGATTGTTTTGAGCGAAGTTTAAATGGACAAGCATTGCCTGCAGAAAGTAAAGAAATGCAAGCGATTTTGGCTTATATTAAATGGTTGGGGACAGATGTCGATAAAGGCGTGGCACCCAAAGGTTCTGGAATATTTAAATTAAAAGGCTTAAAGCGTGCGATTGATCCTATAAAAGGCGCTGAAATATATGCTACAAAATGTCAATCATGTCACCAAGCAGATGGTGGTGGTGTTTTAGCGGAAAATGGGAAGTCATATATGTATCCTCCGCTTTGGGGATCTCATAGTTACAATCATGGAGCAGGGCTTTACCGTATGTCAAATTTTGCAGGTTATGTAAAGTACAACATGCCACTAGGGGCGAATTATGATAAACCTCAATTAACAGATGAAGAAGCGTGGGATTTGGCAGCTTATGTAAATTCGATGCCTCGCCCTGGTAAGGATTTAAGTAAGGATTGGCCAGATATCGCGGGCAAGCCTTTCGATCATCCTTTTGGTCCTTTTGCGGATCCATTTACAGAGTATCAACATAAATATGGACCTTATAAGCCAATAAAAGAGTGGATTGCTAAACACAAGAATTCAAAAAAATAAACGAATGAACTCAAGAAGAAAATTTTTACAAGGTGGAATTCTGACAAGTGTAGCAGCTTTGACGCCAGCTACCTTACAGGCTAAAAGTAGTGAAAATAATGCGCCAACATCTAAATCAATGGTTGGCTCGGGTCAAATTACCATTTTACAAACCACGGATGTGCACTGCCAATTGCATGCACATGATGAATTGTTTTGGGAAAATAATGAATTGACTTTTCGTCAGGCAGGCGGGTATCCACACATGGCCACTGCATTAAAGAAATTAAAGGAGAAAAATTCAGGAAATACAATCACTTTAGATACTGGAGATATGTTTCAAGGAAGTATGTTGTCTGTAAAAACGACAGGGCAGGCATTCGTTCCCTTGCTAAATGCAATGGATTACGACCTTTATTTGCCTGGCAACTGGGAAGTGGTTTATTATAAGAAGAACATGCAGAAATTGTTGGGAGGTTTATTAGCTCCCAAAATTTGTGCGAATATGTACCATGATCTTGGCGATGGGAAGAAAGGTGAACTTATCTTTCAGCCTTATCAAATCATGCACCGCTTAGGGGTAAAAATTGGTTTTTTAGGCTATACGGATCCATTGGTTCCTTTGCGTCAATCGCCTTTGTATTCAAAAGGTATAATTTATACCAAACCAGAGGATAATCTTAAAGAATATGTGACTTTATTGCGCGAACAAGAACAATGTGACTTTGTCATTATTTTATCACACCTAGGTCTATCTCAACAAATCGCTTTGGGAAATAATCCTGATTGCCAGGGAGTAGACTACATTTTCGGAGCAGATACGCATGAGCGAGTTCGTAAGCCGATTCAAGCGGAGTATACGAAAATTGTAGAGCCAGGAGCGTTTGGCTCTTTCATCGGTAAACTTGATATTCATGTGAAAGACGGCAAGGTTATGGGGTCTTCCTATGAATTAGTGGAGGTTGACCCTATGAAATATCCAGCTGATCCGGCCATAAAGAACTTAGTTCAAGACTTAGAGAAACCATTTAAAGAAGAAATTAATAAAGTTTTAGGGTACAGTACTGTTCCACTTTACCGGAATTTTGTTGTAGAAAACACGATTGATACGATGATTGTAGATGCGCTAAAATGGAAAGTAAATGCAGATGTTGTTTTATCCAATGGATTTCGTTTTTGCCCACCCCGTGTACCTGGGAAGGATGGGAAAGTGGCCATTACAGAAGGTTATTTGTATGATATGCTGCCGGTAGATTCCACGATTCGAACGGCAAAAGCCACGGGTCAACAAATCATGAATTGGTTAGAAAAGGAATTGCAGAATGTTTTTGCACAGGATGCATCCCTGCGTTTTGGCGGTTGGTTTATTCGCTTCAAAGGTATGCAAGTGGAGTTCAAGGCATTTGAGCGAGTAGGGCATCGTGTTCAAAAAGTGATTATCGGTGATGCTCCTTTAGAGCTAGAGAAATCTTACGTACTTTGTGCATGTGAGCGCGATGGAGATCCAGAGGATATGCTTTGTCGATTGAAAGGTGTAAAGGAGGCTAAGAATACGGCCTATACGCTTCATAGCATGATGAAAGAATATTTAGCTAAATTCTCTCCCGTAACGCCTACCTTGCGTCATGATGCTAAGATTTTAGATGGTCCACAGAATTTGTTGAGTCAAGTGACGGGGGTGGATTATACGTTTAGGTAGGTAAGAAGTAAGAAGTAAGAAGTAAGAAGTGAGAGGTGGAATATAAAAAGACGCTGTTATTATGATAGCGTCTTTTTGTGTTGATTTAGGTAGTTAAAAAAGCAGAATACATCCATACTAGTTTTTCCTGAGCTCGAATGTAATCACTCATTAAAGCATTTGTGCCTTCATCTTCCGTCTCAGCTGCTAAATTTAGGATTTTCCGTTGGAGTGTGATTGTTATTTTAAATGATTCAAGGATATTTTCCACTGCTTTTATACCGTCTGAAACTTCTGTGCTTTCAGTAATATGAGAAGTCTGTTTATAGGTAGAATAGTTGTGCTGTGGGGTATGTCCTAAGGTCAGAATTCGTTCTGCAACTTCATCAATTTTTAAAAGTAAATCAGTGTAAAGTTCCTCGAATTTTAGGTGTAGTTCAAAGAATTTTTGGCCTTTTATGTTCCAATGGTATCCTCTTGTATTTTGATAGAATATAGAATAATTAGCTAAAAGAATATTTAATTTCTCTGCAAGCTCTTTTGATTTTGACTGGTCTAGTCCAATGGCATTTAGATTTTTCATAATTAAATTTATTTGTTTTGGGTTGTTGTTATTTTTTTATGTTAATAAACAAAAGAGGGATCCCGACTTAAACCGAAATCCCTCTTACCTCTAACTTCTTACCTCTTACCTCTAATGCGGTAACTGATCTCTAAACTTACCATAGACCCAAGTACCTGCAGTTGCACTTAAAATAACAACTAGTATAACTATGGCACCTGAACCTACTTGTGCAAAAAGTGGACCAGGACAAGCACCCGTCAGTGCCCACCCTAAACCAAATGTTAGCCCACCCAGGATTTGGCCTTTATTGAATTTTTTGTCGGTGAACGTAATTTCTTCTCCATGTATCGTTTTAACCTTGAATTTCTTGATTAGAAATACGGATATCGCACCTACAACCACGGCTGTTCCAATAACGCCATACATGTGAAAACTTTGAAGGCGGAACATTTCTTGAATTCTGAACCAAGAGATGATTTCAGCTTTGATGAATACGATTCCAAAAATAATACCGACTAAACTATATTTTAAGTTGTAGTACCAAGGGTGCTTTAATTCGGATTCATTCACACACATAGTGTCTAATGAACGTACTTCAAAATCTGTCGGATTTGTGTGTTGATTTGTCTTGTTTTCCATGTGAATTATAGGTGTAAGATGAACGGTAAAATGAAATTAGCCATGATAAATCCACCGATCATAAAACAGATGGTAGCAATTAAAGATGGCCATTGTAAGTCGGAAAGTCCCATGATGGCATGACCTGATGTACATCCACCCGCATAACGAGCGCCGAAACCCACTAAAAATCCACCTCCAATCATCATGACTAGGCCACGTACTGTGAATAAAGATTCAAGCGAGAATAATTGTTCAGGTACCATACCTGAGAAATCAGTGATGCCATAACTAGCTAATTCTTTTGCTAAATCTGGGTGCACGATAACGTTATCTCCTGATCCTAAGTATAGGGTTGAGATGATGCCGCCTACTAATATTCCGCCAACAAAAAAGAAATTCCATATTTCTTTTTTCCAGTCGTACTTGAAAAATGGAATGTTGCTAGGTAAACATGCTGCGCACGCATGGCGTAGGTTAGCTGATATGCCAAAGTGTTTATTGCCAATAATTAATAAAGCTGGGACAATAAGTCCGATTATTATTCCAGCCGTATACCATGGCCAAGGTTGGGTGATTGTTTCCATCATAGTAAGTTAATTTTTTGTTAGTCAATTTTTAAAGTTAATTCAATTAATAATTTATATTTCTTTTTGTGTTGGTTTTAGTTTACGCCATTGTGAAATTGTATCTAATATGAAATAGCCCAAAACAGCGAAATAAACAATGCTATTTAGTGGCTTACTCGTAATCGGACAGGTTCCTGATACACATCCAATATCTCTCCAATAGAAATATCCGCCAATTCCACCGAATATTCCTCCTAAGATTTGCCAACCATTATTTCGAATGTACTTCTTCATATTCCACATCATCATTTTCATTTGTTGTTGATTTGTGCATGGGTACTCCACATCCTTGAGTGCCGCATCCTGCGTTCAATAGTGCCATTCCTACCAGCACTAATCCAAGCATACCCATGAGTATGTCATGACCTCGATAAGCTTCTATCGAGGCATATACTCCTAATACGAGACGAATGATACGCATAACATTCCAATTCTGTGTCAGTGTTGTGAACATGTTCATATTTGTTAAAAGCCCAGGCAATGCCTGGGCTCATTAAAGGTGTTTGTTAATCTTGGAAAACAAGCATTTCATGTAATCCACCCCCGTTAAATACCTCGGTTAATCCTGCTTGTTTTAATAAATTCATTGCCATACCTGAACGATTTCCGCTACGGCAATAAACCACGATCGGTCCTTGCATTGCCTTGAACTCATCTAGTCGAAGCGGAATAATACCTAATGGTATATTTATGGCACCTTCATAGTGGCCGCTTGCAAATTCTCCTGTTTCACGTACGTCAACAACCGTAGTTGCTGGATTTGCTAATAACTCTTCCATGATTATAAGAGGGTTGAAGGACAAACATAATCTGATACTTGAAACTTGCCTGATTCTTTGATCGCTTTAAAACCACCATTGATGTCAATTAAGTTATCATATCCACGAGCTCTTAACGTAGAGTTGAAAATCATGGAACGATAACCTCCTGCGCAGTGTACGAAGTAAGTTTTGTTTTTATTGATTTTCAACATGCTGTCATTGATGAAATCCAACGGTGCATTTTCTACATCAATTACGTGCTCAGATAAGTACTCTGAATTTTTACGGACGTCGATGATTTCACCTTCACCTGCCGAGACACGCTCAAATGCCTCTGCTGGTTCGATTGATTCGATTTGATCAAATTCTTTTCCTGAAGCTTTCCATGAAGCGAATCCTCCTTTTAAGTAGCCGATTGTAAAGTCATAACCTACACGAGCTAAACGGGTGATTACTTCTTCCTCACGGCCTTCATCTGTTACTAATAGGATTTCTTGCTTGATATCAGGAATCATGGCACCTACCCAAGGAGCAAAAGATCCATCAATTCCGATGTTAATTGAATTAGGCACAAATCCAGCTGCGAACGTCTGAGGATCACGTGTATCTAAGACTAAAGCACTAGTTTCGTTCGCTGCTACCTCAAAACCCTCTGGGCTTAGGGCATGTTGGCCACGCTCCAATACTTTGTCAATCGAATCATATCCTTGGATATTCATCAAAACGTTCAATGGGAAATACGCTGGGGGAGCTACTAAACCTGTCAAAACCTCTTTGGTAAATGCTTCTTTTGTTAATGCCGGGTTTAGCGCATAGTTTGTTTTCTTCTGGCTACCCAATGTATCCGTCGTCTCTTTGCTCATATTTTTACCACAAGCTGAACCAGCTCCGTGGGCAGGATATACGATAATATCGTCCGCTAAAGGCATGATTTTATTGCGAAGAGAATCGTATAAATGACCCGCTAAAATTTCTTCTGTTAAGTCAGCTTTTACTTTTTGAGCTAAATCTGGACGTCCTACATCGCCGATGAATAAAGTATCACCTGAGAATAAGCTTGTTTCTTTTCCGTTTTCGTCAATCAAAAGGAAACAAGTTGATTCCATGGTATGACCTGGTGTATGAATCACCCGGATGGTAGCGTTTCCTAAGGGGAATTCTTGACCATCAGTAGCTGTAATACATTCAAATTCGCAGGCGGCATTAGGTCCGTAAACGATTGGAGCACCTGTTTTCGCTGATAAATCGATGTGGCCAGAAACGAAGTCGGCATGGAAGTGTGTTTCAAACACATACTTTATTTTTGCCCCGTTACGCTTTGCTTTTTCGATGTATGGTTGCACTTCGCGAAGTGGATCGATAATCGCTGCTTCACCATTGTTCTCGATGTAATAAGCACCTTGTGCTAAACATCCTGTGTAAATTTGTTCTACTTTCATTTTAATAATTTTATGCTGTGAATGTTTTTTTATTTTAATGGGAAGGCTAATTGTTGGATCAGGATATACATACCCATCACCAAAACAAACCATCCAAAACCTACTTTTAATTTATTTCCGTCTACTTTTTTACTGATGACATCGCCTAAGAAAATCCCAACGATGGCAAGCCCTGTTACGATTAACAATAAGTTCCAGTCGATTTCTTGATGTCCTAAGTCACCTGTAAATCCAATTAATGATTTAGCTGCAATAATTAACAAGGAGGTGCCTACAGCTTGCTTCATCGATAATTTTGAAAGCATCACTAAAGCTGGGATGATTAAGAAACCACCACCGGCACCAACTAATCCAGTTAAAGTTCCTACCACTGCTCCTTCTATTAGGATCATTGGGTAATTGAA
>CANHXO010000068.1 GCA_947464595.1 Cytophagaceae bacterium
GGACCCAGAGAAGGAGATGAATTAGTTTCGTCTTATGGTCCAAAATTTAAAAATATGATTAAAGTTGGAGCTGGGAACTATGGGCATACCTTAATTAATGGGCATTTTGGATTATCGCCGAAAGAGAATCAATACCAGGGAATTTACATCAATCACGATGCGAATCGAAGAGGGCCTGTTGGGGCAGCCTTTTCAGCAAGAAATGAAAATGAAGTAAAGCTTTACAGCAAAACATTTACTGGGAATTACTTATTAGACGGATCCATTGGCTTTAAAAGAACGGAGGCGAATTTTTATGGGAGAGACGGCAACAAATTCACGGGAAATTTAAATGATTTAAATATTGTCTATAATAAATTCCATTATACAGGAAGTATAGGCAATGCGCAAAAAGATGCCAAATACGATTATACAGCTACTTCTGGATTGAATTACTTATCCACGAGTTTTGAAAATAGGGAGTGGATTTGGGAGAGTAAAATCCAATCGGTGTTGCATGTTACTGATCAAATCTCCGCCTATTTAAACGGAGATATGGTGTTATCTGAAATTACGACAAGTACGACGAATAATCGACGCGAACTGTATCGAGTACGTCCTAGTTTTAATTACAAGAACAATCGCGTATCCGTTTCGGCTGGCATAAATATTTCAAATGAAAAGGACAAAAATCTATCCATCAATCAAACTAGATTATTTCCAGTAGTTAAATTAGATGTCAAGCCAACAGATTTTGTGCATATTTTTGCGGGCTTTGGTGCTGACACCTATTTTAATTCCATAAACCAATTTGTCTCTGAAAATAATTGGATGGCGAATAATATCACCCTGAGAAACACTGTACAGTCCAGTAATATTTATGGAGGAATTAAAGGATCCAACGAGCGTAATTTTGATTTTGAAATTAAATTTGGCTATTCAGAATATAGCAATTTAGGATTTTATATGGCCACAAAAGCGGATTCATCTCGTTTTGATGTGGTTTATGCAGGAGGTGACAAAAAGGTTCAGGTAGTCAATTTATCAGGCCAAATTAATTATCAGATTTTTGATAAGATTTTGTCCATTTTAAAATATGATTTTAATACGTATGAAAATTTAGGTTCATTGGAAAAGCCCTTTCATAAACCAGCCATGAATTTATCTTTTACTAATTCCATTACGTTTAAAGATCGGATCATTGTATCACCCGATGTATTTTATTTAGGAGGATTATATGGTTTTAACCCTCGAAATGGTCTGTCTATTAATTTACCGGCCATCGTTGACCTTAATTTAAAAGTGAATTATTTAATCACTAAAAAATTCAATGCATCGGTGAGTGCCAATAATATTTTAGGAAAAAGTTATGAACGATATTTATTTTATCCTCAACAAAGCTTAAATTACACAGTGGGAGTGGCCTATTCATTTTAGTTATGCAACAAATTGATTTTATTTCGGCGATTGAATCCTTGCTTTTAGCGCACGATTGTGTGATTATCCCCAATTTTGGGGGATTTGTAATCAATATTCAGGATTTTAAATTTGACGATAAAGAGGCCGTCATTTACCCAAGAAAGAAATCTATTGCATTTAACGAACGATTGAAATCGGATGATGGAATCCTAGCCATGCACATGGCAAACCAAAATTCAATTTCGCAAAAAAAGGCATTTGAATCGGTGGCAATCTTTGGGAAAGAAATGAAAGAGGAGTTGAAAAAGAATCAGCCCATGGCTTTTGGAAATTTAGGGACCTTCTCATTAACCGAAGAATCCAAAATAATTTTTGAACCTAATCAAACCTTTAATTATGATTTAGACCAATTTGGTCTGTATCCAGTCTCAACGGGAGCTAGAAAAAAACCAGTTTTAGTTGAAGCACCACTAGAAAAATCCCTTGAGGATCTTCCAATGCAAACAAAAGAGGAAGTTGAAGAAGGGCAGGAACCCAAAAAAATCACATCAAAATTTTATGCCTATATCCTTTTAGCCTTTATAGTAGGTGGAATGGGGGCCTACATTTTAACAGAACCCAATTCCAAATTTGTGAATAGTTCTTTTTCACCCTTGACTATACGCATTAAAAAAGTAGATAAACAAAGTAAGGTTCCTTCGTCGGCGCCAACAGCCATCGCTCAAACAAAACAAAGTGAATTATCGGTTGAAGAGAGTAAATCAACTAGTGAAGAATTAAATCCAGTGGGTAAACCGGCCGCATCCGAGATCTCAGATCATATATTTTTGGTTGCTGCCAGTTTTAAAACAATGGAGAAAGCGGAACTAGGTAAAGCTGAGCTCATTCAGAAGGGATTTGATGCTGCCGTGATTCTACCTAAGTCAGAAAACGAAACCTATTACAGAATAAGTTTAGGAAGTGCGAAAAGCATGGATTTGGCGTATGTGGAAGCTGCTAATTTGAAAAAAGAGAAAAAAATAGACATTTGGGTGTTTAAAAAAGATTAATATGAATGTTAGTTACCAAGCACAGAGAGAATTAGAACGTAAAAATCAGGTTAAGGCATTGATTATTACAATCATATTCAATGGTTTGCTTTTTTTACTGATTTGGCAAGTTAAAATTTGGAATGAAAACCCAAATGCACTTGTGGTCCTTGAACCTGAAGGATCCAAGGGTGAAATTTCATTTGAACAAGAAGCTCCAAGTCCTAAACTAGAAGAAAAGAAGGAGATTATTCAATCTGAGACCGAGGTAGTCCAACAAAATACTGTTCCTCCTATAACCAGCACTGTAGAAAGTCCGGTAACGGTTAAGGCGACTGTTGTTCCGCCGCCGAAAGAAGTTGTTCCTGAAGAGCCTGTGGTTGATTTAAATCTTACATTGGGTAAAAGAACGGCTAAATCAGTCAACTCAGGATCAGGTTCGGGCACAGGATTAGGAAAAGGAGGCTCTGGAGGTGGTTCAGGATCAGGAAATGGTAGTGGATCAGGAGGTAGCGGATCAGGAGCTGGAGATAAGCCGATTGCACAAAACTGGACTTTCCCAACTTCAGTGATTAGCTCGATAGACAATGGAAATGAAACCGGAGAAATTACCTTCTTTATTCGTGTTAATGAAAGAGGAAGTGTGACTGAAATTCGGATTGAAAAAACGAATGTTAAATTATCACTTGCCGAAAAATACAAGAAAGCGATCAAAGGAGCGAAGTTCCAACCCAAAGATGAAGGAAAAAGGGAAGGTGCGAGTGGCCTAAAAACAATTCGAATCGTACCTACTAATTAAATCTTGTTGGCCTAAGAGATGACCTATGATGAGGTAATCCATTTTTTATACAATTCGTTACCTGTATTTCACAGAGAGGGAAAAAAAGCCTATAAGCCTGGTTTAGATAATATACGCTCCTTGTGTGATCTATTACAGAATCCGCAACATTCATTTAAATCCTTACATATAGCGGGAACAAATGGAAAGGGAAGTTCTTCTCATTTTATTGCCTCTATTTTACAAGAGCATGGATTTAAAGTGGGACTTTACACTTCCCCACATCTAAAATCATTTACGGAAAGAATTAAAATTAACGGGATAGAGGTTTCAAAAGAATGGGTGAGCACTTTTGTCAGCGGAAATTTAAATATTTTGGAAAAAGTGAGTCCTTCCTTTTTTGAATGGACAGTCGCCATGGCATTTTGTTATTTTAAGGAGCAGCAAGTGGATTGGGCGATTATAGAAACAGGACTGGGAGGAAGACTCGATTCCACGAATATCATTAAGCCATTAGGATGCTTAATAACCAATATTGGCTATGATCATCAGGATATATTGGGTAACACATTGCAAGAGATTGCCTTAGAAAAAGCCGGCATTATAAAACAGGGGGTGCCTGTAATGATCAGTGAATATCAGCCTGAAATTGCAAAAATCTTTTCAGAGAAAGCTGTCGAGAAACAAGCTCCCATTCAATTTGCCAGTGAAGAAATTCAATTAATGCAGGTAGCAGAGGGTCAAAGCTTAAACATTGATTTTAAAAGTGCTCATTGGGGTGATTTCAAAATTGAAAGCCCCTATGTAGGAACCTATCAAATCAATAACGTCAGGGGTGTGTTGGCTTGGTGTGCCCAATTAGACTCCATGGGAATAATCCATTTGAACAAGGAAAAAATTGAATGGGGAATTAAAAACAGCCGAATCAATACCCAATTAAAAGGCCGGTATGAAATGATTAACGATGAACCCAAGATCATTGCGGATACCGCTCACAATGAAAGTGGCATTCGCTTATTAATGGAACAGGTAAATAATGAATTAAGGGGTGAATTATGGATTATAGTAGGAATGGTGGCCGACAAAGATTTGGATTTAGTCTTACAAATATTGCCTCCAAAAGCGCATTATATCTATTGTGAATCGAATAATCCAAGATCACTCAAAGCGTCCAATTTAGCATCGATGGGTCAAAAATATGGATTAAGCGGAATGATGATGGCGGATGTAAATCAAGCGATTGCTTATATCAAAAATAAAATGAGAAAAGATGATTTAGGCTTAGTTACTGGAAGTACCTATTTAATTGCAGAAATAGACGAAATAATTTAGTGGGCAGAAATAAAAATATTAAATATGCGCGTGCAGAGGTTTTATCGAATGTCATTCAGAATACTAAACCTGAATTTGGCCAACAAAAAGGTCATTGGAAATCGAATCAATTTTTAAACAATCATCCCATTGTATTGGAATTAGGTTGTGGAAGGGGTGAATATAGCAATGGATTAGCCAAACTATTTCCCGAAAAGAATTTTATAGGTATTGACATTAAGGGTGATCGTTTAGCTGCCGCTGGCCTTCAAGCTCAAAAAGACCAATTAAATAATGTTGCGTTTTTGAGGATCATGATGCAATTCATCGATGATTTTTTTGAAGAAAATGAAGTGGATGAAATATGGATTACTTTTCCTGATCCGAGACTTAAAGATCGAGATGAGAAAAAAAGATTAACGCATCTCAATTTTTTAAATAAATATAAAAGGGTTTTAAAACCTGATGGTATTCTCCATCTTAAAACAGATTCGCTTCCATTTTTTGATTATTCAATAGATACCCTCAATTTAAATCAATTTGACATTATTGCCCAAACAAATGATTTATATGAATCACCTTGGAATAAGGATCATTTTGGAATAAAGACACGATTTGAACAAATATTTTACGATAAAGGCTTTCCCATTAATTACTTAAGGGCTATAAATAAAAAAGAGGTCTAATTTATTAGACCTCTTTTAAGATAATGGTAAGATCGTTTATCCAACGCGAGCAATTAAATCTGCTGCGCGAGATGAATAACCAAATTCATTGTCGTACCAGCCAACCACTTTGACCAAGTTGCCCATGGCAGTGGTTAGGTTAGAATCTAAAATACAAGAATGCGGGTTTCCAATAATATCAATTGAAACAATCTCATCCGTCGTATATTCTAATATTCCTTTCATGGGTCCATCAGCAGCCGCTTTTAAAGCTGCATTAATTTCAGCAACAGTAGCTTCACGCTTCAATAAAGCTGTAAAATCTGTTACAGAACCGTCTGGTGTAGGAACACGCATCGCGTTTCCGTCTAATTTACCTTTTAAGTGAGGTAATACTAAACCCACAGCTTTAGCAGCTCCAGTGGATGTAGGTATAATCGAATAAGCAGCTGCACGAGAACGGCGCAAATCAGCATGAGGAGCATCTTGTAAATTCTGATCCGCTGTATACGCATGAACCGTTGTCATAAATCCTTTTTCAATTCCAAAAGTATCATCTAACACTTTAGCCATAGGAGCTAAACAGTTGGTCGTACAAGAAGCATTTGAAATAATCGTCATATCATCAGTTAACGTCTCATCGTTAACACCCAAAACAACCGTAGGAATATCACCTTTAGCAGGAGCAGAGATAATTACTTTACGTGCACCAGCCGTTAAATGCTGGCCAGCACCTGCTTGATCAATAAAACGACCTGTCGATTCTAAAACGACATCTATACCTAAAGAAGCCCAAGGTAATAATTTAGGATCACGCTCAGCAAAAGACTTGATAGCTTTCCCGTTAACTGTAATGCTATCTGCATCAGAACTAACAGTACCATTGAAACGACCGTGTACCGAGTCATATTTCAATAAATGCGCCAAAGTTGCATTATCAGTTAAATCATTGATAGCAACAATTTCCACATTTTCCTTTTCAAGCAATCTGCGAAAAGTAAGCCGACCTATGCGACCAAAACCATTAATAGCTACTTTAATTTTTTTCATTGAATAAATAATTTGATTTCATTAGTAAAAATCAAAATTATGAAATAAATATAACTATTACAAGTTTTTAAAATAGGAGAATGGCTATTAAAACGTTTTAAAATAAGATTCTCACAAATGTAAATCGTATTATTATTATTTGTCTAAAATGCTAATTATAATATTTTTGCAAAATAATGACTGGATACGTTTTTTATTCAAAGTATTTTGCTATATTTGTATAACAAAATACTTCAATGTTCCGTTGGGGTAGGGGAGTGACAGAATGTCACTTGTCAATTTAGCTAAATTCAAGGCTAGTAAATCACAAAATTAAATTTTGTTTCAATTCGTAAGTTATTGAAAATCAATCGCTTGTATTATTAAAGTTTAAGTTAAATTGAATCGTCGTTTTCGATTAAAAAACACTCGGCAAGCTCAATCCGAGATCTTTTATTTTCTAAATCCGTTGAGAATTTCATCATTTTACCCGTTCTTTGTCTTTCAATAATTGCATAAGATTTATATGACTACATTAGAAAAAATAATAGTAGAGGCTTGGGACAACCCAGAATTAAGAAAAAACGCGGAATCGATTAAAGCCGTTGAAGATGTGGTGGAAATGGTCGATAAGGGACAGCTAAGAACGGCTGAACCTAAAGAAGATGGAACATGGCAAGTAAATGAATGGGTAAAAAAGGCTATTGTCATGTATTTCCCCATTCGTCAGATGGAAGTTAGTGAAGTGGGTATATTTGAATACCATGATAAAATGCGGTTGAAATCAAACTATAAGGAATTAGGGGTTAGAATTGTTCCGCCAGCTGTGGCCCGTTATGGCGCATTTTTAGCTAAGGGAACTATATTAATGCCTTCCTATGTGAATATTGGTGCATTTGTGGATGAGGGTACCATGGTAGACACATGGGCAACGGTTGGAAGTTGCGCTCAAATAGGTAAAAATGTACATTTGAGCGGTGGTGTAGGCATCGGTGGAGTATTAGAACCACCTCAAGCAGCACCTGTTATTATTGAAGACGGAGCTTTCATTGGATCTCGTTGCATTGTCGTTGAAGGTGCTCACATAGGTAAAAAAGCAGTTTTAGGTGCAGGAGTAACGATTACGGGGTCTTCTAAAATTATCGATGTATCTGGACCGGAACCGATTGAATACATTGGTTTTGTACCTGAAAACTCAGTGGTAATTCCAGGAAGCATTCAGAAAACATTCCCTTCAGGTACATATGGTGTACCCTGTGCCTTGATTATAGGAAAGAGAAAAGAGAGTACCGATTTAAAAACATCTTTGAATCAAGCATTGCGTGAAAACAATGTCGTAGTCTAATCCAAAATCAATGATTACCTTTACACCCGGTCTTATACACCGGGTTTTTTTATGGAAAATGAATTGAAAATTGGCGAATACAATCGCTTGCGTATCATTAAGGAGGTTCCTTTTGGTCTTTACTTAGATGGATATGAAGATGAAATATTGCTTCCACTGCAATATGTGCCTGAAACATATCAAATAGATGATATTTTAGAGGTATTTATTTATCGGGATTCTGAGGATCGAATCATAGCTACGACCTTAAGGCCATTAGCAACGATCAACCAATTTGCCTATTTAGAAGTTCATTCAGTTACCCCTTTAGGCGTATTCTTAGAATGGGGATTAGCTAAACACTTATTTGTCCCCTTTAGCCAGCAATTCCAAAAAATGACGGTTGGCAGATCCTACCTCGTCTATATTTACCTCGATGCACAAACCGATCGAATTGTAGCATCAGCCCGTGTTGAAAAATTTCTACCAGTCGTTGACACAGAAAGCATGTTTACAATTGGCGACAAAATAGAAGTAATCCCCTTTGAATACACTGACCTAGGAGTCAAATGCTTAGTTAACAATTGTGTTATTGGTTTGCTTTTCAAAAACCAAGTGTTTACAAAATTAAACATGGGCCAATTGACAACTGTTTACGTTTCTAACATTAGGCCTGATGGCAAATTGGATTTAAGGCTAGAGCCTATGGGGCATGTACGTGTGGATCATCAAATCACACGTGTATTAGATGCTTTAAAAGAAAACAATGGTGTCTTAATGTTGCATGATAAAAGTCCTGCTGAACTCATTTATGATCAATTAGGTATGTCTAAAAAAGACTTTAAAAAGGCTGTGGGTGGATTGTACAAAAGTAAACAAATTGCGATTCATTCTGATTGTATATCACTTTTGTAAACAAAATAAATCTTGATTTTTTGTTGCGTTTCATTGGCTTAAAATTTACTTTTGTTACTCATTATTTACAAAAGTATTTTCCATGAATCTAAGTGATAAGATCGAATTATTAATTAAAAGAAAGCAAATGAGTTCCTCTCAGTTTGCTGATGTATTAGGAATTCCACGGAGTAGCATCTCTCATATTTTATCGGGCAGAAATAAACCAAGTTTAGACGTCGTACAGAAAATACTAACGGCCTTTCCAGAAGTCAGTGCAGAGGACTTGTTGTTTGAGGATCGGACCTTATCGATTTCAGGGGCAAAACCTTCCGTTACTTCGGGTCCGGACATTTTGCCATTGAGCAATTTATTTGAAGCCTCTCAGGTTAGCGCTTCAGAATCCGTTAAAAATATTTCTACGGAGTCTACTATTGTACGATCAAATCTTAGGCGCTCGGCCAAAGAAGGGAATTTAACACAGGGTGCTACCAGCACTGACGTGATTTCAGAAAACAGATCCACATCAAGTCGGTCGCTTCACAAAAAAATTGATCGTGTCATTATTTTTTATTCTGATGGTACCTTTACTGAAAGTAAACCATCTGATTAATTAATCCATCTTCATATTCGGGATTTCTGTGAATTCGTATTTGAATCGATATTCCTTTCAATAATGCTTGACTTATCCACAAGCTATCCACACTTGTGCACAATTGTTATTTAGAAACAAGTCTATAGACCGATAATATCTACTTATCCACAGGTTTTAACTCACTTATCCACAATAATTTGTGGATAAGTGAGTAATTTGTTAACAAATGGCTAAAAATCAGGGGATAAAATGCTTGGTTTAGGGCTAAGCCAACAAGCCATTGAAGGTTTCAATTAAGCCTATCGGGTATTTTTTGACTTTGGTTTATTATTGATTAATTTTAAAGTATATACACAATTATGATATGCAAAAATTAGACTCATTAAACCAAGTAGCTCAATTCCACCAGACATTTGGGGCACCTATATTAGCAGAACCCACCATTCCTTCGCCTGAAAGGTGTGGATTGAGGGTTAGTTTATTGGCCGAAGAATTAGATGAATTAAAGGAAGCGATTGCGGCAAATGACCTGGTTGAAATTGCAGATGCGCTATGTGATTTACAATATGTGTTATCAGGAGCTGTACTAGAATTTGGCCTAGGCGAGAAGTTTGTCGATTTATTTAATGAGGTACAGCGCTCAAATATGTCTAAGGCATGTCAAAGTTTGGAGGAAGCAGAATACACGGTCAAATTTTACCAAGATAAAGATGGTACGGAGGCCGAAATAAAAGAAGAGCATGGGGTATGGAAAGTGTTTCGTAAATCGGACAATAAAGTATTAAAATCCATTAATTATTCTCCAGCAGATTTAGTATCTATCTTAAAATGATCAAAATCTTATTAATTGAAGATGAACCTAAGACCGTTCAATCCTTAAAGCAAGGATTGGAGGAGAATAATTATGACGTTTCAATCGCTTATGACGGTCATATGGGAAAACAATTAGCGATGGCTCACACGTACCAACTCATTGTTTCGGATATCATAATACCCGGCATTAATGGCTTAGATTTGTGTAGGGAGTTGAGATCTCTCGGGATTCAAACACCCATTTTGATGTTAACGGCCTTAAGTACAACAGATGATAAATTAAATGGTTTTGAAGCTGGGGCGGATGATTATTTACCTAAGCCCTTCGATTTTAAGGAATTTCTAGCCCGAGTGAAAGCGTTAATTAAAAGATCGAATCAAACGATATTAGATGCTCAGGTTTTAAAATTTGCAGACCTCGAAATGGATCTAAATAGTTCTTTAGTGACACGAGCGGGACAATTGATCAACTTAACATCGAAAGAATTTCAACTCCTGGAATACTTCCTTAGAAACCAAGAAAAAGTCATCTCAAAAGCAGAGATTGCCGAAAATATCTGGGAAGTTGAAGATGAAAATAGTTCAAATTTAATCGAAGTGTACGTAAATTATTTACGTAAAAAAGTCGACAAAGGATTTTCAAGTAAATTGATACATACTCAATTTGGCATGGGGTATATTTTACGACAAGAATAAGAGATGCAGATACGATCCCGACTCACTTATCAGTTTACTTATCTAGTTTCGGCGATCCTATTCGTATCTTATTTCATTATATATGTCTTTTCTCAGCAAAACTACAAGGATAAATTTTACAGTCGTCTACGCCAAAAAGCCAACACAGCCGCTGAATTATTAGTGAATGTAAACCAAGTAGACTCCAAGCTCTTACGGATTATCAATCGGGCCAATCGGGATATTTTATACAAAGAAAATATCATGGCCTACGATACCTGTCATGAAAGAATTTATAGGTCGAACGACACGATCAATTTTCATGTGGATGTAGACCGAGTGAAAGAAGTCTTTAAAAAGAAGGAGGTCCGGTTTGAAGTCGATGACCTAGAAGTACTTGGAACGGTTTTTGTGACTCCGGAAGGCCAAATAGTAGTATTTGCAGGCGCAGAGGATCAATATTCAGCCGAAAATGCGAAAGATTTAAAGAATATTTTAATTGCCCTTTTCTTACTTTTCGTCTTTATCGTCGTCATATCTGGTTGGTTTTTTGCAGGTAGGGCAGTAAAACCAATATCTGAGGTAATTAAACAGGTGGACCAATTATCACCGAAAAGATTGGAACAAAGGCTAAATACGGACGATTCTGAAGATGAAATAGGGAAGATGGTCACAACCATCAATCGTTTATTGGAACGCATTGAAAATGCATTTAAACTACAAAAAACCTTCATCGCCAATGTATCCCATGAATTAAAAAACCCGTTGACGAAAATATCATCCCAATTAGAAGTAAGCTTATTAAATGAGCGGAAAATAGAAGACTATAAACATACGATAGCCTCCGTATTAGAAGATACGCAGGACTTGGCTGCGATTACTGAAAGTCTGTTGGAACTCAACAAAATTAGCCTATCTGACTATCAAGCTAGTTTTTCAATCCTAAGAATCGACGAAATCATGTGGGAATCTCGCAGCTTGACCCAAAAACTAAATACAGCCTATAAAGTGACGATCGATACTCAATTCATGCCTGATGACGAGGAATTACTGCAAATAAAAGGGGATGAAAAACTGATTTTGACCGCTCTAAAGAACTTGATCGAGAATGGCTGCAAATTCAGTACGAATAAACAGGCCTTTGTAAGCCTACAAATTATTGACCAATGCATTGAAATAAAAATCAAAAATGAAGGAAAAGGAATTCCAGAAGCAGATATTCCTTATATTTTCCAACCCTTTTTTAGAGCAGAAAATACAGCTGCTTCGAAAGGTTATGGCATTGGTCTATCTTTAGTGGAACGCATTGTAAGCCTTCACCTAGGTTCAATCAACGTAGCATCAGAACAAAATGGCTGGACTGAATTCACAGTCAAATTTCCCATAGCTTCATAGTCACCACAAATCTTTCCATGACGTTCGTTCATTCATTTGAATAACAGAAACTCATTGGATTATGCGACAAAATCAAAACTTATACATGTAGATACCCAAACGTATGACCTTAGGATTTCATGGCATCATCAAAATAACACGTGAATAGAATTTCTTCAGGAACTCATCCTATTATTTATTGTTCGCTTAAATAGACACACCTAAACATCTAAATGCCAGAATAATCTGGCTTAATTGATTTATCGCTATTTGTTTTATAATTTATATTATGTTAAATAGAATATTTGATGAGATGCTCTACGCGATTAAGAATCTAGCATCTCCCAGAAACTTCTCATAGAACC
>CANHXO010000069.1 GCA_947464595.1 Cytophagaceae bacterium
AGAATTCCATCTCCCAAAGGTGATCCAGAAGCGCCATTACAAGCGCTGATTTTTGATTCAACTTTTAATTCCTACAGAGGTATTGAAGTCATATTTAGAGTGTATAATGGAGAAATTAGAAAAGGAGATCGGGTTAAATTCTTAAATACAGGTAAAGAATATTTTGCAGATGAAATAGGCACCTTAGGTTTAGAGCAAGAACCCAAAGCACTCATTAAAACCGGAGATGTAGGATACCTAATTTCAGGCATCAAGGAAGCAAAAGAAGTAAAAGTTGGTGATACAATTACCCATGTATCAAATCCATGTAAATTAGCCATCCAAGGATTTGAAGAGGTAAAACCAATGGTATTTGCAGGTATTTATCCAGTAGAAACATCCGAATTTGAGGATTTAAGGGATGCGATGGAAAAGTTACAATTGAATGATGCTTCCTTAGTTTGGGAGCCTGAAACTTCCATGGCATTAGGTTTTGGTTTTCGTTGTGGATTTCTAGGCATGCTCCATATGGAAATTGTACAAGAGAGACTTGAAAGAGAGTTTGACATGACGGTGATCACAACCGTTCCGTCTGTAAAATTCAAAGTACTAACTACTGCCGGAGAAACAGAATGGGTTTCTGCACCTAGTGAGTTGCCAGAACCGAATTTGATTAACATCATAGAGGAACCTTATATTAAAGCTCAAATAATCACTAAATCAGAGTATACGGGAGTCATCATGAGTTTATGTATGGATAAGCGAGGGATCTTAAAAAATCAAATTTATTTGACTACTGACCGAGTAGAATTAACGTTTGATATGCCACTTTCAGAAGTTGTTTTTGACTTTTTTGATCGTTTAAAAACTATTTCAAGGGGTTATGCGTCATTGGACTACGAATACAAGGGGTATGAACCAGGTGAAATGGTAAAATTAGACATTATGTTGAACGGTGAAAAAGTGGATGCCCTTTCTGCCATTGTGCATCGAGATAAAGCCTATGATTGGGGAAAACGATTGTGTGAGAAATTAAGGGAATTATTGCCACGCCAGCAATTTGAGATAGCTATTCAAGCAGCTATAGGACAAAAAATAATTGCTAGAGAAACTGTTAAGGCCTTAAGAAAGGATGTATTGGCAAAATGTTATGGAGGTGATATTTCTAGAAAACGTAAATTACTAGAAAAACAAAAGAAAGGAAAAAAGAGAATGAGACAAGTTGGAAATGTTGAAATTCCACAAGAAGCCTTTATGGCAGTCTTGAAATTAGATTAGGACAAATAATTTTTTTATAAATAATTTTAAAAGAACCGTTTATAGCGTAATTTTAAGATTCAAAATAAATAAGATGGCTCAAGTTATTAGAATGCCCAAGATGAGTGACACGATGTTAGAGGGTGTCATTGCTAAATGGTTAAAAAAAGAAGGTGATGTAATAAAATCTGGTGATATCATTGCGGAAGTAGAAACGGATAAGGCAACGATGGAGCTTGAGAATTATGAGGATGGGACTCTTTTATATATAGGAATAAAAGCAGGTGAAGCAGCTCCTGTAGATGGTATTATTGCTATAGTAGGAACAAAGGGAGAAGATTTCTCAAGTCTTCTATCTGAAACAAAAGTTGAAACATCTACAACAGAATCCGCTAAAGAAGTCGTTGAAAAAGTAGCTGAAGTAGTTACAAGCCAACCAACCATCGATTTAAGTGGTATTAAAGCTAAGGCAGTAAGAATGCCAAAAATGAGTGATACTATGATGGAAGGTGTCATCGCAAAATGGTTGAAAAAAGAAGGAGATCAAGTTAAAAGTGGAGACATCATTGCCGAAGTGGAAACGGATAAAGCCACAATGGAATTAGAAAATTATGAAGACGGAACCCTTTTGTATATCGGCGCACAAGAAGGGAAAGGAGTTGTAGTAGACGGAATAATTGCCATTGTAGGTGAACCGGGAGCTGATTTCAAAAAAATATTGGATGCTGAAAATGTGGTTAAAGTTGACGCACCCGCATTCGTACAAGCCAGTGCACCGGCTCCTATCAAGGCCGTTGAAGAAGTTAAACCCGTTGAAACAATTCCATCAAACCAACAAACTGCTTCCAATGTAGAAATCAAGTCTTCTCCATTAGCGCGTTCATTAGCTAAAGAAAAAGGGTATAATTTATCCTGGATTCAAGGAACAGGAGAAGGTGGAAGAATTACAAAAGCGGATGTGGAAAATTATAATCCTAATCAAGGAGGATCTAAAAATAGCCACTTTATAGGCGGGACGGAAAGTTTCGAAGATATTCCTAATAGTCAAATGCGAAAAACTATTGCAAGAAGACTTTCTGAATCAAAATTCAGTGCACCCGAATTCTATTTAACCATGGAAATTAACATGGATAAAGCGATTGATGCAAGAGTTAGCATGAATGAGGTTTTCCCTGTTAAAATATCATTCAATGATTTAGTGATTAAAGCAGCTTCCTTAGCCTTAGTAAAACATCCAAAAGTAAATTCATATTGGATGGAAGATCGAATTAGAGTCAATAAACATGTGCATATAGGCATGGCAGTAGCGGTCGAAGATGGCTTACTAGTTCCTGTGATTCGATTTGCGAATGAGAAATCAATTGCTGAAATCTCCGCAGAAGCAAAAGATTTAGGGGGAAAAGCTAAGTCCAAGCAATTGCAACCTAAAGATTGGGAAGGAAATACCTTTACTGTAAGTAATTTGGGCATGTTTGGAATAGATCAATTCACCTCTATTATCAACTCTCCAGAATCATGTATCTTGGCCGTAGGAGGTATTAAAGAAACAGTAGGTGTCAAAAATGGTCAATTTTATGCAACTAATATCATGAAATTAACCTTAACTTGTGACCATCGAGTAGTAGATGGAGCTACAGGAGCAGCATTTCTGCAAAGCCTGAAACAGTATTTAGAGGACCCAATAAAATTGTTTTTATAACACCTGATTAATTGGCAAGCCTCGAAGAAATCGGGGCTTGACTTTTTAAAATAAGCATGATTATGAGCACAGAAAATATTAGAATAGCGATTCAAAAATCAGGTCGTTTAAGTGAAGACTCTTTAAAGTTATTTAAAGAATGTGGAATAAAATTTGAAGCGCATGGATCTAAATTAAGATCTGTGTCAAGTAATTTCCCTATTGAATTTTTGTTTCTAAGAGATGATGATATTCCAGGATACGTGGAAGATGGTGTCGCTGATTTAGGTGTCATCGGGTTAAATGTTCTGATGGAGCAAAAGCGTAAAGTTGAAATCGTGAAAGAATTAGGGTTTTCCAAATGTCGCTTATCTTTAGCAATTCCAAGAAATGAGGTATACACCGATTTATCATATTTCAATGGAAAAAGTATCGCGACCTCCTACCCTAACCTAACGGATTCATTTTTAAGAGTGAATGGTGTAAAAGCAGAAACCCATGAGATTTCTGGCTCAGTTGAAATTGCGCCAAGTATTGGCTTAGCAGACGGTATTTGTGATATCGTTTCAACAGGAGGTACATTATTAAGCAATGGTCTAAAAGAAGTGGCAGAAGTATTTCAAAGCCAAGCCGTTTTAATTTCAAATAAGCAGTTAAGTAAGTCAAAAAAAGACTTGTTGGATAAAATAATATTCCGAATTGATGCCGTTCAAAAAGGACAAAATGCCAAATATGTCGTTTTGAATGCTAGTGAGGAAAATATACCTAAAATAATCGCATTACTGCCTGGGATGAGGTCTCCTTCGGTTGTTCCATTAGCAGAAAAAGGTTGGTTTTCCCTTCATTCAGTGATTTCTGAAAATGATTTTTGGGAAATAATTGAATCGTTAAGACTTGCTGGTGCAGAAGGAATTTTGGTATTACCCATAGAAAAAATGATTTTATAATGATTCAGGTAATAAAATTTCCTTCTCGATCAGATTATTTAAAATTGTGCGCAAGACCTCAAATAGAGTCGTCTAAAATAAACAGTTTAATCGAGTCGATATTTAATCAGGTTAAGACAGATAAAGATGAGGCACTTATAAGTCTGACTGATGAATTTGAAAAAAGAAAAATAGAGACCATTCTTTATACCGAAAAGGAAATTGATGCCTTTGCAGAAACAACAGACGAAAATTTAAAAAAAGCAATACAGATAGCCTTTGATAATATTTGGAAGTTTCACGAGGCTCAACAATTAGTAGAAAATAGAATAGAAACAAGTCCGGGGGTAGTCTGTTGGCAAAAGTCAAGTCCCATAGAGAAAGTTGGCATTTACATCCCAGGAGGAACAGCACCGTTATTTTCAACCATTTTAATGCTTGCCGTTCCAGCAAAAATTGCTGGTTGTTCTGAGATTGTATTATGTACCCCAGGCATTCATCCTGCTATATTTTATACTGCGAAATTGTGTGGAATAACCAAAATGTGTAAAATAGGTGGCGCTCAAGCCATTGCCGCATTGGCTCTTGGAACGCCATCCATTCCCAGAGTTTATAAAATATTTGGTCCAGGTAATCAATATGTTACCGCTGCGAAAATGCATGCTAATTCCATGGGTGTTGCCATAGACATGCCGGCTGGTCCTTCAGAAGTCGCCATTTATGCCGACGAAACTTCAAATGCACGTTTTGTGGCCTCTGATTTATTATCCCAAGCAGAACATGGTATCGACTCACAAGTATTTTTAGTATCTACTTCAGAGCCATTAATACATGATACTATTCATGAATTAGAAAGCCAACTAAAAGATTTACCCAGAAAAGAATTAGCTAAAGAGGCTATTGCAAATTCTAAATTCATATTAGTTAAAAATCAGGGGGAGGCCATTGATTTACTCAATGAATACGCAGCTGAACACTTAATACTGGCTTGTGATGATCCTGAGAAAATATCAGATAAGATAATCAATGCTGGGTCGATATTCTTGGGACACTTTACCCCAGAATCAGCCGGTGATTATTCATCAGGAACAAACCATACGTTACCGACCAATGGGCATGCAAGGGCCTATTCTGGGGTAAATTTGGATAGTTTTTGTAAAAAAATTACGTTACAATCGATTAGTAAAAGTGGACTAGAAATATTAAGTAAAAGCATCATTCCTATGGCAGAGGCAGAGTCTTTACAAGCACATGCCAATGCAGTAAAAGTTCGATTAGCGCATGGATTATAAAAAATACATATTACCTCATATTTGGGATCTAAAACCCTATTCATCAGCCAGGGATGAATTTAAGGGGAGTGATGGGGTATTTTTAGATGCCAACGAAAATCCCATGGGATCAGGCTTGGATGTAAACTATAATCGATATCCGGATCCATTGCAATGGCAGATAAAAGGGCAAATTGTAGCGATAAAAAATTGTTCTGTTGATGAGATTTTTTTAGGGAATGGATCAGATGAAGCTATAGACTTATTGATAAGGATGACTTGTACATCAAATTCTAGTTCCATTATTATTTGCCCTCCTACGTATGGGATGTATGAAGTAAGTGCATCCATTAATAATATTCCATTAACAAAAATTAATTTAACGACAGATTATCAACTAAATACGAACGCAATTTTAAAGGCTATTGATTCCAGTACACGATTAATATTCATTTGCTCACCCAATAACCCAACAGGGAATTTAATGAATAGAGCAGATATTTATCGGATTCTAGATACTTTTAAAACTGGTTTTATAGTAATCGATGAAGCATATATTGATTTTTCAAATGAACCTAGTTTCATACAAGAACTGTCGAAGTATCCCCAACTCATCGTATTGCAAACTTTGTCTAAAGCCTATGGTTTAGCTTCTTTAAGATTGGGGATGGCATTTGCTAACCCAACCATCATTCAACTTTTTAACAAAATTAAACCACCCTATAATATTGGGGGCGCCACGCAGCATTTAGTACAAAATGCTTTGAAAAATAGACCTTTTGTGAAAGATTCTATTCAAAATATCAAATTCAACAAGAGCCAATTAATAGCTGATCTAAAACATATTAATGGTGTATTAACGATATTTCATTCTGATGCTAATTTTATTTTAGTTAAATTTATTCGTGCTCAGGAACTATTTGATTATTTAATTTCGCAAAAAATTATTGCTAGAAATAGATCAAATGTAGAATTGTGTGAAGATTCGATCAGAATTACGATTGGAGTAGAAAGTGAAAACAAAGAATTAATACAAAAAATAAGGGTTTTTTATACGAAAGACGATGTGTAAGAAAATATTGTTATTTCTTTTATTGGTGTTTTTGAGCCATGCCAACTACGGTCAATTGCAAGACTGGGCTGCCGGTTTCAGAGTGGGTGAACCTGGTGGTTTTATGGCGAGGAAATATTCCAATAATAAAATTAATGCAATAGAAGTCAATATTGGGACCTACGGTGGATTGTGGGGTACAGATCGAAATTATAAAGATGGAGAATTTCGAAATATTGGATATTCAATCAATATGCTTTATTTGTGGCATTACCCAACACTCGTTAATGCTGATTTACATACTTATTATGGTTTTGGACCGCAAATAAATTCAAGAGATTTATATGAGAAAAACTCAACTAAATCGACACGTAATCAAGGAATGGGGGCCGCAGCCATTGGAGGCCTGGAATATTTTCCTATCGATGCCCCTAGCCTATCGTTTTTCGGTGAAATTGGCTTTTACAACGAACTGTTACCCAATCCATTCTTTTGGCATTTACAAGGGGGGATCGGTGTTAGAGTAAATTTCTAAAGAATATAGGAATTCAAAAAGATAAATAGCAATTTTACAGCATGGGGATGTAGCTCAGTTGGCTAGAGCGCTTGCATGGCATGCAAGAGGTCGTCGGTTCGAGCCCGATCTTCTCCACAAAAAAGGACTCAAATTGAGTCCTTTTTTTATAATCTATCTTTAAACGATTCAAAACCAAAATGTTTCAACTGTTTATATTGATCATTTACATCAATCATACCAATATCTGGTAAATTGACCCCATTAAATGTCGTTGTTTTAACCATGGTGTAATGAATCATATCTTCAAAAATGATTTCATCTCCTATCGTCAATGGCCTATCAAATGAATAATCACCATAAAAATCACCTGCTAAACAAGTCATACCTCCAAACCTATAACTCGGTTTACCTTCAATAGATTCCATAGAAGCATGCCTAATTCGAGGTTTATATGGCATTTCTAGGGTGTCAGGCATATGCGCCGCAAATGAAACATCCAAAATAGCCACATCTATTCCAGCTGAGTGAACGATATCCAAAATGGTTGATTTTAAAAAACCTGTTTGCCAACCCACTGCTGATCCGGGCTCCAAAATAATCGAAAGCTGTGGATACCTTGATTTAAAAGACTTTAATAATCTTATCAAATGGTCTACGTCATAGCCTTCTTTCGTTATTAAATGTCCACCTCCTAAGTTTAACCATTTAACTTGAGGTAATAAATCACCGAATTTTTCTTCAATGACCTTTAGTGTTCTTTCTAATACATAGGAATCATTTTCACATAGTGTATGTGAATGTAAACCTTCAATTCCATTAGGCAAGGTATCTCCTAAATCAGATCTGCGAATCCCCAATCTCGATCCCGCAATGCATGGATTATACATTTCTGTTTCAACTTCTGCATACTCAGGATTAATTCGAATTCCACAAGAAATACCATGATTCACCGCTTGAGCGGCAAATTGATCTACTTGGTTCAAAGAATTAAAGGTCATATGACTTGCATACTTCATGAACTCATTAAATTCAGACGCAAGATAAGCGGGCGTGTAAGCATGGCATTTCTTACCCATTTCTTCAAAAGCTAATCTTGCTTCATTCAAAGAACTTGCTGTAGCACCCGATAAGTATTCTTTAATGATTCCAAACGCATGATAAAAAGAAAAGCCTTTGAGGGCACAAATAATTTCAACACCTGCTTCTTTTTGAACCCTATCTAGTAGTCTTAAATTATTCAATAACAACTTTTCCTCTAAAACATATGCAGGAGAGGCAATTTCAGGATATTTGATGCGCATATTAATAGGTATGTGGTAAATCACCATTTACTTCCTCATGCCAAGGAAGTCCATGAATATTTAATAATTCCATGAATGGATCAGGATTAAATTCTTCCACATTGTAAACACCAGGATTAAACCAAATTCCTTCACACATTAAGGAAGCACCAATCATGGCGGGTACACCAGTCGTATAAGAAACACCTTGCGCTTGTACCTCTTTAAAACAATCTGCATGGTGGCAATTATTATATACATAATAAGTAACATCTTTCTTATCCTTAATCCCTTTAATTTGGCAACCAATAGATGTTTGTCCGGAATAATTTTCACCTAGGGTACCTGGCTCAGGCAAAACTGCTTTTAAAAATTCTAAGGGTACAATATCCATTCCATTGAATTTAATCGGATGGATTGAGGTCATACCCACATTTTGCAAAACCTCCAAATGAGTTAAATAAGCAGAACCAAAAGTCATCCAAAAACGAGCTCTCTTTAAAGAAGGGAAATTTTTAGTCAATGATTCTAATTCTTCATGATACAACAAATAAGATTCTTTAGGACCTATATTGGGATAACTAATGGGTTTGTGGATTGACATCGCTTCTATTTCTACCCATTCTCCGTTTTCCCAATATTTACCCTTTTGAGTTATCTCTCTAATATTTATTTCTGGATTAAAATTAGTGGCAAAAGCTTTTCCATGATCTCCAGCATTGCAATCAATAATGTCTAGATAATGCATTTCATCAAAGTAATGTTTATTCGCGTAAGCCGTATAGACGCCAGTTACTCCAGGGTCAAATCCACAGCCTAATAAAGCCATTAAACCAGCTTTTTTAAAACGTTCCTGATATGCCCATTGCCATGAATATTCAAACTTAGCCACATCTTTAGGCTCGTAATTTGCTGTATCTAAATAATGAACACCCGTCGCTAGACAAGCATCCATAATAGTTAGATCTTGATAAGGAAGAGCCACATTAATCACCATAAATGGCTTTTCTTGATTAAAAAGCTGGACTAAGGCCGGAACATCATCCGCATCCACCTGTCGGGTTTGAACCGAAATAGGTAATCCTATTTTTTTGCACTCATCAGCAATAGCATCACATTTTTTTAATGTTCTTGAAGCTAAAACTACTTCTGAAAAATAGGTTGGATTCATAGCACATTTTTTTGCTACAACATTACCTACACCACCGGCGCCAATGATAATTACTTTTTTTCCCATATTAATTTAAAAAAGAATGCAAAAATACATATTGCAATTTATAAACCATGAGGCAAATTAAAATTTAATCTGCTTAAAGGGCCTAATAGCTTTTACAAATGAATTATACCAATATCCGCGCATTAACTCATCCTCTCGTACACCTTTACTCGTGCTTGCATGAAGAAATAAAATAGAGTCCTTGTTAATGCTGGAAACGATACCCACATGGTTAATTTGTCCAGCTTGATTTGAGAAAAAAACCCAATCACCTCTTTCAATTTGATTTATCGATACAGGAAGACCAAATTCCAATTGCTGGGAAGTGGTTCTAGGTATCTGAAACAAAGAAGAATTGTACATAGAAAACAACAAACCTGAGCAATCAAGTCCATTTTTATCGATACCTCCTATGCGATAAGGCACACCCAAAAAAGAAAATCCATTCCCCAATATTTGATTTAATTCTTCCTTGCTAAAGGTTTTTGATATCTCCTTGGCGTGTAAACGATTCTTAATTCCATGATAAAGCTGACAACTTTGACAAAGGACGAAAAGCAAAATCAAAAAGCAATATTTCTTACACATACAAGATCTCTCTTTCACTCAAATAAATTAAAACCCCTTTCGGATTAGAATAACCCATGTCATTAAGTATATGGCAATAATTACTTAATTGAATGTTATGTTTTTCATCTCTTTTACCGGATTTAAAGTCAATAATAAATACATTCCCATCTTTTTCTATGACACGATCAGGCCTAAATACAGATCCATCAGGACATAAAATATCATTTTCCACAAATAATAGTTCTTCATCCCTAAAAAAATCTCGAATGTTTTTATCTTCTAAAATTAATTGTACATCATCCATGAATTCAAATGAATTACTATCATTAACATTAGAATAATAATTTTGCCAATCATTAATCCCTTTTAATTTGGCCAAAAAATCATGTAGCACATTACCTTTCTCTCTCTTTTTATCCGCTAAAGTAAACATGTCTGATTTTGAAGAATCTATCCTAAATTTAGGCATTTCAAAAAGTGAAGATTGTATATCGACTTTTTTACTTCCATAGTTAAACCGATCAAAAAAATGGACACATGGAGGAATTTGGATTTCTTCACTGAAAACGAAATGAGAAATAAATTCAACAAAAGGACTTGAATTCAAATAGGATACTTCTCCTAATAAGCTACCTTCATTTTCTGCCATTTTATACAATATGTCTCCCACGGACATATTAAAAATAGCTTTTGATGTACCATGAGCATCTTCGGAAGGCTTAGCTAAAATTATATGTAGATGTAATCTCGCACGAGTGGTAGCCACATATAACATATTTAAAGCATCTAAAAATATAGCCTCTTTTTCATGCTGACTTTGAATAGACAAATCATCAAATCCAAGGAGATTTTTAGCATTAACCTTGCTGTAAAAGTGTGCTAATTTTTTGTTTTCGGATGGCGATAATTCGTCAAAAGTCACATTTTTCAAATCATACCAAATTTTTTCTGTACCAGCTTGGTGAGACCATGATGCAAAAGGTACTATTACAATGGGATATTCCAAACCCTTAGACTTATGTATACTGGATATAGTTATGGCATTAAAATGATCTGGCGACGAAATGAAAAAATTCGATTTGTTGTCTTCGTAATATTCCAAAAATTCAGCGATCGAATTTGATTTAACCAATGCATATTCGTTTATGATATCTAAATATTTAAATAAGTATTCTGTCCCCTCTGAATGATCAAATAAATTAAAGTTGTCAATTAAATAATAAACGAAAGGAAGGAGCAACGTATCGTTCAATTTCTCTGGCTCTAGATTAATTGACTTTTCTTGAAAGAAATCAATGCAATGACGCATATAATCGCCATCAAAATTTAACAATGCATCATTTGAAATTTCAGAATCGCTAACTAATTGGTTAAATTGAAATAATAGTTCATGCAATGTAAATTGATCAGGATGATTGGCCAATTTCATAAAGGTGTGAATAAAACCTACAATTGAAGAATAATGAACTAAAAGTGAATCGGATGAAATAACCGGATATCCCAATTCTTTTAATTGGATTGCTACATATTTAGAATCCTTATTTTTTCGAGTTAAAATAGCAATATCCTTATAAGAAAAACCTTTTAAAATACTTTGTTGAATTTGATTAATACAAACATCCAGCATCATCGCCGAGCTAGAAACTTGAGAAGATGAATCCTTTGAAGAAAAATCTATCACAACTACATCGACAAATCCACTCCCTTTACTTGGATCTAAGCGAGGATTCTGCAGCATATTAATGCCATATATTGGACTCAATAAGCTAGAATATGCTTGATATTTTACGTTGCTAGCCACAAAATCAAAAAATTGATTATTAAATTCAACCACTGCACTAGCACTTCTATAGTTATTATTTAAATTGACATTTTGAGTATTTCCCAACAAATAATCAAACCTATATTGATCTAATTCATTTGATTCAAGCTTATTACCTAATAAATCTGAATTTTTATTGGTCATAGAGGCAATTAAGCCTACCTCACCACCCCTGAATTTATAAATGGATTGTTTAGGATCCCCCACCAATAAATTCCTTTTATTTATACTCACAGAATTTTCAATCAAAGGCATAAAATTTTGCCATTGAAGAATCGAAGTATCTTGAAATTCGTCAATTAATATATGAAAATACCGGTCTCCCAATTTTTCATAAATAAAAGGCACTGGATCTTGGGAAATGACTTCATAAATCTTTTTCGAGAATTCGGAAATCGATACAGCATTATTATCAAACTGATAAATGCTTAACTCTTCTACCACGGTA
>CANHXO010000070.1 GCA_947464595.1 Cytophagaceae bacterium
AAAGGTTCTTGATTAAATTACCGTATAAACCTCTCGCATTTATAAATTGTTTGCCCCATTTAACTAAATCTATGATCTATTTAACGATCTCCAATTCCCATCCAAATTACAAACCCATTATTATCCAACGATTGATCCTAGGTTGATATGAACTGTTGTTTATTTGAAAATTAGTTAACTGAAGCCACAAACCCAATCGTTGTCCAATCATCAAAAAGTTTTTGATCTTTCGTTATCACCATCATTTCATGGGTAATTTTAATGGGGTAACTCATTTCCTCGGAATGCGCAGTGAGTACTAAAAATTTAGGACCTTAAACTATTAACGATTTCTTTAAAAATAAGAGCATTAGTGTAAGAAAAGCGAGGGTACATCACTCGGCATATTTGGCTTGATCATTTTTCATTTTAAAATCATTTTTTGGCCTCGGCTAATTGATGTATCGTATTTTGCACGAGTCCATCGATCACTTGACCATCCTGTCCGAGAATTTGATATTTTATTTCCATTCCCCAGGTTGGCTTAATCTCTGGAATAGTCAAAAATACTGATTTCAAATCCGAACCCAATACTGCTTTCTCTACTTTGATCGATTTTTCATTGTAATGTTTGGACCCATATTTTCTTGATCTGACCAAATCCCAAACCCTTATTTTGTAATGGCTTACGTCAGAAGCGCTCAGTGAACTTATTGGACTTGAAAAAACCAATTGAATTCCTTTAGTCGTTGCATGAATTTCGAGAGGTAAAGACAAAGATTTTTGGCTTGGTTTGATTCGAAATAATCCACCTAATTGGGATTGCGTGGACCCCCATGCCGACAACCCGCAAAGGTATAATTGGCCATCTTGGGAATTAAACCTCCCCCGCATGATTCCTGTAGAGAATCTGGGCATCGGCAATTCGACAATTCCTCCTTGTAACTGGCCATTTACTTTTTCAAAGGGGATTAAAAAAACCTTTCCATAGCCATAAGAAAAATTCAAAAGCTTTCCATGTAAGGGCCCCCAAGCGGGACTATCGACCCATAATAACTCCGATGGAGATTGATCCAATTCACGATCTACCCAAACAAGCGGTTGCTGCATACTGGCATTTGTACTATCGGGGTGGCTATGATAACTAAACATATTGCCGTAAAATCCCCCTTTATTGACCCAGTTGATTCGGTTCATCGGATTCCAATGCCCTTCTTGGTCGGTGACGATAAAACTGCCATCTGGATTTATACAAACCCCGTTAGCTGCCCTAAAACCAGTCGCGATAATTTCTGTTTGCAAGCCATCCTTGCTGACTTTAATCAACGTCCCATGTTGGGGCACTAACGCATCTCTTGCATGCCGAGCACTTTTCGCATAATAGAAATTTCCCTCCTTATCGGTCTGAAGACCCATGGCAAATTCATGAAAATGATCTGTTACCTGATGGTCGTTATTGAAACTTTCGTAAAAATCCGTTTCTCCATCCCCATTATAATCATTTAAACGAACTAATTGGTCCCGACAAGTCACATAAATCACTTCGTCAATCACCTTAATTCCCAAAGGCTGGAATAAACCCGATGCAATTCGTTGCCACACAAGTTTACCTGTATTTTTTGTAAAGCCTTCTACTTTCCAAATATCCCCATCGGTCGAACATACCACCCCCATATTTTTATCTTGAAAGAAATCAATGCCACTTAGTCTCAATTGGTTTTTCCAAATGGGATTGAATGGAGGGTTCAACACATCGACTTGGAATGCCCCCTCTTCCGTTCCTGCAATAATATCTGAGGTGATTTTTTCTGGATATCGCGCCTTGCCTCCACGCGTTAAACTAGCTAAAGCGATCGGGTCTTGGCTTGTTTGAGTCCATGATGCAAGGCCATTGGCCGACCCTTTTGCCATCCATACTTTAACCTTTACATCTTGTTGAGATGAGACTTTCATGATCATAAAACCATCCTCTTCGGCCAATATTGCGCCATTCCCTTTGATTGCTACCTGATTTCCGATGGAGGCCACGCGCATTTTTAATGGAATAGGCGACTTAGCTATGTTGATCGTTCGGGTAAATACCGGAATGTTCTGCATCATTTCCATGCCAAACATCTCCAAAACCTCAGCATTGCCCACTGTATACCGAATTATTTCCTGATCTCCATGTTGGTATATGCCTTTGTAATGTGCCCATTCTTTGGGCAACGGCCCAAAACGCCTTTTGTCGCGAGCCATAAAACGAGGATCCTCAAAAGAACCGGTGAGCGGGTTGGCCCAACCAGGCCCCACGGGATTTGAAAAATGAAGATCGCCAACTGTTCTAGGCGAAATGTTATGCTTGCCATTAAATAATATTGCCTCCCAATCGATAAATCCTTCCCCCGTCCACGCACCAGCGACTCTCATCACATCATGATCAAACATCATCCATGCTTTTCCAGCTGCCACGCCTCCTTTTCCTGGATCCACACGTACCGCAATTCCCTTATAGGCAAAGTTTGAATTACCAAAATTTTCATCAGGAAGGGGTGAAACCGGGCCTCCTGATCTTTGCCGAGGAGCTGCTCCTACACCAACTAACTCGTAGGTATTGATTAAAAAGTTGCCATAGTCCATTTCGGCCCAAGGCTTATATGCTTTGGGCAAAGGTCCTTTTGATATGCCTTTTGGTAAGCTATTCACATATTTTTCATCCCATTTCACGAGTGAAACAGACGAATTTTTTGAAATAAAATTTTGTTGGATGTAATGAATGACATCATATTTTTCCACTGGCGTCAAATGCATTTGAGGAGGCATAGACCCCAAGCCCTTGGTAAGCGTTTGATATAGGGAATAGGAATCGTGGCCCAATTTAAAAGGCTCCGCCCAAAATTTTCTTGCCGATGGAATCGAACCTGGTTCTTTGGGTGTTCCATGGCAACTGATACAATTGTTTTTGTAAATAACCTCCCCTCGGGTCATCGACTCATCAAAGTGATCATCAATCGCCAGCATGAAACCTTGATGATCTAGGTCCTTTTCATAGGCGGGTAAATCCCTTTCGCTAAGTATAAATTGACCCTTCACTTCGGTCGTTTTTTGCTGAATGGGCGAACATGCACCCATCCCAATCACAAGTAAACAACAAAAAATGGCCTTAAATGGGTTTAACATGGCAATAAGATTTATTTTTCACGAGAAGGATTCTTTCACTTTATTTTAATTCAATGGTCAGCTTTTACCACTTAGAAAACTCTTTTAAGAGTAAATCCGTAATCATTTTATAGCCCTTATCAGATGGATGCAAACCATCAAAGGTCACATTCGAAGCCTCCACCGGATACGGATATTCATCCGTTTCAGGATTAAAGAGCACATCGATAAATTCTGGATATTTAAAATTTTTATACTCACTGCTTAAAGGATCTTTTAAACGCTTAAACTTCACCAAATTCGCATGGTCCATCTTTTTCGCATGGTACAAATCGACTACAGGCATTCGTTCAAATCGGGCTATATCCTTGACCGCATTCGCAAAAACTTCCAAATTTTGTCCTTTTTTATCACGGTATGAACCATAGGCATTGTTTTTAAAATTATTTATGTAGACAAAATCTACGCGTTGCATCGGCGTGATGAAAATGATTTTTGCATTTGGATTTAAGGACTTTAGTTTATTGACTATCATTCTGAAAGAACCATGCACTGTCCCATTTCCTGTATTATTTTCATAATCAGAAAACTCGCCCAAGGGCTTTCCTCCCCACCAATCATTGGTACCCAAAAAAATGGAATACACATCTGCCTTTTGAATACCTAAATTTTCAATTTCGGTGGCAATTTTAATGGCGGTCCAACCATTATGTCCTTGGTTTATAAAATTAATGTGTGGCATTTTTTCATGCACCATCGTCATATATCCCTTCGTAATCCGATGACCCGTTTCATTCGGATGGTCATTTAAATAGGTGATGGAATCTCCTATAGCAACCCAAGTGATCGTAGGAGGTACAAAAGAAAATTGAACTAATAGGAGGCAGAGAAGTAGAATCAGTTTTTTCATTTCAGTTTTTTAAAATAATAAACTCAACAAAATAATGGATAAAAAAAATCGGGCTCCGCTAGAAGCCCGATTTCTTATCATGAAGCTTTTACAATCGCAAAACTCTGCTCCAAATCCGCCTTAATGTCATCAATATGTTCGATGCCGACAGATAATCGCAATGAGGCTGGTTTTACACCAGCGGCCATTTGCTCTTCATCGCTAAGTTGTTGGTGCGTCGTAGCCGACGGCTGAATGATCAACGTTTTCGTATCCCCCACATTGGCCAAGTGGCTAATCATCTGTAAAGAATCCACAAATTTAGTCGCTGCTTCTTTTCCACCTTTAATTTCAAAAGATAAAACTGCTCCAAAACCTCTTTTTAGGTACTTTTTAGCCACCGCATGATTTGGGCTGCTGGCTAAGCCTGGATACATGACTTTGGAAACTTGAGGATGTTTTTCTAACCACTCAGCGATGGCTAAAGCATTTTCTGTATGACGCTGAACGCGAAGCGATAAGGTCTCTATCCCTTGCAACAATAAGAATGAATTGAAAGGAGACTGAGAAGAACCAAAATCACGTAATCCCTCCACGCGCGCACGAATGATAAATTGGATATTGCCAAAAGGACCGCCAATGCCAAAAACGGAATTAAAGACTAATCCATGATATCCTTCTGAAGGCTCTGTGAATTGAGTGAATTTACCATTGCCCCAATTGTAATTTCCCCCGTCGACAATGACCCCTCCAATACTCGTTCCGTGACCGCCAATCCATTTAGTGGCTGATTCAACAACGACATTAGCTCCATGTTCTAAAGGTCTAAATAAATATCCTCCAGCACCGAAAGTATTATCCACGATCAGAGGCAAATCATGCTTCTTGGCAACAGCAGAAATCTTATCAAAATCAGGCACATTGAAGCTTGGGTTACCAATGGTTTCGGTATAAATAGCTTTTGTGTTTGAGTCAATGAGGGATTCAATGCTCGCCGCATCGTCTCCATCCGCAAAACGAACTTCGATTCCCAACCGCTTAAATGCTACCTTGAATTGATTATAGGTTCCTCCATATAAATAGGACGAACTCACAAAATTGTCTCCGGCTTGTAAAATATTGTTCAATGCGATGAATTGAGCTGCTTGGCCTGAAGAAACTGCTAATGCAGCGACTCCACCTTCTAAAGCAGCCATTCTTTTCTCAAAAACATCTGACGTAGGATTCATGATCCGAGTATAAATATTTCCAAACTCCTTTAAAGCAAATAAATTTGCCCCATGTTCTGAATTGTTAAATACATAGGAAGTAGTTTGATATATCGGGACAGCTCTTGCTCCGGTCGTTGGGTCCACTTCTTGGCCCGCGTGAATTTGAAGCGTTTCAAATTTTTGATTAGGTAATGACATAGGTATAAGTTCTTAAAATTTTAAGTAAATTCGAAAAGGTTAAATTTATAAAAAATATAGTCAAAATGATTTTTTTTCGATCAAATTTAAAAGGCATCTTCAATGTTTAATAAAATGAATGCCTGTCTGTTTTATAAACGATGCCCCGATAAGATCCTTTGGCTCGCGTTGGGATTAAATTTTATCATTCAATCCACATCCCTATCTCAAAAAATTACATTAAATCCGCAAAAAACTTTTCAGACGATGCATAGTTTTGGCGCATCGGATTGTTGGTCCATGGCGATGGTCGGAAAATACTACCCTCAAGAGAAAAAAAATAAAATAGCGGAATGGTTATTTAGCCTGAAGAAAGATGCACAAGGAAACCCGAAAGGAATAGGACTCTCCCTATGGCGATTTAATATAGGAGCTGGAAGTACTGAGCAAGGCATTGATAGCAAAATCACCAATGAATGGCGGCGGGCAGAAAGCTTTTATTCAGTAGGTGTTTGGGATTGGAAAAAGCAAGAAGGCCAGCAATTTTTTCTTCAAGCGGCAAAAAAATACGGAGTACCCTATACGTTAGGGTTTTTAAATTCTTCCCCCGTTGAGATGACTAAAAATGGATTGGCCATTGGCTCTGGCACACTAGGTGAATGGAATTTCAATCGGGATAAAATCAATGAATGGACTAAATTCCTATATCAAGTTTCCAGTCACTTTAAGTTCAATTACCTCAGCCCATTCAATGAACCACAATGGGACTGGGGACCAGGAAAAAATGGGAAGGCATCTCAAGAAGGAACGCCTGTCAACAACCCAGATCTGGCATGGGCCGTCAGAAAATTAGCACTACATTTTGAAAACAGTGGCCTTAAAACGAGCATCGTCATTCCCGAGGCGGGTCAGATTGATTACTTATATCAGAAAAATTCGAATCGAAAAAATGTCCAACAAGACAATCAGATAGAGACTTTTTTTAGTCCCACAAGCCCGCACTATTTAGGGGATTTAAAATCCGTAGAAAAATTAGTCTGTGGCCACAGTTATTTTACCACTTCTCCGGAATCCTTGTTAATTAAAAAGCGCCATGACCTACATTCGGAAGCCGAGCAATATCAGGTAGGATACTGGCAATCGGAATATTGCATTTTGGGGGAAAATGCAGGAGAAATTAAAGGTGGAGGGGTAGATTTAGGAATGAAAACGGCTCTTTATGTGGCTAATGTGATTCATGCTGATTTAGTTAATGCCCATGCCTCCTCATGGAGCTGGTGGCTTTCCGTTAGCGCAAACGATTTTAAGGACGGACTAATTTACATCTTCAATCAGAATCAAAAAGGGGAAAAAGAGGCTAATAAATATGACGCCGATTTATTTGATTCCAAATTACTTTGGACCCTAGGTAATTACTCGAGATTCATTAGGCCCAACATGCAAAGAATTGAGGTAAATATAGCTCAGGAAAAATGCAAGATTTCTGGATTTAGGGATAAAAAGAAGGTCGTTTTAGTTTTAGTCAATCAAGGAGAATCATTTCTCACGCAAATACCTGAGGTGAAAAACAACAAAAAAATAGATGTATATACGACTTCGGAAATGAAGAACCTAGCTTACCAACAAGTTAATGCTTCTCAAATTCAAATCCCTAAACAATCCATAGTGACCCTAGTGTATGACATTAAATAAACATTTTGGGTATAATTTGACGTTATTTGCCTTTTGTCTAAAACCTATTTTATGAAATATATTCTCCTATTCTGCTTATTCATTTCCAAGCCCTTATTCGGCCAAATTCCATTATTGGAATCCAAGGTTTATTCAATTGACGAGCGTTTAATCAAAACGAAATTCGGCTCTAAATCTTCTGTTTTCAAAGGCGAAGGAGATGCTTTAAAATTACAAGAAATGAATGTAATCCGGATTAAAGAAAAGAAGAAATATACCGTAAAAGCATCCGCAGATCGAGAACATTTTTTCATTCTAAAAAACGGAAATTTAAAGATTAGTTTAGGCGGGAAAGAGCAGGTTTTGCAAGTCGGAAGCATGGTTACTGTCATGCCTAAGGATCAAATTATTTTCGAAAATACCGAAGGTGTCTTGGCCGAACTCTATGAAATGAGTTATTTATCAAAATCACCCATGAATGAAGAAAGGGGAACAAAAGCGGGCGGATCCTTTATCGTCCCTTGGGAAAGCGCCGTATTTAAACCGACGGCTAAAGGCGGGGGCCGACAGTTTTTTGACAGAGCCACAGCGATGTTGAATCGTTTTGATATTCATGTGACAACGTTGAACGTAGGCCAACAAAGTCACAATCCACACACGCATGTCAATGAAGAAATCATCTTGATGATGGACGGAAATGCAGAGGAAAGAATTGGAGATAAAAAAGAATTAGCAAAGCCAGGAGATGTCATTCGTTTGGGCTCTAAGGTATTACATAACATCACCAATGTAGGCAGTAAACCCTGTCAATATTATGCGATTCAATGGAATTAATAAAACATACAATGAAATTACATACTTACTTTTTTGCGCTAATCTTATTTGTGGTGCCCTTTCTTTCATCAGCCCAAATCAAGGCTAAAAAGACCAATGTTTTATTGATCGTCGTCGACGACCTCAACACAAGCTTAGGCTGCTATGGAAATACGCAAGTGAAGACACCCAACATGGATCGATTGGCTTCGATGGGCGTGAGATTTGATCGTGCCTATTGTCAATATCCACTGTGTAATCCAAGTAGGGTCTCTTTTTTGAGTGGAAAAAGGCCTGAAAATACAGGCGTTTATGTATTAAATGTACCTGCTAGAAAGGCATTGCCGGATGCAGTTTTGTTGCCACAGTATTTCAAAAACCAAGGTTATTATACGGCTGGAGCAGGAAAGGTTTTTCATAATGCCAAAATGAGTGATGCTTTATCGTGGAATTTCTACACCGATGAGGCGAGCATCGATTCGGAGGAAAAAGCCGCAATCGACACCCGTTATGGTGGAGGAGATGGAAGGCCAAAAGCGTACGTGTTAACGACTGATGGAGGTAAAACAAGGGATGGATTAAATACCCAAACCATTAAAGATTTATTAAATGCCAAAAAAGACCAACCCTTCTTTTTAGCAGCAGGTTTTCATAAACCACATTTACCTTGGACCGCGCCAAAAAAATTCTTTGATTTATATCCAATCGATAAAATCCAGATCCCGGAAGACCCTAAAATGATCAATATCCCGGCTGTTGCCATGCAGACAGAATTATCAGGTTTTGCTCAACCGGATTCTAGAGCGGCTGCCATTCAAGGATATTACGCCTGCATCTCCTTCACAGATGCACACGTGGGAGAGCTCATGGAAGTGATGGACAAGAATGGGCTTTGGGAAAATACGGTTGTCGTATTAGTGGGCGACAATGGCTTTCATTTAGGTGATCATGAAGGTTTATGGGCGAAATTAAGTGCTTTTGACAACTCCACAAGAGTCCCATTCATCATGGCTGGTGCGGGAATTCCGAAAGGTAAAGTTCTGGACCAACCGGTAGAATTATTGGATTTGTACCCCACCCTTCTCTCATTAACTGGGGAAAAAGATCTTTCGAAATTAGACGGAAAATCCTTAATTACTTATATGCAGGGTAAAAATAACGCATCGACTTATGCCAAAAGTCTTGTTTTTCACTATGACCCTAAAACAAAAACGGACGTCCAGGGACAAACCCTGATACATAAGGACTGGAGGTATACCGAATGGGGCAAAGGAGAAAAGGGTGCTGAACTTTACCTGAGAAAAAGTGATCCTAATGAGTTTGTGAATCGGGTACAAGAAAAGTCTTTATTGAATCTAAAATTGGAAGCTCAAAAAACAATTCAATTAGGACCAGTAGCCAAACCGGGAGAAAGCAATCGCCCAAGGGCATTGTTGGAACCAGGAATGGTCACCAATTAAAAACTTTATTTATTAACTTATAGATGATGCCTTTGCGAGAATCTCATTATTAAAATAATAAGTATATTCAAATATTGGCCATCATTCATTTTATTGAAACCATCAATTTCATCATTTGCAAACGTTCAAATCCTCTATCTTATGTACCGTTTAGCCCTAATCTTGGCATCAATTATTGCCTTTTGTTCTTGCACCAAAACATCAGAAACAGTTTCTAATTATTTCAACTATCCAGATACCTTGGAGGCTGCTGGAGTTAAATTAATTCCCATCAAGACGCCCAAAGGCACCTTTAATGTATGGACTAAACGTTTTGGCAATAACCCGAAAATCAAGATCCTATTGCTGCACGGTGGACCCGCCATGACGCATGAATACATGGAGTGTTTTGAAACATTTTTCCAAAGAGAGGGATTTGAATTTTATGAATATGACCAACTCGGCTCCTATTACAGTGATCAGCCTACTGATACCACACTTTGGAAGACCGAGCGCTTTGTGGAAGAAGTGGAACAGGTCCGAAAAGCCATAGGTGCTGATCAATCCAATTTTTACATCATCGGAAATTCTTGGGGCGGAATCCTAGGCATGGAATATGCACTGAAATATCAAAAAAACATGAAAGCTTTACTCGTATCCAACATGGTCGCCAGTGCCCCGGAATATGGAAAATATGCCGATGAGATTTTAGCGAAACAAATGGATCCCAAAGTACTGGCCGAAATTAGAACCATCGAAGCAAAAAAAGATTTCGCGAATCCAAGGTACATGGAGCTGTTAATTCCCAATTTTTACCACGAGCATATTTGTCGGCTTGCCAACTGGCCTGACGCCTTAAATAGATCATTTAAACATGGTAACAATGCCATCTATACGCAAATGCAAGGACCTAGCGAATTTGGGATTTCTGGCCTGCTTGCCAATTGGGATATTAAAAATCGCCTGAAGGAAATCTCCATACCTACGTTGATGATCGGCGCCAAATATGACACCATGGATCCCAAAGCCATGGAAGAACAAAGTAAAATGGTCCAACATGGCGAATATTTATATTGTCCAAACGGTAGCCATTTGGCCATGTGGGATGATCAAAAAACCTACATGAATGGGGTTATTTCGTTTATCAAAAAAGTGGATCAGGGGAAATGATTTTGAAAATAGCATTTAAAAAAAAGGATACAGAATTCGCATGTAAGATAAAAATGTAATAACTTAGTAATTACATAAATTAAAATGATGCAAGTTTCAGTCATACCTATTGGCAATTCAAAAGGCATACGTCTCAGTAAAACTATTTTAGAAAAATACAACATTAACGACTCGGTAGAGCTTTTGCTAGAGAAAGAATGCATCATCATTAAACCGGTATTGGAACCTAGGAAAAATTGGGAAAACGCTTTTGAAAAGATGCATGAATCAGGCGATGACCAAGCACTTATCGCAGATGTTTTTGAAGATGAAACATTTGAGGAATGGACTTAAAACAATATCAATTCGTTTTAGTCAATCTGGATCCCAGGCAAGGGAGTGAAATAAAAAAAACTAGACCTTGTGTGATCATTTCACCAAACGAAATGAATAAATACCTACAGACGATTGTCATTGCCCCTTTAACCACTCATTCAAAGAATTATCCCACCCGAATAAAAACAAATTTACAAAATACCGTTGGCTGGATGGCTATCGATCAAATCAGAACGATTGATCGCAAAAGAATCATAAAAATCTTAGGTTCACTAACTGCAGCAGAAATCAAAAAAACAAAAGAAACGATTAGAGAAGCATTTGTGGATTAGTTGGCACGCATCTCAACTAAAATCCACGGTCAATAAATCCTTATAAAGCAAGGTTTTAAATGAACGTAAATTGCCAAATTGACTATTTGAACTACACCTAGCCGTTTGACCCGAATCGATTCCAAAACTATTTCCGTGATTTGCACACCTAAATTTATTGTTCTGAAAGCTCCATTGGTTTTTAGTCCCCAAATGTGGGCAGCAATTATCAAAAGCCAGCAAGCTTGAATCACTCTGCCTTAGCAACAGCACTCCATTATCTAAATCATTCACAAAATTCGTAGCTGTCAACAATTTCGAATAAGTCGCATGCTTCAAGTTGAAATACACCTTATTTTGAACCAGTAAAAATCCGGCGGCCCCAATCGTCTTCATTCGATCTAAATAATCTTTTTCCTCCTGAGGAACGATCACTGCTGTTTCCTCTTTTGCGTTATCACATGAATCTAAAAGAGTGCTTCCCATAATGGAAAGTACCAATGCTGGACAGGTTTTTCTGGTAAATTCTCTTCTTTTCATGGATAAAAAAATGACCGTTAAATTAGTTATAACATTATTTTAAAAAAATTAATTTTATCTTTGGAAAGATTTAGTTCTGATGCAAAATACAAAAAAAGTAGAC
>CANHXO010000071.1 GCA_947464595.1 Cytophagaceae bacterium
CCGTTACTTCGATCATTTAATTTGGTGATACTGCTCTTTGAAATGGATGGATTTCCGGGAATATCCTCATGCTCATTTTTAAGTGCCATGGTCGGATTCATGGATTTGTTTTGCATCTTTAAATAATTTTTGGTTTTGCAAATTAGTGTTTTGTATAATTCACCCGGCTAATATTGTTAAAAAAATGAGTAAAAAACATATTTTAAATACTTTGTAAATAAACAATTAACGATGCAAAATTTATTTGATTTAAAGGGTAAGGTAGCTATTGTAACGGGCTGTAAACGTGGAATTGGCATGGAAATGGCCATTGGTTTGGCGGAGGCGGGTGCCGATATTATTGGTGTTTCAGCTTCCTTGGAGTTAAATGGTTCTGCGATTGAAAAGGCTGTCAAAGCATTAGGCAGAAATTTCAAGGCCTATCAGGCCGACTTTTCAGACCGGGAATCTTTATATGAATTTATCAAGTCCGTGTTGAGGGATTTTCCTAAGGTGGATATTTTGGTTAATAATGCAGGGACTATTTTGCGTGATCCAGCGGCAGAGCATTCGGATGAATATTGGGATGAGGTATTAGAGGTTAATTTATCTTCCCAATTTATTTTGAGTAGGGAGATCGGTCGGACTATGCTACAAGCGGGATCTGGAAAAATCATTTTTACTGCTTCCTTATTAAGTTTTCAGGGAGGGATTAATGTACCTAGTTATGCAGCGAGTAAAGGAGGGATTGCCAGATTGACGATGGCTTTGGCCAATGAATGGGCAGGAAAGGGAATTAATGTGAATGCGATTGCGCCAGGATATATCTCCACGGATAATACCTCGGCCTTGCGTGAAGACAAGGAAAGAAGCGCTTCTATTTTAGGGAGAATTCCAGCAGGTCGCTGGGGCGATGCGAAAGACTTCAAAGGCCCCGTAGTCTTTTTAGCGTCTGAGGCTTCTAACTATGTGCATGGAACTATTTTGACCGTGGACGGCGGTTGGATGGGGCGTTAAAGTTCCTGCCATTTAATGCAGGGGTAAGGCCTTTCTTTAAAATGTCGATTTTGTAATCGCAGCTAAATTTTGTTATTTTCGAAGGTCTTTCTTACTTGTACCTGTTCGAAAGGTGGAGTTGTCCTGTAATTACATATATGATTCACCGTTATTTGAATTAAATTTTAAACAAAACCTATTTCAATGAAAAAATTAATTTTTGTTTTTGCTTTGCTAAGTTCAGGAGCCTTTGCTCAGAAAATTGATATTAATAAGCAATTTGCTTTGGCGGGCCAACAATACCTTAGGATGTTGGCAGATCATCCAGATACTTCCGTAACGATCCATTCAGCTAAGCCTGATGGTACTTACCGCAATTTGCCTTCTAGTTGGTGGTGCTCGGGATTTTTTCCTGGCGGTCTTTGGTATTTATTTGAAAAAACAAAAGATCCAAAATGGGAAAAAGCGGCACGTTTATGGACTGAGGCTGTTAAAAAAGAACAGTACAATACAGGAACACATGACTTAGGTTTCATGATGTTTGATTCTTTTGGGAATGGTTTACGTTTAACCAAAGATCCGGCCTATAAAAAAGTGCTGATTCAGTCCGCTAAATCCCTTGCGACTCGTTTTGACCCGAAGATTGGCTTAATTAAATCATGGAATACCTTTAAAGGAGGCTATAAATATCCAGTGATTATTGATAACATGATGAATTTAGAATTGTTATTTTGGGCTTCACGGGAGACGGGAGACCAACGATTCCATGACATCGCCATCACGCATGCGGATAATACGATTAAGAATCATTTCAGGCCTGATTATTCAAGTTACCATGTAATTTGTTACGATCCAGAAGGAAAGGTATTGGTAAAAAAGCAGCATCAAGGATATCAGGATGAAAGTACCTGGTCACGTGGACATGCTTGGGCCATTTATGGATATGTAACGATGTATCGGGAAACGAAGGATAAAAAATACTTGGATTTTGCTCAAAAAATTACCGATTTCTATTTGAATCACCCGAATTTGCCCAAAGACAAAATTCCTTATTGGGATTTTCATGCGCCTAATATTCCCAATGAAGAAAGAGATGCATCTGCAGGTGCGATCACCGCTTCTGCTTTGTTAGAATTAAGCCAATATTCAGGTGCCAAAGGTAAAAGGTATTATGATGATGCAGTGAAAATGATGGAGTCATTATCTAGTCCAGCCTATCGAGCAGCCTTAGGCGAAAACAACAACTTTTTGATTAAGCACTGTGTGGGTGCAAAAGGCTTAAATTCAGAAATTGACGTACCTTTAATTTATGCAGATTATTATTATTTGGAGGCTTTATTGAGGCTTCAGAATCATAGCAAAAAGAAGTAGATCTCATTTTCCATAACAGGGTAGTTTTGAAAATTTTAAATTTTTAAAACTACCTTTTTTGTGACATTTTTTGTAAATTTATATTTCAATTTTACAATCCCCATGTCATTAAAAAAAATTCAATCTGCCCTCATTTCCGTTTATTATAAAGATGGTTTAGAGCCCATCATTCGATTGCTTCACCAACAAGGAGTTACGCTTTATTCTACGGGTGGTACTCAATCATTTATCGAAGAATTAGGTATTCCGGTGATTGCTGTAGAAGACTTAACGGGCTATCCCTCGATTTTTGGTGGACGCGTTAAAACATTACACCCTAAAGTTTTTGGCGGAATTTTATATCGGAGGGATTTGCCTTCTGATGTGGAGGTTGCGAAGCAATTTGAGATACCTGCTTTGGATTTAGTGATGGTGGATTTGTATCCTTTTGAGGAAACAGTTGCATCTGGGGCTTCTGATGAAGATATTATTGAAAAAATTGATATTGGAGGGATCTCTTTGATTCGAGGAGCAGCCAAAAACTTCCAGGATGTTTTGATTGTTAGTTCTCGTGAACAATATGCCGAAGTGGAGGCGATATTGCAGGCGAATGGTGGGTCGACGACTTTGGGTCAACGAAGAAGTTTTGCGCAGAAGGCGTTTTATGTTTCTTCACATTATGATGGTGCGATTCAGCGCTATTTTGCTGGTGAGCCCGCGGATTTATCCAATTACACGAGCTTAGTGTCTCATTCGTTGAGGTATGGTGAGAATCCGCACCAACATGGTACATTTTACGGTGATTTGGAAGCGTTGTTTGACAAATTACATGGCAAAGAATTGTCCTATAATAATTTAGTGGATGTAGATGCTTGCCTGTCTTTGTTAGATGAGTTTGAAGAAACGGCATTTGTGATCATTAAGCATATGAACGCTTGTGGGGTAGCGACTGGAAAAACGGTTAGAGAAGCTTATGACAAAGCTTTGTCTTGTGATCCAATTTCTGCTTTTGGTGGGGTGTTAGCTACGAATAGAGAAGTTGATGTATCAGCGGCGGAATCCATAAATCCCTTATTTTGTGAGATATTAATTGCGCCATCCTTTACAGCGGAGGCTTTAGCGATTTTGCAAACGAAGAAAAATAGAATTTTATTAAAGCGTAATCACGTAGATTTTCCAAAGAAAATGTTTAAAACATTGCTAAATGGTGTGCTGGAGCAAGATAAGGATTTGGTGATGGAAGGAGTTAGTGATTTCAAAACCGTGACGAAGTTGACTCCCACGGACGAACAAAAACGTGCCTTAGCTTTTGCACTTAAGATTTGTAAGCATACTAAATCCAATACGATTATTTTAGCTAATGACGGCCAGTTATTGGCTTCAGGAGTGGGTCAAACTTCTCGAGTGGACGCCTTAAAGCAAGCGATTGATAAAGCAAAGGAGTTTGGTTTTGATTTGAAAGGTTCCGTGATGGCCTCGGATGCATTTTTTCCGTTCCCTGATTGTGTGGAGATTGCCGGAAATGCTGGTATAGTTGCGGTCACACAACCTGGTGGATCGATTAAGGATCAGGATTCCGTTGATTATTGTGATGCTCATCAGATGGCGATGGTGATGACAGGTATCCGTCACTTTAAGCATTAAATTTTTTCATTGAATCATTAGTTTTTCGTCGGAAAAATCCTTATTTTTAAACATTAAATTCTAATATTTATACGGATGGAGATTCTTTAGGGATTAAAGTCCATTTAACCATTATTCAAATAAATTATGTCAGAAGCACAAGATTCATCAGCCGAAGATCGGGCAAATTATGGTGCAGATAATATTCAAGTTTTAGAGGGATTAGAGGCGGTTCGAAAGCGTCCATCCATGTACATTGGTGATACCGGATTTAAGGGTCTTCATCATTTGATTTGGGAGGTGGTTGATAACTCCATAGATGAGGCTTTGGCTGGTCATTGTGATAATATCAAGGTGACGATCAATACGGATAATTCAATCTTGGTGGAGGATAATGGTCGGGGTATCCCAACTGGAATGCATACGAAGGAAAAGCGTTCAGCTTTAGAGGTGGTGATGACGGTATTGCATGCGGGGGGTAAGTTTGATAAGGATACCTATAAAGTTTCTGGTGGTTTGCATGGGGTGGGGGTATCTTGTGTGAATGCGTTGTCAACTGATTTGAAGGTGACGGTGTATAGTCGGGATGGTAAAATATACCAACAAGAATACAAAATTGGTGTTCCACAGTATCCGGTTAAGGAAGTGGGAACAACGGATCGTACAGGTACATCGGTTTTATTTAAGCCGGACGATACTATTTTTACAGTAACTGAATATAAGTATGAGACGGTAGCGGGTCGTTTACGCGAGCTTTCGTTTTTGAATGCAGGTATTCGAATTGAGTTAAAAGACTTGCGGGAGTTGGATGAGAATGGTGTACCACGCTCAGATGACTTTTTCTCAGAAGGAGGATTGCGTGAGTTTGTGATGTATTTGGATGCAACTCGTGAACCTTTGTTGACCGAGCCTATTTACATGGAGGGTGACAAGAATGGGGTTCCGGTCCAAGTGGCTATGATGTACAATACGTCTTATTCTGAAAATGTGGTTTCATATGTGAACAACATTAATACGATAGAAGGAGGAACGCACGTGGCTGGATTTAGGGGTGCATTAACCAGGACCTTGAAGAATTATGCGGATAAGTCGGGTGCTTTAGAGAAATTGAAAATTGATATAGCGGGAGATGACTTCCGGGAAGGATTAACAGCCGTTATTTCTGTTAAGGTGGCTGAGCCTCAGTTTGAGGGTCAGACTAAAACCAAATTGGGTAATGGTGAGGTGTCGGGTGCGGTTTCATCGGCGATGTCGGACATGTTAGAATCATGGTTAGAGGAGCATCCAAGAGAGGCTCGTCAAATTGTAGCTAAGGTGATCTTGGCGGCACAAGCACGTCATGCAGCAAGAAAAGCGCGTGAAATGGTTCAAAGAAAGACCATTTTAGGTTCTAATTCATTGCCTGGTAAGTTGGCCGATTGTTCAGATTCGGATCCAGAGACTTGTGAGATTTATCTAGTCGAGGGAGATTCTGCGGGTGGAACGGCAAAACAGGGTAGAAATCGTGCTTTTCAGGCAATTTTGCCATTGAGAGGTAAGATTTTGAATGTTGAAAAAGCGCAGGAATATCGAATTTATGAGAATGAGGAGATTAAGAATATGATTACGGCGCTAGGAGTTTCATTTGGAAAAGATGGCGATGAGCGTGCATTAAATATGGAAAAGTTGAGATATCATAAGGTGATCATCATGACCGATGCTGATATTGATGGAAGTCATATTCGTACCTTGATTTTGACTTTCTTTTTTAGGTATATGCGTGAATTAGTGGATAGAGGCTGTATTTACATAGCCCAACCTCCATTATATCAAATTAAAAAAGGCCAAAATGTTCGTTATGTATGGACTGAATTGCAAAAAGATCAAGCCATACAGGAATTGGCTGGAGGTGGAAAAGAGGAAAGCGTAGGAGTTCAGCGATACAAAGGTTTGGGAGAGATGAATGCGGAGCAATTGTGGGAAACCACGATGAATCCTGAATCTAGGACATTAAAGCAAGTCAATGTGGAGTCTGCAATTGAAGCTGATTTATTGTTCTCTATGCTGATGGGTGATGAGGTAGCTCCACGGAGAGATTTTATTGAGAAAAATGCGAAATACGCAAATGTAGATGCTTAGGGAATGATTTTTGATTTTAAATCTTTTCATTTGAGGAGTATTCACGCGGAGTCTGATCAAGATCGCCAAGTGATTAATGTAGAGCTTAAAAATCTTTATGATTCCTTAACCCCCGATGAAAAGCAAATATTTAATTTGGAGCTACAAAAGTTTTTGATGACTGAGGTAGGCAGATTAGGTTCTGACTATGAGGCGATTAAAGATCAAATGTCAACCCAATAAAAAAATGAACTTAACAGGTCAAAATACTGATTCGAATTCGAATGACAAAGATTCTCAGCCTGGGAATCTTTTGTCTTTCTTGAGGCCTAAAAATTGGAAAATCAATTTATTGGCTTCTAAGGATCCGACTTGGAAATTGGATAAGTCCATGCAGAAGTCGCATGATATCCAATTAAAGGCTAAGTTTATTTCACGGGATCTTTCTTGGCTTAAGTTTGATGAGCGTGTGTTAGACCAAGCCCGTGATAAGTCAAAATCACTTTTTGACCGATTGAAATTTTTGGCTATTACAGCGTCTAATTTGGATGAGTTTTTTACCATTCGAATTGGTTCCTTGTATAATTACATTGATTTTGGGAAGGAGCGTACGGATTATTCCGGTTTACGCGAAGTTCCTTTTAAGCAAATGCTTATTTCATCGGCGCAGGAATTTAGCCAGGAAAAGCATCGTTTGTTTATCAATGAGATACTTCCTTTATTTCCTGAAAATGGATTGATTTTGGCTTCATTTTCTGATTTAACAACCTTAGAGCAGGCGGAAGTAGAGACCTATTTTAATCGGACGATTTATCCGATGTTGACTCCCATGGTTTTTGACCATACGCATACGTTTCCAAGTTTGTTGGCCAAGACTTTGATTTTTGGGGTTGTCACCATTGGTGGACCAGAAAAAAAGGCATCCAAGGGAAAATCTGAGCGTGATCGGAAAATATCATTTGTCCAAATACCCTTGAATTTAGCTCGGTTTTATGTGATAGAGCGTGAGGATAAAATTGTGTTTTTGCCTATTGAAGAGTTAATACGCCAGCAACTTCAAGTACTTTATCGAAATGTAGAAATAGAATCCACAACCCTTTTTAGAATTACTCGAAATGGAGATTTTGATTTAGTAGAGCACGAGGACACGGAAACAGATTTTGTTGACGAGATTAAAAAGAAAATAAAAGATCGCCGCTTGGGTCGCGTGACACGTGTAGAGGTAGAACAGGAGCATTCTGAGTTTTTGCTTGGAGAAATGTTAAAACGTTGGTCTTTAGAAAAGTCTGATATTTTTGTCAAGCAAGCCCTTTTGGATTTTACTTCTTTTTGGCAGATTCTCAAGCATTCAGAATTTAAAGGCCAATTAGCGGTTAATCCACCTGTTGTGCCTCCATTAGGTTTAAAATCGGTTCAAATAGGTGATATTTTTGACACCATGAAGCGGGGAGATATCCTTTTGCATCATCCTTACAATAACTTTGAGCCGGTCATACAATTATTAGAACAGGCTGCAGATGACCCCAATGTATTAGCCATTAAAATTACCTTGTATCGAATTTCAAAGAATTCGAGAATTGCGAATGCTTTATTGCGTGCTGCAGAACAGGGGAAACACGTCTCGGTTCTGTTTGAGGTGAAGGCGCGATTTGATGAAGAGAATAACATTCGAGAAGCGAATAGGCTTCAAAAAGCTGGATGTTTTGTGATTTATGGAATTCCTGGATTAAAGACACATACCAAATTATTGCAAGTAATACGGAATGAAGGTACACATGTCATGAGTTATGCTCATTTATCATCAGGAAATTACAATGAGGATACGGCTAAATTATATACCGATTTAGGCCTATTGACCACCGACATTCGAATTACGCAAGATATCGCTGAGTTTTTCAATGTAATCACGGGACATTCCATGCCTACGCATTACGAACATTTAATAACGGCGCCTCGTGACATGCGAAACCGCTTGATCGAGATGATCGAACATGAAGTTGAAAACCACAAAGCTGGATTGCCAGCAGGAATTTGTTGGAAAATCAACTCCTTGCAAGACACGCTAACGATGGATACACTTTATAAAGCTTCAAAGGCTGGAGTACCAATCTTGTTAATTGTTAGAGGAATTTGTTGTTTAAGGCCACAAAGGCCAGGTTTATCTGAGAATATTTACATCAAATCCATCGTTGGAAATTACTTAGAACACACTCGGATTTTTTATTTCCACAACAATGAAGATCCAAAAGTGTATGGGGGATCTGCTGATGTAATGGTTCGAAGTTTTGATCGAAGAATCGAATCTTTATTTGAGTTGGTTAATTCACGGGCAAAAAACTTGGCAATAACCATTTTAAATTGGAATTTGCGTGACACTGTTAATTCGTATGAAATGCAGGAAGATGGAAATTATTGGAAAGTTGAAAGTGAAGAACCCTTTAATATTCACCAAGAATTTTATCAATTAAAAGAGGACGACCTAGTAGAATTGATCCCTTTTGATCATTATACATTAAATTTAGAAATTAAGGAATAAAATAATACACCAAAGAAATTAATATAAATGGAACGATTTACAGGACTTTTAGGCATTGTGCTGATTTTAGGAGTTGCCTTTTTGATGTCAAATAATCGGAAGGCCATCAATTATAGAACTGTAGGTGTAGGCCTTTTATTGCAAGTATTATTGGCTGTTTTTATTTTAAAAACGGAAGTAGGACAATCACTTTTTCAGTGGCTTGGAGATAGTATCAATACCTTATTAGGCCAAGCGGATAAGGGCGCACTTTTTGTTTTTGGTTCGCTCGTTGATCGTAATTTAATGACAAAGGCCTTTGGTCCAGGAAACGATTACATCTTCTTTTTTAAGGTGGTTCCGACCATTATTTTTGTAGCTGTTTTGGTCAATATGTTTTATCACTTGGGTATTTTACAACGCATTGTTTCGGGCATGGGAAGGGGAGTACATTGGTTAATGGGTGTTAGTGGGGCTGAAGCGCTGTCTAATGTGGCGTCTACTTTTGTGGGACAGGTGGAGGCTCAAATTATGATCAAGCCTTATTTGAAAAATATGACTAATTCCGAGTTAATGGCTTCGATGACTGGCTCTTTTGCCTGTATTGCAGGAGGTGTGATGGCCGTTTATATATCCTTAGGAGTGCCAGCGGCCTATTTATTGGCCGCTAGTTTAATGGCTGCACCTGGAGCTTTAGTGATTTCAAAAATTATTTTTCCAGAGACGGAGAAGTCGGAAACGGAGGGTGTGGTAAAACTTTCCATTGAAAAAACGCATGCTAATTTGGTCGACGCGATTGCTGCAGGGGCTAGTGAAGGTTTGAAAGTAGGTTTAAATGTCATTGCGATGTTGATCGGATTTATTGCCTTGATTGCGTTGGTCGACTTAGGCTTGGGCCAAATTGGTGGATTAATCAATATGCCTAGCTTGTCGATGAATTTAATCTTAGGCAAGGTGTTTTCTGTTTTTGCCTTTGCTATGGGGGTGCCAGCCGTTGATATTGAAGTAGCGGGTGCATTAATGGGGAAGAAAATGGTTGTAAATGAGTTTGTGGCTTATTTGGACATGGTTAAGATCAAAGATACCTTAAGTCCCAAGACCATTGCTATTACTAGTTTCGCACTTTGTGGCTTTGCTAATTTTTCTTCGGTCGCCATTCAAATTGGGGGAATAGGAGAGTTAGCCCCATCTCGTCGCTCCGACTTGGCCAAATTAGGATTTAAAGCTTTAATTGCTGGAACTTTAGCTTCTTATTTATCGGCAACATTAGCTGGTTTACTCTTGTAATATGCGCATTGATTCCGAAACCGTTGAGCGAATAAAGCAAGCGGCTGCGGTGGCAGACGTCATCGGGGATTATGTGACCGTTAAAAAAAAAGGAGCAAATTATTGGGCTTGCTGCCCCTTTCATGGAGAAAAAACTCCGTCTTTTTCGATCTCTCCTAGCAAAGGAATTTACAAATGTTTTGGTTGCGGTAAAGCAGGTGATTCTGTTCGATTTGTTATGGATATTGAAGGGCTAGGTTATGGGGAAGCCCTGAGGCATTTGGCAAAAAAATATGGCATTGACATCCAAGAAGAGGAGATGACCGATGATCAGATTTTGCGTCAAAATGAACGTGAGAGTTTGTTCATCATGGTAGATTATGCCAAAGAATTTTTCAAAAAACAGTTATATGATACGGAGGAGGGGAAATCTATTGCGCTTCCCTATTTTAAAGAAAGAGGTTTTTCAGATTCAACCCTACAAGCGTTTGATTTAGGCTATAGTCCAGAGGCTTGGGATGCTTTATTGAAATCTGCACTGAAACAAGGATTTTCTCAGGAGATTATTGAAAAGGCGGGTTTGGTTACACAGAAAAATGATGAGGGTAAGGTTTATGACCGATTTAGAAATCGGGTTATCTTTCCTATTCACAATGTTTCGGGTAAAATAATTGCTTTTGGTGCTCGTATTTTAAGAAATGATGCAAAATCAAGCCAAGCAAAATACCTCAATTCCCCTGAGACGGAGGTCTACCATAAATCATCGAGTCTTTATGGAATACATCAAGCAAAAAACGAATTAAGGAGGTTGGACGTGTGCTACCTGGTTGAGGGATATACCGACGTGATTTCTTTGCATCAGGCGGGTATAAAAAATGTAGTTGCTTCCTCAGGTACATCCTTGACCATTGAACAAATTAAATTAATTGGGCGCTTTACCCAACATATTACCGTTCTGTATGATGGGGATTCTGCTGGGATAAAAGCCGCATTAAGAGGAATGGACCTTATTTTAGAAGAGGGTTTGCAAGTTAATTTAGTCGTTTTTCCGGAAGGTCAAGATCCTGATAGTTATGTTAGGAAAATAGGCTCAGAGGCTTTTGTTGAATACATCAAAAAAGAATCCAAAGATATCATTTCATTTCAGGCCAATTTGTTTTTACAGGAGGCCGGTGATGATCCGTTTAAAAGATCTGAATTGATTAAAGAAATGGTGCTGAGCATTTCTAAAATTCCTGATGCTATCCAGCGAAGTCTTTTTATTCAGAAAACATCTTCATTAATGCGCTTGGAAGAAGATGTGTTGTTGGCCGAAATGAATAAAATTCATTTAAAGAATTTAAAACAAAGAGGAGGGGGCAATTCGCAAACAGGAACTTCATCTATTTCGAGCCAAGCGTTTACGGAAGTCCAAAATTTGATTGAGCCTGTTTCAGAAACGGGTGTTGAATCGTATCAAAATTTAGCTTTTTACCAGGAATCTGAATGCATTCGCTTGTTGGTCAATTTCGGCCATTTGGAAATTAATTCAGAAAAAGCCCCAGGCGTATCAGTCACTCAGTATTTATTGGAGGAATTAGATGGGGTATTATTTCAAATGCCTTTGTTTAATAAATTGATGGAAATTTGTAAGAGCGAATTCAAGAATAGTCAGCGTTTAATGCCTGAATTTTATTTGCATCATACCGACGAAGAAATTCAGCG
>CANHXO010000072.1 GCA_947464595.1 Cytophagaceae bacterium
AATTTAAATTCAAAATTCATTCCACTTAATTATAAAACTAAACCGTTACAAAATTCAATCCGCCTAATTTTAAAACTGAACTATTACAAAGATCAATGAGTATATATTTCAAAAAGATCGATTTAATCCGCATTTGCATGTCATTGTATTTATAAATAGATAAACCCTACAAAACATTGCCTTCCATGGAAAACAGAATTAAAAGAAATGACTTTTTAAAATCGCTGGGATTAAAGGGAGCTTCCTTAATGGCCGTATATTGTGGCGCTAGTGCATTAAGTTCTTGCCAAAATGAATCGGGGGTCTCCCCTTCGGGAACTATTGATTTTACGTTGGATTTAACAAATGCTTCGTATAGTGCGTTGAATACCGTTGGTAAATACATCACGATCAATAAAGTAGTTATCGCACGAATTTCAGCTACCAGTTTTGCTGCAGTTACTCAAATTTGCTCTCACGAAGGCCAACCTCAAGTGATGTATAATGGATCTGGATTTTCATGTCCAGCTCATGGGGCAACATTTAGTATCACGGGTGAAAAAACCAATAATGTAAGTAGCAAAGGAATTACTGCCTACAAAACCACATTGACAAACACAAGCCTTCGGGTTTTTTCTTAACATGAAAGCTAAGATCTTATTCCTTTTCGGAATGCTCCATGCTGCTCAACTTTTAGGCCAGGATGATTTGTTAAACATGCTTAATCAAGAGGATGCTAAAAAAACCACCTATACTCAAGCTACCTTTAAAGGTACTCGATTTATCAATGGGCAGACGGTAGAAACGATTGCCAAAAAACATTTGAATTTTTGGATTTCACATCGTTTTGGTGCTTTAAATTCAGGGTTTATGGATAACTTCCTGGGATTAGATGAAGCTAAAATCAGATTAGGTCTGGAATATGGGATAAGTGATGTTTGGCTCGTGGGAATGGGAAGATCAACGATTGAGAAAACGTATGATTTTTATAGCAAATATAAGGTTTTGAGGCAATCGAATGCCATGCCTATTACACTGACTATGTATGGAAGTTTGGCAACGAACACGATGCCAACAGGCTACACACTGCCTTCAGGAAATATGATGCGCTATGAGAATAATTTACAGCGACAAACATACATGGGCCAATTGTTAATCGCCAGAAAGTTTACCGATAAATTATCCTTGCAGATTATGCCGACCGTTTTGCACAACAATAAAGTTGAGTCCGTTTATTTCGACAATAACTTATATTCATTGGGTATGGGGGGAAGATATAAGTTGACCAACAGGCTAAGTTTGTCGGCTGAATATTACAAGAATATCGTGGATACTCAAAATTTCTTGGAAACGTCCGGCACACCTTACCCTTACCAAGATTCATTTTCCATCGGATTTGATATTGAAACGGGCGGCCACGTTTTTCAATTGCACTTCACAAATTCCAAAGGCATGATTGAAAAACATTTCATCAGCCAAACCACGGGTACTTGGGCCAATGCCGACATATTTTATGGATTTAATATGGCGAGAACATTTAGCTTTGAACCAGATAAAAAAAATAAGAAATGAGGTATTTAATCGCAGTATTGGGACTAATTCTTTTTAGTTTTCAGGTGAATGGCCAACTATACATGGCACAAAACGGAGAGGTTTCTTTCTTTTCAAAAACTCCTCTCGAGGATATCGACGCATTAAATAAACAAGTAGGAAGTATCATTAACACCGATAACAATGAAGTTGCAGTACAAATGCGTGTCACGAATTTCGTTTTCCCTAACAAATTAATGCAAGAGCATTTCAATGAAAATTATTTAGAAAGTGATAAATTCCCCAGTGCTACTTTCAAAGGAAAAATCAGAGAATCAGTCGACCTAAAAGTTCCAGGTACCTACTCAGTAACGGCTGCTGGCTCAGCCACCATACACGGAGTGACAAGATCCATCGAAATTAAAGGTACCATTGTCTCCACTGGAGATCAAATTAGTCTTAATTGCCAATTTGACATCAAATTAGTTGATTACAAAATCGACATTCCCAAAATTGTTTTTGCTAAAATCGCCGAAGTCATCCGAGTGAGTAGCAAAATAAATTATGTCAAGAAATAAGGATTTAAATTTTCAAATGATTCCTTGGTTCGTTGATATATATATAAACACATTGCCCTAGATTCCAGTAAAAATTTAACCAAAAAAAATGAAAAGGATCCGTATAATTTTTTTATACGGGATTATTTTTGCCTGTCAAAATGACAAAAATATCCCGTTGCCAGTAAATTCTGAAGGAACTAATGGGTCAACGACACCGGTAACACCCCCGCCAACCACAAACGTTGTTTGTCATCCGGATACCGTATATTTTAAGCAGAAAATTCTTCCTTTGATTGTCTCCAACTGTGCCATGAGTGGTTGCCATGATGCGATTAGCAAAAAAGATGGCGTCATTTTAACAGACTATACTAATATTATCAAAGAGGTAAATACCAAAAACCCCACTTCAAGTGAACTCTACACGAGTTTAATGGAAACCGGCGAGGACAGAATGCCACCGCCACCCATGGCAGCTTTTTCTAATGAGAACATTGCTATAGTCTTAACTTGGATCAAGCAAGGGGCTAAAAACAATTCTTGCGAAGCCTCAGGGACCGCTTGTATCACGACGAACATGAGCTATGCTAAGGATATCACGCCCATCTTACAAGCCAGCTGCACCGGCTGTCATAGTGGAACCAAACCCCAAGGATCTATTGATTTATCCACCTATGCGAACGTTTATAAATATGCGCTTAATGGTAAATTATATGGCTCAGTGGCTCATTTATCCGGTTACATCGCCATGCCCTCTGCAAGCGTCAGCATTTCTTCTTGTGAGATTAGCAAAATTAAATCATGGATCGATTCAGGTTCGAAAAATAATTAATATTTTGCATTCGATATTTTGATTTTTTGATCAAAAAAGCCAATCAAACAAGTAATAAATGAATACTAAACCTATGAAAAAATACCTACTTCTGGCGGGTTTTTTGATTTTTGCCTGTACACCCATTTTTGCCCAAAAAAAACCAAATGTCATCGTCATCTTAATGGACGACCTAGGTTATGGTGATTTAAGTTGCTATGGAGCCTCACAATATCAAACGCCCAATTTGGACCAAATGGCCAAAAATGGAGTTCGGCTAACTAATTTCCTTTCTGCACAGGCAGTTTGTAGTGCATCTAGAGCTGGCCTGCTCACGGGTTGCTATCCCAATAGAATTGGGATTTCAGGTGCACTATTCCCCAATTCGCCCATTGGAATCAATAAAGACGAAGAAACGATTGCCGAAGTTTTAAAAGCCAATGGCTACACCACGGGTATTTTTGGCAAATGGCATTTAGGTGATTCCGAGCGATTTTTACCGACCCAACATGGTTTTGATGAATATGTGGGTATCCCCTATTCAAACGATATGTGGCCCGTGCACTATGATGGAACCCGTAATGCCACGAATCAAAGAAAGGCTTTTCCCGAACTCCCTTTAATCCGAGGATCTAAACCAGAAAGGTTTATTAAAACCTTAGATGATCAAGCGCAATTGATCAATATATTAACCAAAGAATCCATTAAGTTCATTGAAAAAAATAAGGCAAAACCCTTCTTTGTTTACATGCCTCATCCCATGCCACACGTACCCATTAATGCCTCCGCTGCATTCAAAGGAAAAAGTAAGCAAGGGCTTTATGGAGATGTAATGCTTGAAATGGATTGGTCTGTAGGAGAGATTTTAAAGACCTTAAAGCGATTGAAAATTGACCAAAATACCTTAGTTATTTTTACCTCTGACAATGGTCCATGGCAAAACTTTGGCAATCATGCGGGGTCAACTAATGGATTAAGGGAGGCGAAGGGTACCTCATTTGAAGGAGGCCAAAGAGTACCGTTCATTGCTCAATGGAAAGGACATATCGATGGAGGTAAAGTCAATAATGGATTAGCTTCCAACATAGACCTTTTGCCTACGATTTGTGCCGTTACAAACTCAAAATTACCTTTGAAAAAAATCGACGGAGTCAATGTATTCTCTCTATTAAAGGATGAGGACAAAGCTGAACCCCGAAAAGAATTTTTATACTATTACCGAAAAAATAATCTGGAAGCGGTCCGAAAAGGCCAGTGGAAATTAGTCCTTGCGCATCCTGGAAGAACCCACGAAGGGTCCATGCCTGGCCAAGATGGATTTCCTGGGAAATTAAGAGAAGACTTCCCTTACCCAGAGGCATTATATGATTTACGCAGAGACCCAGGCGAGCGATACGATGTCCAATCCCTGTACCCTGCAGTCGTTGCCGATTTAAAGCAATTAGCAGAAAAAGCTAGGGAAGAATTAGGAGACGATTTGACCCAACGAAAAGGAAAAGAAAACAGAGAAGCTGGCCAATAAATGGGCCATGGCTGATTCATATTCAATCTAAAAGAACCATGAACAAAAGATTATTTGCTACCCTGAATTTGTTATTGTTGTCAATAAGCCTTTGGGCTCAAAAAAAACCGAATGTAATCTATATTTATGCAGATGATCTGGGTTATGGGGAGTTAGGTGTATATGGCCAACAAAAAATCAGGACACCTTTTTTAGATGCGATGGCAAAAGAGGGGATTCGATTTACCAACCATTATACCAGTGCCCCCGTTTGTGCACCAGCCAGATGTATGTTGATGACGGGCCAGCATGCTGGACATTCCTACATAAGAGGGAATTACGAGTTAGGAGGATTTAGGGACGACAAGGAAGGAGGCCAAATGCCACTGCCTCAAAACACATATACCATTGCCAAATTGATGAAAACCGCTGGCTATCAAACCGCGCTAGTAGGTAAATGGGGGCTTGGAATGAATAATACGACAGGGGATCCCAATTTGCACGGTTTCGATTATTACTATGGATTCTTAGACCAAAAACAAGCGCATAATTTATACCCTACGCACCTTTGGGAAAATGGAAAATGGGATACCTTAAGAAACACATATCAATTGGTCCACGAATACCAAAACAAAAAAGTTAGCATCGATTCCATTGATTTTGAGAAATTCAAAGGCAAAGATTATGCAGCCACAAAAATGATGGAGAAAGCCTTGGGATTCATCCAAAAGAATCAAAAAAAGCCTTTCTTTTTATATCTTCCCTTACCCCTTCCACACCTTTCTTTGCAAGCACCCGAGGAAGAAATATTAGCGTACCAAGGACAATTTCCGGAAACTATTTACACGTCAACTAAAGGGGGCTATGTCCCCACCAAATATCCTCGGGCAACCTATGCTGCCATGATTACGTATTTAGACAAGCAAGTGGGGCGCATCATAGAAACACTTAAAAAATACCAAATTGATGAAAATACATTGATCATGTTCTCGAGCGATAACGGGGCAACTTTTGATGTAGGAGGGGTAGATACCCAATTTTTCAATTCAGTCGCCGGATTAAGAGGCCGTAAACAAGACTTATATGAAGGCGGCATCCGAGAACCGATGCTGGCGCGTTGGCCCAGTAAAATCAAACCCGGCCAAACCACAGATCATCCTTCTGCACAATTTGACGTAATGGCTACTTTAGCGGAATTAACAGGGGTTAAAATACCGGTCAAAACTGACGGTATTTCATTTTTACCCACCTTATTAGGTAAATCTCAAGCTAAGCATCCGTTTTTATATTTCGAATTTCCAGAAAAATCGGGGCAGGTAGCGGTGAGGATTGGTCATTTTAAAGGCATTAAGACCAACATGAAAAAGAATATCAAAGCTCCCTGGGAATTATTTGACTTATCAAAAGATCCTTATGAGCAAAATGACATTGCCCAAGCAAACCCAGAACTTATTAAAAAGATGGACGAGATTGCCAAAAAACAACATCGACCCTCTCATGTAAAGGAATGGGAATTTGTAGATCCCAAATTTTGATGCATTATTATTCATCTATTGATGAAAACAAAAAACCCTTTTGAAATTCAAAAGGGTTTTTTGCTAAATAAAGAAACCATGATTATGGCTGACTTAAGAATGCTTTTGAATAATTAATTTTCAATGCGTCCATAGAAGGCATGTGACCTTTCAAACGCTTTTTGAAATCCTCATAATTTTTCGATCCTTTGGGAGACCAAGAAACTTCTGATAAAGCCAAAGCTCTAGGATAAGTCATATACTCCGCATATGGCAAATTGCTCACATATTCGGTCCATAAATTAGCTTGAATACCCACCACATGTTTGGCTTCCTCAGCTGTTAATTCAGGTAAATCGGGTTCGAAAGAATAACATTTACTTAAAGGCAAGAATCCACCAATAGCAATCGGTTCTGTTTTAGGATCTGCTTGATAATAATCAATGTAGAAATAGGAATTAGGGGACATCACCACATCGTGATTTTGTTTTGCAGCTTCAATCCCACCTTTCGTTCCTCTCCAAGACATCACCATGGCATTTGGAGACAATCCACCTTCTAAAATCTCATCCCATCCCAATAATTTTTTCCCTTTAGAGGTAACAAATTTATCGATCCGACGAATGAAATAACTTTGTAATTCATGCTCATCTTTTAAACCTAATTTTTTGATTAAATCTTGGCAAAAACGACTTTCTTTCCATTGGGTTTTTGGACATTCGTCGCCACCAATGTGAATGTATTGACCAGGAAATAAGGCCATCACTTCGGTAAGCACATCCTCTAAAAAAGTAAACGTTTCTTCACGTGGGAACAAGACGTCTTCAGCCACACCCCACTTAGTTTTCACTTGTAATATTTTATCCCCATTCGAACCCAATTGTGGATAAGCTGCTAATACAGCCGTCGAGTGACCTGGCATTTCAATTTCAGGGATTACGTTAATGTATTTAGAAGTGGCATAGGCAACTACTTCCTTTATCTGCTCTTGTGTATAAAATCCACCATGTGGCTTTCCATCATATTTTTGGTCCCGGTAATGGCCCAACATACTTTCCTTTCGAACCGAAGATATTGAGGTCAACAGAGGATATTTTTTTATTTCAATACGCCAGCCCTGATCTTCAGTCAAATGCCAATGAAACGTATTCAATTTATAGACAGCCATCAAATCGATGTAGCGCTTTATCGCATCCACTGAGAAATAATAACGGCCTACATCCAGCATCAAACCACGGTAGCTAAACCTAGGAGCATCTTCGATGACACAATTTGGGATGGTTAATGCAAGGGCCGACAATTCATTTCCATAAATTGGCGCAGGCATCAATTGGAGTAAAGTCTGCAAACCATAAAAGGCACCTTTTCCTGTTTTTGCTTGAATTTCGACTTTTTTAGAAGTCACTTTCAAACTGTAGGCCTCTTCTCCTAATGCCTCATTTTTACTAAATACTATTCCTGAGGAAGCATTTTTAGCCATTTTAACAGGTACTACTTGGCCCGACACATTTTTAATTTGTAACGCTAACAAATTGGCCGATGGGCTAAATTCCTCTGAATATGTGTACACGGAGATTCCTTTTTTAATCACAAATGTGCCTTCAGCAGGCTTCAAAGATTTAGGCAAAGGAATGATGTTATAAGCATTTTGAGCCAATGAACTCCATGCAAAAAGCATGAGTAAAATAATGAGTTGGATTTTTTTCATAATTCAATTTGGATTTGAAATGTAAAGATATGGGATCGATTTTGAAATCAGTGGAATACTTTATTATAATTTTTAAAAGAAAAATGCTAATTTTGCCCCATAATTAAAAACAATTTACGATCTAAATATGATAAAAATTTACAAAAAAGGAAAGTCCTGGCAGAGCAGTCTATGGATTTTCGTTTGTTGGCTCGTCTTCTCTAGCACAGCCATGGCACAAACTAAAACAATTACAGGAAGTGTGAAAGACACGAAAGGGGATGCTGTTCCCGGAGTAGCTATTTCCGTAAAAGGTACACCTACTAAAGGTACCACCACGGATGGTAATGGAAAATTTAGTCTTGGTGGCGTAGACGCTAAGACCGTATTGCGCGCAAGTTCCATTGGTTTTGAAACCCAAGAAGTTTCGATTGGGAATAAATCTGTGGTGGAAATCACTTTGGAAGAAAATGCAGCTAGCTTAGACGAGGTAGTTGTGGTCGGTTATGGGGTTCAGAAAAAAGTCAATATGACGGGTGCTGTATCCACGGTCGATTCCAAGATGATTGAGAATAGACCGACCACTAGTTTACAAACTGCCTTACAAGGAACTTCACCTGGATTAATTGTGACTAGAACCAATGGCCAGCCGGGTAATGAAGGTTTGGGAATTCAGATTCGTGGAGCAACTACCGCAAATGGATCCGTTGACCCATTAATCATTTTAGATGGGGTAACTGTTCCTGCCATCACCTTGCAAACGATGAATCAAAATGACATCGAGAGTATTAGTATTCTAAAAGATGCGGCTGCGGCGGCTATTTATGGTGCACAAGCTGCCGGGGGTGTTATCTTAATTACTTCTAAAAAAGGAAAGAATGGCAAAGTAACTTTTGATTATTCGGGTATGTCAGGGGCCGATTGGGCAGCTAATATTCCAGAAAGAATGACTTTATTAGAGGAAGCAAATTTCTCTAATTTAGCCCGTAAAAATTCAGGTTCAGGACCTGAATATTCGGATTTTGATTTGGAGCAAATTAGAAACAATGTTCCCTATTTAGTTAATCCACAGGATACGACTCAATGGTTATTTTTCAATCAAGAGCCATTAGCCAAACAAGTTTTGAAGGATTATACCTCAATGCAAATGCATAATCTTTCGGCAAGAGGTGGTACCGACAAACTTAATTTCTTGATTTCAGGAGGATATTATAACAAAAAAGGATTGTTTAAGGTGGGACCTGACCAATTGACCCGCTACAATTTGCGTGTCAATTTGGGTGCTAAATTAACGAACAAACTATCTTTAGATTCAAGGATTGCCTATACCAATGAATTGACTGAACAAAGCTCTAGAGGAGCCAGTGGCCAAGGATTGATCTATGATATTTATCGTTTGAGAACTAGGACACCATTTTTTACGCCAAAAGGGCAATATAATGGAGCGGGCTCAGGAGCGACAACGTATGCTAATTTAGCTGAAGGTGGATATGATAATAGAAGTCGTAATTTCTTTGATGGAACCTTTACGTTCAAATTAGAAAATTTGGTTAAAGGATTAACCTTAAGATCAGTTGCCGGTACACAATACCGCCGTGGCGATCGGTATATATTTAATAGAACGGTGCCATTATGGGGTCGCTTTGCAGTAAACCGTTATGTAAATCAAGTAAACTCTTATTCGATTTCGAACGAAGTGACTAAGAATTTGAATCTTCAATTTTTAGCGAATTACGATTTAAAAATTAACAAACATACCCTTGGAGCTTTAATAGGTTATCAATGGGAAGATTTTCGTTATGTAAACACAATTGCAGGAGCAAGTAATTTAGTGAGCAATGACTTGCCTACCTTGAACTTGGGAGATGATAAAACTAAAACCAACTCTGAGGCGATTGCAACCTATGCATTCCAATCTGTTTTTGGACGTTTTAACTATAATTATGACGATAAGTATTTGTTAGAAGGTACGTTACGTCAAGATGAAAGTTCGAAATTAGCGGAAGATGGTCGTACGAAAATTTTCCCTTCCGTTTCAGCTGGTTGGAACTTACACCGTGAAACATTTATGAGTGAATCTCTACAATTTATCTCTGAATTTAAATTACGTGGTTCATGGGGTAGATTAGGGGGTGCATTAGGAAGTACTTTAGGTAATTACGATTACGTAAATCAATTGAACCGAGGATCTAACTTGGTCTTAGGAGATTCTAGAACTTCATTTATTTTCCAAGGTTCATTACCAAGCACCAATCTTTCTTGGGAAACCATCGAAACAACCAATGGTGGTTTTGATATCGGTTTAATGAAGAATAAATTACAGATCAGTGGTGATTACTATGTGAAATCAAATAAGAACATGTTGACACCTCAACAACTTCCTGCCATCATTGGTATCGCTACTCCTCGTAAAAACAATGGGGAGTTGAAATCATGGGGATGGGAATTAGAGGTTAAATACCGTGGAAAAATTGGCGATAAATTCAGCTACAATGTTGGCGGTAATTTCTCAGACAATCAAAACGAATTAGTGGCCTTTTCAAACAGAATTGTTGTGTCAAGAGGAAATAATAGTTTGATTGAAGGTTATCCTCTTAATACCATTTGGGGATACCAAACAGCAGGATATTTCTCATCGGCTGATGAGGTTAAAGCATCGGCGTTCCAAGATAACCGTACTGGCGCTGGAGACATCAAATATGTAGATCAAAATGGGGATAAGCAAATTACAGTCGGAAAAGGAAGTAAAGCTGATTATGGTGATTTACTATTGTTAGGATCAACAGCACCTCGCTATCTTTTTGGATTTAATTTGGGCTTTGAAGTTCATGGATTTGATTTTTCAGCCTTTATTCAAGGAGTGGGCAAAAGAACATTCTTAGCTGGATCAGAGTCTGTTGGACCACTTTTAGTGACATGGAAACAAGCGATGGGTATACACCGCGATTACTGGACTCCTGAAAATCCAAATGCATTGTTCCCGCGTCCTTTTATCGGAGCTACGCATAATTTTGGAACATCTGATAAATGGGCATTTAATGGCCAGTACGCTCGTTTGAAAAATATCCAATTGGGTTACACAATTCCAAGCACACTGTCTAAAAAGATAGGCGTTTCACGTGCACGCGTTTATGTATCTGGTCAAGATATCTTAACGGTTTCTGGAATGGGGAAATTTGGAACCTTATTTGATCCTGAATCAGCGAATAATGCGGACAATGATTACCCGTATTTCTCAACAGCTTCTGTAGGTGTAAATCTTTCGTTTTAATCCATAGACATTTAAAAGAACATTGAAATGAAAAATTCATTAAAAAATATTTTAGCAATAAGCGCCTCCATTTTTTTCTTCACGGGATGTGATGTAGAGAGGCTACCAGAAACCAATATTTCAGATGCGACGTTTTGGCGTTCGGAATCTGATTTAAAAACGGCAAACAATTATTTATACACTTTCTTGCCCGATTTTGGTACGGAAGACAACTGGTCAGATGACGCTTTTGGTTTAGCGTCTAACAGTATCAGTGACGGTTCACGCCTAGCTCCTGCTACGGCAACGGCTGATTTTAACTCGCAGTATACATTGATCCGTGCGGCCAATAATATTTTAGAGAAAGGTCCAAAGACAGGGATTGCAACAACTATTTTAGATCGTTATTTAGCCGAGGCAAGATTCTTTAGAGCTTGGGGTTATTTCAATTTGTTGCAACGTTATGGAGGCGTTCCTTTGGTGACTAAAACATTAACGGATGACTCTCCTGAACTAAAAGCAGGATCAGCGACTCGCGAAGAAGTTATGACGTTGATCATGGCTGATTTAGATTTTGCATCAGCAAAATTACCTACGCCAACAGCCTTAGGAACGGCTGATTATGGTCGTATTGCCAATACTGCTGCTTTAGCATTCAAAGCACGTGTGGCTCTTTTCGAAGGGACTAG
>CANHXO010000073.1 GCA_947464595.1 Cytophagaceae bacterium
AGAGATTTTGTATTCTTTTTTTTAAGTAATTCCTAAGGAGTCCATAATATTTAAGGTATTTCTAAGGTAATTTACCTTAAAAGGTCCTTAAATCTGTCGTAAAATCCACTACTTTTAAACGTAAAAGTTTTGTGCAAAACATAGTTTGAAACAAAACTAAATCCCATACCTGTAGTCGTAGTCAGAATTTGAGTCACATTGATTTTTTTATAAGCAAATGGAATTTGTAAATAAAAATCACTCATCAATGTTTGAATGAATGTATACGTCATTACACTAAAAAACCATGTGACAAACCCAGAAAAGGTAGCAACCATAAGGAATTTTATCATTTCTCGATTAGTCTGCTGCGTTTTTCTAGCATCAAAGGCAAATAGTTTGGTGAGTGTGAAGCCTACAATAACTGAAATAAAATAGGCTGGTAGGATTGTGTATTCGTAGTTTAATTTAAACCAATCTTTTAGCAAACCTCCACAAACGAGTTGAACAATAGCACCAGCTCCTGCGATTAAAAAATACGCAATTAAATCTTTTTTATTAAATAGGTTGGTGTTTTTTGTCAAATCCGTAGTTAAAATAAATTCTTAACAATGTTGGGGTAAACACCCAAAGCAAGTGTCGCTACAGTACAAAACCATAAAGCTATTTTGAATAGCAAGGGAACTTCTATTCTATCGATATCTCCATTTTTAAAATACATGGCGATAATTCCTTTGAAGTAATAATAAATTCCGACCGCTGACATTAGTATAGCTAGGATGACCGGGTAGATGACATTTCGACTAAAGCTGTCTGAAAAAATGAAAAATTTACCCCAAAAACCAGCAGTTAATGGTATACCTGCTAGGGATAATAAGGAAATGGTCATGCAAAATGCTAATCCAGGATTATTTTTGGCCAATCCCTCAAAGGAAGAATAATCTTCTGGTTTTTCCTTTCGACCTGTTTGATATTCTGAGACGATGATTAGGACTGCAAATGCCGCAACCGTTGCTAATGTATAGGAAAGAGAGTAATACAAAATGGTTGATGTGGATGATATTTGTTTGGCATTTACGGTCATCAACATATACCCCGCGTGTGAAATACTAGAATATGCGAGCATTCTTTTGATGCTTTGTTGGTACGCCGCTGTCACATTTCCTATCAGCAAGGTTAGCATACTAATGAAATAGATAGGAAAAACCCACGTGGAATAAATACCTCCAAAGACACCCGATAAAATATGGTAAATAGCGGCAAATCCAGCCGTTTTTACGACTGTGGACATAAACATGGTAAAAATAGTCGGGGCTCCCTCGTAGACATCAGGGGTCCAAAAATGAAAAGGAGCGGCTGAGACCTTAAAGAGCAGGCCAACAATCATTAAGAGCACCCCAATATATAAGAAACTTGGCATGGACTCTGGCGCAGTGGCTGCTATAATATTAGCTAAGTTTGAGGTATAAAAAGACTTTGTGGCCCCATACACAAGTGTGATACCAAACAATAAAATACCTGTAGCAAATGCGCCCATTAAAAAGTATTTCAATGCGGCTTCATTGGATTTAAGATTTCTTTTATCTGAACCTGTAAGCACATACATGGCAACAGATAAAATTTCTAAACCTACGAATAACATAATCATGTGATCAAATGAGACCATGATAATAGCTCCCACCACCGAAAAAAGCATAATTGCGTAATATTCAGCTGGATGTGTATGTTCATCATCTGCCCCAAATGCTTTCGATAATGCAACCACTAAAAATGCGGCCAATTGGATAATTAAACTAAAATTTATGGACGTATTCGTCGTTCGAAACATGTTGCCAAACCACAATAATTCATGATTCCAATCGATGGCTGTTAAGCCCATTCCAATGGCTAAGAATAACAAAGTAAGCACTTGTAATACTTTTCTCGGAAACCAAAATCCCAAAAATAAATTACTAATTCCAAAAAGTGATAACGCTATAATCGCCGTCATAAAAATAAGATGCTTTTAAATTTAATTATTTCAATAGTTGGGTTATTTGCATAACACTCTCCTCACTAAAATGTAAGATAGTATTTGGGAAAATACCCCCTAATAAAACGAATATACTTAATGGAATAAGGACCATTTTTTCTTCCAAGGTTAATCCGGCAAATTCAGTTGTAATTCTCGAAGCATTGCCAAACATGGTTTTCTGAAGTAACCGTAGTGTGTAAACCGCCCCTAATATAATTGTGATACCTGCAATAATCCCAAAAATTAGGGAATAGTCAAATATACTTTTTAGCAAGATAAACTCCCCAATAAAGCCATTGGTCAGCGGTAACGCGACAGAGCCTAAACTTAAAATCATGAAGGTTACTGTCAGCGCATAGGATGACTGTGTGATGCCACCTAATTGAGCTAATTCTCTCGACTTAGTTCTTCTTTCAATAATCTCTATGACAAAAAAGAGACCTACAACGTTAATTCCATGCGAAAGCATTTGGTATAAAGCACCTTGAATTCCTTCAAAACTTTGCGTCAACATACCCGCAGAGATTAAACCTACGTGGGCAAAAGAGGAATAAGCCAATAGCCTTTTGGCATCTTTTTGTTGAATAGCAATGATGGAACCATAAATTACACCAATGATCGAAAGAATCATGGCGGTATTTCCCCAAGTCCCAAGACCCAAGGGAAACATTGGGATAATTAATCGGATAACCCCATAGGTACCCATTTTTAACATGACCCCTGATAGCAGCATAGTACCTTGACTAGGAGATGTGGTATAGGTATCTGGCTGCCAGGTGTGAAATGGGAAAATGGGCATTTTGATTGCAAATGCAATAAAAAAGGCCATAAATAAGTATCCCTGTGATTCAGCACTTAAGTTCCGAGCCGTTAAATATAGGGTTTCAATATCAGCCGAATGTGTCGCTCCAGGTGTTCTTAAATAGACATAAATGAGACCAATGAATAAAAATAAAGATCCAAAAATGGTGTAAATCAGGAATTTAAAAGTGATTGCGGATCTATTTTCTCCCCCAAAATTAGAGGCTAGGAAATATATGGGTAGCAAGGAAGCTTCAAAAAAGAAATAAAATAGAAATGCGTCTTTGGCCAAAAAAGCCCCCATCATCGCTGATTGCATCAGTAAAATCAATCCTTGATATTGCGCATGATTGGCCTTTTCTGTCTTGGCTGTCGACCCTATGATGAATGGCAATAACAAGGCACATAGTCCAATTAACACACCGCTGATACCGTCAGCCACTAATGAAAATTGAATGCCAAGTTCAGGAATCCAATCTTGAATAAAAGTGATTGATAATTGAGATTCGTTTATTTTGAAAAGTACAATCCCAGTTGCGATGGCTTCTAATATAGTCGCAGATATTGAAATAATAAATGCATGCTTGGGCTTAGCGATTAATAAGAATGCGCCAATGAGCAATGGAAAAAATAGAATAAAAAGTAAATTCATGCTTTTTCTGTCAAATTTTAAATTACAATATCCAGGATTTTAATCCCATAAATAATATGATCGTAATAGATATCACCATCATAAATACATAATAGCCTACATTTCCGGTTTGAATTCTTCTGAATTCAGTAGAAGCATATTGTACTAATTTTCCAATCCCTTCAACGAATAGGTCGATGACTAAAAAGTCAATGACTTGCCCGAAAAAGACAGATAAGAAGTTAAGCGGTTTTACGATGATAAAATCATATAATTCATCAATGTAGAACTTATGATAAATCAATTTTGTAATGCCTTGAATTTGGTTGTCTTCTTGTGGAATTAGCTTTTTGCTGCTGAAAATATAGATTGCTAACATAGGCGGGACAAATGCTGCAATGAGTGGAGCACCCATTTCTAAGCTTAAAAAAGAAACTTCACCCAATGACTCCGCCGTTGGCAACAGTGGAGCCAACCAATGTGCTAAAAACTCATTTCCACCCGCGAAATGAGGTAAATTAAGGAGACCGCCTGCCACAGAAAAAATGGCTAAAACGATCAGAGGAATGGTCATTGACCAAGGGGACTCATGTAAATGACTTGCTTGCTTCTCGGTCCCTCTAAACTCGCCCCAGAATGTCAAAATGAACACTCGGAACATGTAAAAAGAGGTACATGCTGAACCTAAAATAGCCAAGCTCCACATGAGCATATCATGGTGATATAGATGAGCTAAAATCTCATCTTTGGAGAAGAAGCCTGAAAAAGGAGGTATTCCTGAAATAGCTAAAGTACCTAAAAAGAAGGTTAGGTAGGTAATGGGCATTTTCGACTTCAATCCACCCATTTTTCTGATATCCTGCTCATCTGACATGGCATGTATGACTGAACCCGCTCCTAAAAACAATAAAGCCTTAAAAAATGCATGCGTCATCACATGAAAAAACGATGCTGAATAAGCAGAAGCACCTAATCCCATAAACATGTAGCCTAGTTGGGACACCGTTGAATAAGCCAAAACCTTTTTAATGTCATTTTGAAATAATCCTATAAAAGCTCCTAAAAGCGCCGTAGATAATCCAATCCAACCTATAAAGTGTAAAACATCCGGACTTAATTCAAAGATTACATTTGCCCTAATGACCATATATATACCGGCGGTCACCATCGTGGCTGCATGTATTAAAGCAGAAACGGGGGTAGGTCCCGCCATGGCATCTGGAAGCCAAGTAAATAAGGGTATTTGAGCAGATTTACCCATGGCTCCAACAAATAAACAAAAAGCAATAAGCCCTAAATGATCGGGAACGTTGCCTTGTTGGATCGCTGAAAATATGGTTGTGTAATCAGTGCTATCAAAGTCTTGAATTAATAAAAATATACCAATCAAAAATCCTAGGTCTCCAATTCTATTCATGATGAATGCCTTTCTAGCAGCATTACCATAACTGTTTTTTTGATTCCAAAACCCAATCAAGAGATAGGAACATAATCCTACCCCTTCCCAACCGATAAAGAGAACCGTGAAATTGGCTCCTAAGACCAGGATCAGCATGAAGAAAATGAACAAATTTAAGAAAGCAAAAAACTTACCAAATCCTTTATCATGCGACATGTAGCCAATTGAATATAGATGAATCAAGGTCCCCACACCTGTAATTACTAGCAACATCATTATTGATAATGCATCTATTTGAAGATCAAAAGGAACTTGGAAATCGCCTAATTTAATCCATTCGGCGACATGTAAAATTTGAGTTTTCCCATCAAATTGAACAAATAGCTGGACAGACAATAGAAATGCTACCAGTGGTGGAATGGTTCCGATAAGGGCTGCGAGTTGTTTTGGAATGCGAGGAAATGAAAGGCCATTAACGACAAAACCAATGAGGGGCAAAAGCGGTATTAAATAAATTAAAGACATAAATGAATGTTCTGTAAAATAGCTTTATTAATTTTTCAATTTATTGAGTATTCCAATATCAATACTTTGAATATTTCGATAAATCATGACGATAATGGCTAATCCCACTGCTACTTCAGCGGCTGCTACAGCCATGATAAAAAATACAAAAATTTGCCCCGAAGAATCTGAATAATAGGAAGAAAATGCAGCTAAAAGTAAATTGACAGCATTTAACATAAGCTCAATCGCCATAAAAACGATGATAGCATTTCTCCTAGTTAACACACCCAAAATTCCTATACAAAATAAAGCGGAACTTAATAAAATATAATGGGTTAAGGGGATGGTGCGAATTATGTCTGGTATGGATTGCATTGTTTTATCATTAGGCCAATAACATGGCAAAAATACAAATTAAACTTAAATATTCGACATCTTAATTTTGCTTTAGCGCTGAAATCCTTGCAATTTTATTTCAGTTAATTTTTTCTTCGTATCAATCGCAAAGTCTCCTTTTAAAATCCAATCATAATAAGAGGGATCACTTTTTAAAACTTCTACAACGGATCTTCCAGAGTACTTTCCAAAATTAAAAACAGGAATTCGCTCCTTATTATAAATCATGCGATTAGCGAAATCAATGGAATTTGACATGGTTAACTCATGTAATTTTGACATATCATTTTGAATAGGGAAGTATTCCTTCCCATTTTCATCTTTTAATGATACCTCTTCATATCTTTTTACTTGCGCATTTAATACTTCTAATGTAGCTAAAACATCCGCCTCGGCCCCATGCGCACCGATCAAATCCTTGCCGCAATAAAACTTGAATGCGGCTGTTAAATTTCTTGGTTCCATTAAATGAAAAATTCTTTGGGCGTCTATCAACTTTCGATTTTTCATGTCAAAATCAATGTCGTTTCTGTAAAACTCTTCGACCAACATCGGTACATCGAAACGATTAGAATTAAAACCTGCCAAGTCACAACCTTCCAAAAATCCAGCCAATGATTTGGCCACTTGCTTAAATTGTGGTTCATCCTTTACATCTTCATCATAAATTCCATGAACTAAGGATGCTTCAATTGGGATTGGAATACCAGGGTTTACCCTTCTTGTTTTTACTTCAATCGTACCATCTACATTTGCTTTCGCTATAGCGATCTCAACGATGCGGTCTTTGTTGACCATGACCCCAGTCGTTTCTAAATCGAAAAATGCGAGTGGTTTATTTAATTTTAATTGATGTTCCATGTACAGTCCATTTTTATGGCAACAAAGGTAGCTTATTTATTACCTTTGCCATATGAAATTTAATCCAAAGGCAATTTTTTTTGATTGGGATCATACGCTATGGGATCATGACCGAAATGCTCGTGAAGTTATTTTGGATTTGGTGGACGAGTTCCATTTGACAAACACGCTTGAAGCTGACCAAAATGATATTTGGAATAGTTTCAACCTATTGAATAATCAATTATGGGACGATTATCAGGCAAAAAAAATTTCGCAATTGGAATTAAGGGAAACTAGATTTAAACTGTTTTTTTCACAGATGGGCTTTGAGGGAGATTCAGATAAATTTTCAAATGAATTTCTCTATAGAACTCCCCGAAAAAAACATTTGATGGAGGGAGCTTTTGAGGTCGTTCAAGAATTAGCTAAAAAATTCCCTCTTTTTATTTTGACCAATGGCTTTGATGACATTCAATATGTCAAAGTGGAGGCTTGTGGATTGCAACATTGTTTTCAAGAAATCATTACCTCGCAGCAAGTGGGTACGCAAAAGCCAGACATAAGATTCTTTGAACACGCACTAAAAAAAGCAGATTGCAAGCCTCATGAAGCACTTATGGTGGGGGATCACCCAGTTGCAGATATCCAAGGTGCTGAAAATGCAGGAATTCCCAGTATTCATTTTAATCTAAATGATTTAGATTCTGCAGCATCCATTCAAATTAAACAATTGAATGAATTATGGATTCACTTGGTTTAGCTATTCGAAAAGTGACATTTGGTTGTCGTTGGTTTTTCGATCAAAAATCTTTTTGTCCCGGATGAATTTCTTATTGTCCTCTAAAAACAAAATGAATTTTTCTATTTGGGCATACAGCGGGTTGAAATCATAGGTTTTTAATTCATACGTTTCTACATAAACGGCATTGAAGTCCGTAATAATGTAGTCTAAACGTTCAATCCCATATTTTTGTAAACCTAATAAGTATAAATTTTGATGGTTGTTTTGAAATCGGCCAGGCTCATAAAATGATGTACTTTTTAAATCGAACGCAATACTTTCGCCCAGCCCATCCACATAGCCATAAATTTGAGCATTTTTGTATCTTGATTCAAGGTAAAATTGTGTTCTATATTTACCCGGAATTAAATTTCTCGCTTGATCGATGATTCCCTCATTGAAAAGTTCCTCGTTTTCACCTAATGTGACAGCTCTTTCGAAATCAACGCCTTTTTGTTGGGCCTTCGTGGTAGGTTTTTTGGTCCGATTTATTCGTTCAATCAGCTCAATTTCATCTACGATAATCTTGCCAGAGGAATCTCTGGATTGACTTAGATAGAGTGAAAATGAATTTAAGAGCGTTGGATAGAGGCGATATAACATGTCCGCAATTTATCCAATTTGCAGTCGGGATACAATCTGATCGCCAATTAAATGTTGCTCTGTTATTTCGGATACATCTTCCAATTGGACATTTCCGTAAAAAACCCCTTCAGGATAAACGACCATTGTGGGCCCCTTGCCACAAAAATCTAAACAGCCCGATTTTTGAATTCTTATTTTACTGGTATTTCCTGATTTCGCCCATTCGTCCTTAAATGCTTGAATTAATTCCATTCCATGAGCTGATCCACAGCATTTTTTGGGAGCATCCTTGTCATTGGTGCAAATAAAGACATGTTTTTCGAAGTGCATATTAATTGATTTCTAGTAAAATGGGACAATGATCTGAATGTTTTATGTCGGCTAAAATCGATGCATTTTTAATCGATGAAGCCATAGCTTTTGTGGCAAGTAAATAATCGATGCGCCAACCTAAATTTTTTTCTCGCGCGTTTGCTCGATAACTCCACCATGAATATTGTTGGTCTAATTCTGGATGAACCCAACGGAAAGTATCCACAAATCCATGGTTGATGTAATTTTCCATCCACTCTCGCTCTTCTGGTAAGAACCCAGAGCTATTGGCATTCGATTTTGGATTATGAATATCGATGGCTCTATGACAAATATTGTAATCGCCAGCGATAATGATGTTGGGATGCCTTTTTACTAACTCAACGGTGTAATGCTGAAAATCATTTAACCATTCCATTTTAAATGATTGCCTCTCATCACCACTGGATCCAGATGGCATATATACGCTCATAACAGAATAGGTATCGAAATCCACTTGGATCACCCTGCCTTCAAAGTCGTATTTTTCTATTCCACAGCCGTATTGGATTGATTTAGGCTTTATTTTGGTGAAAATGCCTACCCCTGAATATCCTTTTTTCTGTGCTGAATGCCAATAAACATGATATCCCAATGATTTGATCTCTTGTAAATCAACTTGTTCTTCTTCAGCCTTCAGTTCTTGCAAGCAAATGATATCTGGATTTTCCTGTGTAAGCCAAGCTACAAATCCCTTCTGAATGGCTGCCCGAATACCATTAACATTGTAACTGATTATTTTCATGACAATTCCTCAAATAAGACTTCTGTTTTGAAGTAATGAATGACATGCGCTTTAATTAAAACTTCTTGTTCTTTTAGATTTAAAGGAGGTAAATTTTGAATTAATTCCCAATGTGGCCATCCTTCAGCATCCTTGCCATCTAATGCATAAAACCCACTATAGCTCAAAACTTTACAAGTTGCGATATGCATTAAATCTTGTTTTTGCTCTTTGGTGAAATGTACATGGCCATGTCCTAGTTCTTGCACGCCAATTAAAAATAATACAGACTCTAGATCAGCAGGGCGTTTGTTAAATTGATTCTCAAGGAAATCAAGAATTAATTCCCATGCATCTTTAACTAAGGCTGGCTCGAATTCCATGAAATTGATGATTATTGAAGATGAATTTTGAACTTAGCAGATTCCAAAACTGCTTGGTCCCCCCTCGAATTATTACCTATTAAAATAAGCTCGCCCTCAATTTCTTTTTCTGTCGCGAGGGTTATATTAACTCTTCCAACACCATTTTGAACTCCCTCTTTATTGGGCAATGTCGATTCAAAAAAATTGTTTTTATCAGAGAAATGATCAAGATTCTTGATTAAATTTCCAATGTTTTCAATTTCACCATCTCCTGGAATAAAATAAGTTCCAGGACCTTTCAGCTTAAATATTTTTAAATAAACAGATTCTAAATTTTCTTTATTTGTAGCCGTAATCGTAAGGGTGTTTTCTCCCATTTCTGACTTTAAAGTACCTACAACTTCATTTGTTTGGATGCGATGATAATCCTCATTTCCAAAAATTATTTTTCCTGAGAAAAAACTTTGTTCAGCAGGTTTAACACTAAATGTATTTACATAGGTAATTAAAACGACAAAAATCCCCAATCCAGCATATAAAAAGTTGATCGGGTTGATAATGAATGATAACACAAACTTGCTTATTGGGTTTCCAATAAGCAAACGCATTAACTTAGTCTTAGCCGAATTTGAATTTTTCATTTAAGCTTTATCATTCAATTTTAGAGAGTGTAAAAATGATGAATCTTATTTTTACCAAGCAAAAGTACTATAAGTAATTAAAAAGGGCAATGATTATAGCAATTTTAAAGAATTTATTTATTAAACGGGGGGATTGGAAGGAAATTAATGATTAGCTATGTAATTTTGAAAACTGTTAATCAATTTATTAGTTTAGAAAGGAAGAGGTCATGGATTCAATAACTAAATCATTAACTAGTGATTTAAAGGGTAATTTTAGTGGGATACCTGTAAGAAGAACGTTAAAAAAAATGAAGGCATTTTCAATTCCTGTTTTGTTTAAAAGTAATTTGATTGGGAAAATCAAAGAAGCAAGGAGATTTGGGGATAAAATGAAAAAGAATTTTGAACCATCTCATTTTGATTTTGGACCGGTTGAAATTCTAATATCCCGCCATTTTGGATTTTGTTATGGAGTGGAAAATGCGGTTGAAACCGCCTATAGAATTGTCGAAGAAAATCCTGATAAACGAATATTTCTGCTCTCTGAGATGATTCACAATCCTGCTGTAAATGCAGATTTATTGGACCGAGGGGTTCAATTCATTCAAGACACCTTGGGCAATCAGCTTGTATCTTGGGATCAGCTGACTTCAGAAGATGTGGTTATTGTTCCGGCGTTTGGAACTACGCTTGAGATCCAAGAGATACTGTCGAAAATTGGTATAGATATTTATTCATTTGACACTACTTGCCCCTTTGTAGAAAAGGTTTGGAATCGCGCTAACTCGATTGGTCAAAAGAATTATTCAGTCATCGTCCACGGAAAACCGAGTCATGAAGAGACCAAAGCTACTTTTTCGCATTCTAAATCAGTGACTCCTACTCTTATTATCAAAGATATTAACCAAGCTAAACAATTAGCTGCCTACATCAGGCTTGAAAAAAAGTCAGCTGAATTTTACCAGGAGTTTGAAGGTCAATATTCAGATGGATTTGACCCTTCAAGGGATTTAATTAGAATTGGTGTAGTGAATCAAACGACCATGTTGGCTACCGATACACAAGAAATTGTTGATTATTTAAGGGAGGTTATCGTCGATTTTTATCAATTATCACCCGAACAAATAACCGCTCATTTTGCGGATACTCGTGATACGCTTTGTTATGCTACTAATGACAATCAAAGTGCTACGTATGGCTTGCTTGCCGAGGAGGCAGATTTTGCGATCGTG
>CANHXO010000074.1 GCA_947464595.1 Cytophagaceae bacterium
GGATCAGGAACACAGCAATCGACCGGGCAAACGGCGGCGCATTGTGGCTCTTCATGAAACCCAGTGCACTCCGTACACTTATCAGGGACGATGTAATAAAATTCTTCTGAAACGGGTTGGATATTTGTTTTGGCATCCATGGTGCTTCCGTCTTCAAGTTCCACTTCGGTTAAAGAGGTTCCTCCTGCCCAAGTCCATTCAATTCCACCTTCATAAATAGCTGTATTTGGGCATTCTGGTTCACATGCTCCACAGTTAATGCATTCTTCTGTAATTATTATCGCCATAACAATCAATATATTTTGTGCAATTTACTAACATAATTTTGAATAGTATATAATTTATATGGACTAACAGAAAATTTTTCGACCTTTGTGTAGTAAAATTATGTAATATATGCCACGGGCTCAGTTTTTAGAACTTATTAAATTTCTTGATCAATATTTCTCCTCTGAATCTAACAAGGAAAAAATAGAATTATTTATAGATAAAGCAATTAATGAAAATCCGTGGTTTACCGATTCCTTAGTTAGAAATGCTATGTCGGCCATAGGCCAACAGTTTTTTTCGGTACCGGTATGGCAAGATTTTTTCAACCATTATCCCAAAGAATCAAACAGTTTTTTACAGATTGGTTTAGTTTTGCCTGGTAATTTGCCTGCTATAGGTATGCATGATGTTTTAATGGTTTTGGCATCAGGCCAACAAGCTAACCTTAAATTAAGTTCTCAAGACAAATCATTGATGCAAATGTATGTGACTGCCATGAAGGAATTTTATCCCAACATCCCCATTGCATTTATTGAGCGTTTACAAGGCATGGATGCAGTTATTGCCACAGGAAGTGATTTTTCTAGTGGATATTTTTCACAATACTTTTCGAATATTCCACACATTATTCGAAAAAATCGCAGTTCTTTAGCTGTTTTAAGTGGCCATGAATCTGATCAAGAATTTCAAGGATTAGCGAATGACATTCTTACTTACTATGGATTAGGTTGTCGGAATGTGTCAACCTTGGCTGTTCCTCATGATTATGATTTGATTCCATTATTTGATATTCTTTCTAAAGAAACTTGGGTTTTAAATCATTCTAAGTATTCCAATAATTTACAATATTACCGCACCTTGTATTTATTGAATCAAATTGAACACTATGATTTAGGTAACTTAATTGTCACAGAAAATGATGATTTAGTTTCACCTATTGGGGTATTATACCTATTTCGTTATACCGATATGGATTCTTTGCATGTTTGGATGGCTCAAAGAGAAGAAAAAATCCAATGTAAAGTAGGTATGAATGTGGATTTTGGTCAAAGTCAAAAACCTGCTTTGGACGATTTTGCGGATGGGATCAATACTTATGACTTTTTGGTCAATTTGACATAAAATTGAAATAAACCCCAAGCGCCTACTCCTCCTATAAGTGCACCGACTAATACATCTAGGGGATAATGTGCACCCAGGTAAATTCGACTATAGGATATCATTATGGCCCAAACCAGTAGCAGGGACCCGGCAAATTTATTTTTTGTTAATAAATAAAACCCCATAGCTACAGCAAAAGCATTCGCTGAATGTGATGAGCAGAATCCGTACAAGCCACCGCATCCGTCTGGTAAATGAATCCAAGATTGAAATGCTTCGACATGGCAGGGTCTTAAACGTTTGAATAGTGGTTTAAATACGCTCGAGCTAACTTGGTCAGCCAAAATAACGGTGGATATTAAATAAAGAATGCTTTTCCAGACTTCGGATTGATAAGCTTTATATAAGACATAAATCAAAAAAATATATAAGGGAACCCAAGTTGATTTTTCCGATATGATAACCATCGGTAGGTCTAGCCAGGGTTGATGGGCTTGATGAATGAGTTGAAATAAATCACTATCCCAAGTAGGAAACATGTGCTAAAATTTAAATTCTGCCCTTATTCTTGCTATTGTAGCCTCTGCTATAGGTTTTACTTTTTCTTCGCCAATCTGTAATTTTTCTTCAATGATCTCAGGATGTGACATAAAGAAGTCAAATTTTTCTCTAGCATCTTTAAAGTATTGCAGCATCAAATTTAATAAGGCCTGTTTCGCATGTCCATAACCATAGCCTCCAGCTACATAATTCGCTCTCATTTCAGCTATTTCTGATGGACTAGCCATTAATTGATACAACTTGAAGGTGATATCATGATCTGGATCCTTGGGATCTTCTAAGGCGGTGGTATCCGTAACTATTTTTTTAATTTGTTTAAATAGTTCTTTTTCAGGTAGAAATACATCAATGTAATTATTCAATGATTTACTCATTTTCGCACCATCAATGCCTGGTATAGTCATCACCTCTTCATTAATCCGAGCTTCTGGAAGAACAAAAATATCTTTGTTGTATTTCTTATTGACCGAATTAGCAATATCACGTGTCATTTCAATGTGTTGCCTTTGATCTTTTCCTACCGGTATAATCTGAGCATCATATAAAACAATATCAGCGGCTTGTAAAACAGGATAGGTGAATAAACCCGCATTTACATCTGATAACTTATCTGATTTGTCTTTGAAACTATGGGCGTTGGCCAACATCGGGAATGGCGTGAAGCAGTTTAAATACCACATTAATTCGGTGTGATAGGGAGCCAATTTTGACTGACGGTAGAAATAATTTTTCTCTGTATCAAACCCAAAGGCTAACCAGGCCGCTGCGATCGATAACGTATTGGCCCTAATACTTTCACCATCTTTTAAGGAAGTAAGCGTATGTAAGTCGGCAATAAACAAAAAAGAATCATTGCCTGAAAGCTTCGATAGCTCTACCGCAGGCATTATTGCACCTAAAATATTTCCTAAATGGGGCTTTCCTGAAGCCTGAATGCCCGTTAAAATACGCATAGTTTAAACTTATTATTTATACAAAAATCAGTAAAATAGCCCAAAACTCCAAGCGAATTCTTCTTGGGCATTCAAGGTAATTTCACTAAATTCGTTTTTATTAATTACCTAGTTTTAATGTCACTCTCCCCTAGCCTTTTTTTATTTTTATTGGATCTTAAATCCAACAATTCGCGAGAATGGTTTGGGGCTAATAAGCCTCTGTATTTAGATTTAAAAGAAAATTTTGAGGAATTTGTATCAGAACTTATAACCGAATTTGGCGATTTCGAAAACCTAGACGGGGTACAAGTTAAAAATTGTACATATCGAATCAATCGAGATGTCCGTTTTACTAAAAATAAAGATCCTTATAAAACCTGGTTTTCAGCAAGTTTTTCGGAAGGTGGTCGTAAATCTGGATATATGGATTATTACTTACATATTGAACCCAATGGCAAATCATTTATTGGTGGAGGAATGTACAATCCAAGCCCAGAACAAATAATTAAGTATCGACAGGAAATCGATTATAATGCGCAGGCTTTACGGAATATCATCGAACAGCCGCTCTTTGTTCAATCATTTGGACAGGCGCAAGGTGAAAGTTTGAAAAATACCCCCAAAGGATTTGACATCTTGCATCCTGACGCTGATTTACTCAAGGTGAAAACCATGTTCTTTTGGCATCACTTTACGGATGCTGAAGTGACCTCCACTGAGTTTGTTCATTTAGTGATTGAAAAGGCAAAAGTTCTCAAACCCTATTTAGATTTTTTGAATGCCACTTTTTTTGATAAAGAACCTTTTATAAAAGTTTAGCCTTATATGCAATTTTCCCACTTACATAATCATTCCCAATTTTCTTTATTAGATGGCGCATCGAAGATTTCTTCTATGTTTAAAAAGGCAAAGGAAGATAATATGCCTGCCGTGGCAATTACAGATCATGGGAATATGTTTGGGGTATTTCAATTTGTAGCCGAAGCTGGAAAACATGGGGTAAAGCCTATTGTGGGTTGTGAGTTTTATTTGGTAACAGACCGCCATAAACAAGTTTTTACCAAAGAGTTAAAGGATAAAAGGTATCATCAATTATTCTTAGCTAAGAATCCAGAAGGATATCAAAACCTGATCAAATTATGCTCTTTAGGTTTTATGGAGGGGATGTATTCTAAATACCCTAGAATCGATAAGGAGTTAGTATTAAAATACCATAAAGGGCTTATTGCAACGACCTGTTGCTTAGGAGCTAGTGTTCCTCAAGCCATTTTGCGTTCTGGAGAGGATGAAGCCGAAAAGGAATTTAAATGGTGGTTAGATTTGTTTGGTCAAGATTACTATGTGGAAGTTCAAAACCATCACATCCCTGAACAACAAGTTGTTAACGAGGTTTTGTTGCGTTTTGCGAAGAAATATAATGTTAAAGTTATTGCTTCCAATGATAGTCACTATTTAGATCAAAAAGATGCAAATGCGCATGACATTTTGTTGTGCATCAATACAGGTGAGAAACAAAGTACGCCAAGTTACAAAGACATAGAGGGTGATTTTGATATGAAAGGAAAGCGTTTTGCTTTTTATAATGATCAATTTTATTTCAAAACCACTCAGGAAATGACTGAACTTTGGTCTCACATACCTGAGGCCATTGACAACACCAATGAAATTGTGGGCAAGGTTGAAATTTTGGAATTAAAAAAAGATGTATTACTGCCCAATTTTACCATCCCCTCCACTTTTTTAAGTCAAGATGATTTTCTTGAGCATTTGACTATGGAGGGTGCAAAAAAGAGGTATGTGGACATTTCCATTGTAGTAGAAGAGCGGATTAAATTTGAATTACATACGATTAGAACCATGGGATTTGCAGGTTATTTTCTCATCGTAGCTGATTTCATTAATGCCGGAAAGGATTTAGGAGTTTACGTAGGTCCCGGTAGAGGTAGTGCTGCGGGATCTGTGGTAGCTTATTGTTTGGGAATTACGAATATAGATCCAATTAAATACAATTTACTTTTTGAACGTTTTTTAAACCCGGATCGTAAATCACTTCCCGATATTGATACAGATTTTGATGATGAAGGCCGACAAAAGGTAATCGACTATGTGGTCGACAAGTATGGGCGTAATCAAGTAGCGCACATTGCCACTTATGGTACGATGGCCGCTAAGATGTCCTTGAAAGATGTGGCTAGGGTATTGGATTTGCCTCTATCAGAATCTAATGCATTGGCAAAATTAGTTCCAGAAAGGCCAAAAATCACGTTAGAGCGAATATTTAATGCGTCTTTAACTGGAGACGGCAGTTTGGCAGATCGTGAAAATTTAAGTTCCGACGAATTAGAACAAGTAAAGCAATTGAGGCAGTTGAAATCTGCAGGTGGCCTAACTTCAAGAGTTATTGAATCAGCGATGATTTTAGAAGGTTCTGTCAGAGGAACGGGCATACATGCGGCAGGTATCATTATCGCTCCTCATGATTTAACTGATATCATGCCTGTGGCAACCTCCAAGGATGTTAGTTTATTGATTACTCAGTTTGATGGTTCAGTGATTGAAAATGCAGGAGTTATTAAAATGGACTTTTTGGGGTTAAAGACTTTGTCCATCTTAAAAGAGGCGATTCGATTAATTGAGCAAAATCATAAGATCACCATTGATTTAGATGCTATTCCTTTAGATGATGCGCTTACCTTTGAAATGTATCAAAGGGGTGAAACCAATGCTACTTTCCAGTTTGAATCGGCGGGTATGCAAAAGCATTTAAGGGATCTAAAACCAGATCAGTTTTCAGATTTAATTGCCATGAATGCTCTATTTAGGCCAGGTCCTATGGTGTATATTCCTAATTACATTGCTAGGAAACATGGTCGGGAGAAAATTGAATATGACGTTCCCGAAATGGAGGAATATTTGAGTGATACGTATGGCATTACGGTTTATCAGGAGCAAGTCATGCTCCTATCTCAAAAGTTAGCCAATTTCACTAAAGGTGATGCCGATGTTTTGCGGAAGGCTATGGGTAAAAAAGATAAGCCTACCATCGATAAAATGAAGGGTAAGTTTATTGACGGCGGACTTTCGAATGCTCACCCTCCAGATAAATTAGAGAAGATATGGTCAGATTGGGAGTCATTTGCTGAATATGCCTTTAATAAGTCTCATTCCACATGTTATGGATTAGTAGCCTATCAAACAGGCTACTTAAAAGCAAATTACCCACCAGAATATATGTCGGCAGTTTTGTCTAACTCCTTAGGCAATATTGAGAAGATTACATTCTTTATGGACGAATGTAAGCGTATGGGATTGAGTTTATTAGTTCCGGATGTGAATGAATCCTCACGCTCGTTTGCTGTCAATAAAAATGGCCAAATTAGGTTTGGATTAGGTGCGATCAAAGGTGTAGGGGAAGCAGCTGTTGATTCCATTGTAGAAGAAAGGAAAGCAAGAGGAGAATATAAAGATATTTTTGATTTTGTTTCAAGAATTAATAGCCGTCAGGTTAATCGAAGATGTTTAGAATCTTTAGCTTTTGCGGGAGCTTTTGATTGTTTTACCGATATTCAAAGAGCGCAATTCTTTGCACTTGACAATGAAGGGATTTCATTTATTGAAAAAATTGTGCGCTACTCAGCCAAAATTTCCGAGTTGAAGGCCGCAGCCACTCAGTCTTTGTTTGGCGAATTAGGTGCAGGTACAGGAAATGATATATCCATGCCTAAAGTTCCTAATTCAGAGCCCTGGTCTGTGATGGAGCAATTAAAAAATGAAAAAGAAGTAGTGGGCGTTTATATTTCGGGACATCCTTTAGATGAATACAAAATAGAAATTCAAAACTTTTGTAATTCAAATACAGGCATCATCGAATCAAGGCCCAATATTGTTCAATCCTTTGCGGGGATTGTGACTAAAATTAATGTCAGAACTTCTGGAAATGGAAATCAATTTATGATTTTTACCTTGGAAGATTATGCAGGAAATTATGAATTTGCACTTTTTGCCAAAGATTTTATTCAGTTTGAAAGATTTATTGCCTTAGATCGATTGCTCTATATACAAGGTTCGTATCAGCTTAAAAATAAACATACCGATCAAATGGTTTTTAAAATTCAATCGATCGAGTTATTAACTGAAATTTTAGAGGAACGAACGAAAGAACTTCGCCTACGTTTAAATTTGTCTTTTTTGAATTTAGAAACGGTTGATTATTTGGAAGAATTATTTGATCAATATAAAGGGAACAAAAAAGTGATTTTAGAAGTTTATGATGAACAAGAACGGGTTCAATTGGATTTTTTATCTAGAAAGGTTCAGTTAACCATTAGTAAAGCACTTGTGACTGATTTGTGTAAAGTAGAAAATATAGGATTTAAATTAATTATTTAATTATTTTTGATCAACGATTTGTTTATCAGTATTTGTTATAATTTTGAATGTCTAAATAAAAATAAAATAATGGGAAAATACGTAGAAGCAACAGATGCAAATTTTCAAGAATTAATAGGTACCGATACACCTGTTTTAGTCGATTTTTGGGCCGAGTGGTGTGGTCCTTGTAAAATGATTGGACCAATTGTTGAAGAATTGGCAGGAGAAGTAGACGGTCAAGCCATCGTGGCTAAGATGAATGTAGATTTAAATTCAGCTGTTCCAGCTTCATTGGGTATTCGTTCAATCCCTACCCTAATGGTATTTAAAAATGGAGAAATGATGGAAAGATTAGTGGGAGGTAATATTCCTAAATCAGTTCTTTCTGAAACGCTTTTAAAGCATGTTTAAGAATTAATTTCTTTTTCAACTTCATTGATGGCCTGTAAAATAATTTTACAGGCTATTTTTATTTCCTTTGCTGTAATGATTAATGGAGGTGCGATGCGCAGTGAATGATTGCAAAATAAAAACCAATCCGTGATTAATCCATTATGAAGGCAATGAGCAATGATTTTTTGAATGATTTCAAAAGATTCAAATTCAACAGCAATCATTAAACCCGCAGCTCGTACTTCCTTAATCATGGGATGTTTTAAAAGGTCAACAAACAACTGAGATTTTAAAGGGATCTCCTTCATTAGATTTTCATCCATGATATAATTGAAAGTCGCGAGAGAAGCAGCACAATTCACTGGATGACCGCCAAATGTAGTAATATGACCTAAAACTGGGTCGAAACTAAGCGATTTCATGATTTTTTCATTGGCAATAAAGGCACCAATAGGCATGCCACCTCCCATTCCTTTAGCCGTCAGAAGAATATCAGGCATGATTTCCATTGGTTCATAGGCCCAAAAAGTCCCTGTTCTTCCAAACCCTGTTTGTATTTCATCTACAATTAATAGTGTTCCAGTTTCGTCACATCTCTTTCTTAAAGCATTAAAATAAGATTTTGAAGCTTTTCGAACGCCTGACTCCCCTCCTATTATTTCAATAATAATGGCTGCCGTTTTATTAGTTATATGAATCAAATCTTCCTCATTTCCATGAGTAATATGTGTAATTTGAGGCAATAAGGGTCTAAATGAATTTTTGAAATTCTCATCACCAGCGATTGATAAGGCTCCTTGGCTACTCCCATGATAAGCATTTATACAGGATATAAAATTAGTTCTTCCCGTGTACCTTTTGGCTAATTTCATTGCCCCCTCTACAGCCTCGGTCCCTGAATTTGTAAAATATACCTGATTTAAGCTTTCTGATTTTGTTGATTGTACCAGTGCTTTTGCTAATTGAATTTGAGGTGCCTGAATGTATTCGCCATAAACCATTAGATGCATATAAAGATCTACTTGATTTTTAATGGCTGATACAACCTTTTTATTTCGATGGCCAACATTAGATACGGCAATTCCCGAGATCAAATCTATATATGACTTGCCCAAATGGTCATACAGGTAAATCCCTTTCGCTTTGACAATTTCTAATGCCAAAGGATAATCCGAAGTGGGTGCTAAATATTTTTGAAAAAGTTGTCGATTTGTAAAACTCCTCATTAGGTAAAATTACAATGTTCTGCTTATTTTTACTATGTCAATAATCCAAATAATCAACCACTTATCATTTTATCAATTTACTGATTAAATTTTGGGCTATTTTTGTGCATGTTTAAATCCTTAACCCTTCTTTTTTTCTTTGCCTCTTTTATTTCTTTGGGCCAAACAGTCAAAGGAATCATAAAAGATAAAAATGGACAAATACTTCCCTTTGCTACCGTATGGATTTCAGATTTAAATAAGGGTACATTGGCGAATGAAGAAGGTAAATATTCGATTCAAGTTCCGATAGGTCAACATGAATTCGTTTATCGTTTCTTGGGTCATACTCCTCTGACAAAAAAAGTCAATGTGGGGAATAGTCAAGGAGAAATTGAAATTAATGTAGTCCTTGAAGAACAAGCAGTTTCCTTAGCTGAAATCAATGTAGGTGGATTAAAAGAAGATCCTGCCATTGGTATTATGCGAAGAATGATTTCGATGGCTCCATTTCATACGAAGGAGGTGGATCAATACAGCGCTAAGGCTTATGTTAAAGGAGTTGGTAAAATCACTTCTATTTCGAAAATGATGAATGCTTTGGTTGGCAAGAAAATGGAAAAGGAAGCAGGAATTAAAGTTGGTTCCACGTATGTATTAGAGGGTATTAATCAAGTTAATTATCAAAAGCCCAATAAAATAACAGAAAAAGTACTGTCAAATCGAAATAATTTGCCTGCCGTTTTAAGAAATGCAGATGCTCCAAATTTGCGTGTGACACAAACAAATTTCTATTCACCTAAAATTTGGGGGTATTTAATTTCTCCAGTTTCACCCAATGCTTTTCAGTTTTATAAATTCGCTTATATAGGAAGTTTTACGCTAAATGGACAGACGATTAGTAAAATTCAAATAACGCCTAAATCATCTTATCAGGATTTATTTGAAGGTGTTATTTCAGTTGTTGAAGATACTTGGAGTATATATTCATTCAGCTTGAATTTTAAAAATTCATCTGGTCAATTTAGAATGCAACAACAAAATTCCTTATTTCAAGGCGTTTGGATGCCGATTAATTATGATGTAAATATTAATTTCGATGCGATGGGCTTTGGTGCAAAATTTAGGTATATCACGCAAATAAAAGAATATAAAATTAAAGTGAACCCTGTTTTAGTCGTTAAACCGAATATTATTGAAGAGCGTTTAAATAAATCTTTAGCTAAAGAAATAGACCGCGAAAAAGTTAAAGATCCTAAAATCGCATTATCATCGGATGTAACGAGAAATAAATTAAAGAAGATATTGCGACAGGTTGATAAATCCGAAAAAATGGAATTTCTGGAGAAATCAGAGGAAAAGGAAATATTTACATCTGACTATGTATTTGAAGTGGATTCGATGGCTTCTAAACATGATGAGTCTTTTTGGGTGGCTGAACGTCAAGTTCCTCTTACCGAAGCTGAGGTAATTGGATACAAGCAAGCTGATAGCCTTCAATTTTTAGACAAGGAGAAGTTGACAAAGGATTCATTAAGAAATTTACCTGCATTTCGCTGGACGGATTTAATAAGTTCTCGAACATATATATATGAAAAGAGAAATTTAGGTCCGCGTCTAAGATTAAGTTCTTTTACGGGTGGTTTTAACCCTGTGGATGGATATACGATTCAAAGAAATTTAGAATTTAGGCAAACATTCAGTTTATCTAATTTTTATTCAATCAATGCTAATTTCCGATATGCTTTTGCAAGAAAGGCTTTTAATGGAGATCTTGGATACCTAAGAAATTTTGATGAGAATAGACAACGTTTATTCGTGGGTGTTGGGAGTAATGTGTATCAAATAAATGCGACTAATCCAGTTTCGGAATCCTACAATAAGTTTTACTCCCTGTTATTAAATGAAAATTATCTGAAATTATATCAAAAGAATTTTGTGAATGTGGGATACGAATATCAAGTATCATCTAAAATTCGTTTAAGTGGATTTTTTGAATTTAGATATCGAAAAGGTTTATCTAATCATGTTGATCAAGGTTTCTTCAGTAATTCTACTTTTTTTACGTCCAACGTTCCCGTGAATAATGAATTAGGGAACACTTCTATACAGGCTAATAATCAATTTTATGCGAGATTTAATATGCGTTGGCAACCTTTATCTAGTTGGCGCAGATTTAATCAAGTCCGCAGATTATCAAATAATGAGGGGCCCACAATTAACTTCCAACTA
>CANHXO010000075.1 GCA_947464595.1 Cytophagaceae bacterium
TATTCATAAAAAAAATAACTTGTTGACTAAGGGTAAAAGAAAAAATCAGAGTCTTTATTGGTAAAGTAAAATTAAAATAGTAAAATTCAAAGATTTTCTATATTTATAAAGAGAACTATGACGCATAAATTGTCTCGCAATTTTCAAGAAATAAAGGACATAAAGATCCCAAGCATTGCTGAAAAGCAAGAGGAGGAGATCCATGAAATTGAAGAAAAGCTCATAGATGACGAAATATTTATCAAAAAAACACTTGAATTGAATCCAAAAGATGGGTGTGAACTTTTATTCAGGCGATATTATAAACCGCTGTGTAACCATGCCATTAGGTATGTTTATTCAAAAGAAATAGCAGAGGATTTAGTTAGTGATGTGTTTTATAAATTTTGGAAAAATGAATCCTATAAAAATATTAGATCTTCATTTCGTTCCTATTTATTTATAAGCGTTCGTAATACATCTTTTACTTATTTGCGCTCAGAATTTAATGTGGTGGAAAGAACCGAGCATTCAAATTTAGTAGCATCTGCTGAAAACCATAACGCTGACAGTATCTGTATTTATGAAGAAACGTTACATCGAGTAAAATTATTAGTTGACTCGATGCCCCCCCAATGCAAGAAAATATTTTTATTAAGTCGCTTTGAATCAAAAGGAAATAAAGAGATCGCCAAAGAATTAAATCTATCTCTGAAAACGATTGAGGCTCACATGGGAAAAGCTTTAGGAATCATGAGGAAAGGCCTAAAAGATTACATCGCGTTTCTAATTATTTATGGATGCTTACAGTAACCCACGATGAACATTTAACAATAATGGTGAATTAGGTAATGAAAACAGCTATTAATAAAAAAATGATTTTTGATTATTTCGCAAACAGGTTAACGCCTTTGCAGCGAAAAAAAATTGAAAATTGGCTTAAAACTTCAGAAAATGAAGAGTTATTTTATTCATATTTGGAAGAATGGGAAAATAAAAATCCTGAATATGAGCCAGAAGAAGGTCTTGCATTAGCACATTATTTAAATGTTTTAAATAATGAAGAAAAAGCGTTTTCAGAGACATCCCGACTACAAGAAAAAAATGGGAAATACCCGTTTTTAACAGTTAAAATGTTAGCCGCATCTATCTTACTTTTTGCTCTGATTGGGTTTTTAGTAAGCCATGATTTATTTAATTACAAAACGTATAAAAATACAAACAATGAAGTTCAATCTCTGACCTTAGATGATGGAACAAAAGTCCTATTGAATCAGAATTCATCATTGAAAATTCATCGCTGGGGATTTACAAATAATACAAGAGAGGTATTTCTAATCGGTGAAGCTAAATTTTTTGTTACTCATACAAAAAGACATGAGCGCTTTATCGTAAAAACCGATAAAAATTTTGAGGTGGTTGTTTTGGGAACAGAGTTTGCTGTTTCTTCCCGAACGAGGGGAGCGAAAGTAATTCTAAATAAAGGAAAGGTTTTATTAAACTACGAGGAGGGCAAAAAAACCAAACATTTATTGATGAAACCCGGTGATTATGTATTGTTCAATAAACAGAATAAAGCCAGTTTAAATACTTTTTCTGAAAAACAATACCTGTCTATATGGCAGGAAAAAAAGTTTATTTTCAATAAAACGTCCTTAAAAGATGTGGCCATTATGTTGGAAGAAACGTATGGATTACAAGTAAAAATTTTTGGTACCGATCTGGCCAATAGAAAACTAATGGGGTCATTTCAAGCCGAGAATTTAGATGAATTATTAAATACCTTATCTGAATTATTAAGAATAAATGTAATAAGACAAAACAATGAGGTGGAACTCATTGAGAAGTAACCTAATTAAGTACCGTATAATTTAACCTAAACTACAATGAAGAAAAAAAAATCAATGACCGCAACTTATGGGATATTCATATTCCTATTGCTGACGTGGCAAACAAGTCATGCTCAAATTTTGGCGATGGTTCAGCAAACAAAGCAAACGGAGAGCCCCAAAAATGATTCTAAAAAGGCCCTTGGTTCAATTTTAGTTGACCTAGAAGGAATTTACAGAGCCAATATAATTTTCGAACTCAATACGGTCGAAAATATATACGTAAGCCCAAAAATCATCAGTACGGGATTAAGTCTTGAGGAAAATTTAGAAAATATTTTAAAGCCATTGGGTTTAATGTATAAAAAGAATAACAAAACATCTTATACCATTACCATTGACAATACCTATAAAAAAACGAGTCTTGTAAAATTTCCACAAGTAAACAATACTGAATCGGATCAGAAATTAGATCCCCAAGTAAAAGGGAGAGTTTTGGATGAAAATGGAAATGGGTTGCCTGGCTTAAGTGTATTAATCAAAGGAACTACAAGAGGCACCTCGACAGATGTTAACGGTTCATTTCAGTTGGAAATCCCAAGTCCCGAAACGGTTTTAATTTTTAAATTTTTAGGCTATCAGACTAAAGAAATCACGGTTGGCAATCAAACAAATTTAGAGGTTTCATTAAAACCTGAAAATAAATCATTGACAGAAGTAGTTGTTACTGCTTTAGGCATAAAAAAGCAATCTAAAAGTGTGGGATATGCGACGGCTACCGTTGGCACCGATGAAATGACCTTAAATAGGACTGCCAATTTCATGAACGCACTTCAAGGAAAAATGGCGGGTGTCAACATAACCCCTTTGGGTTCAGGTCCTGCTGGAACAAGTAAAATTAGGATAAGAGGTCAATCCTCTTTTGGGGGAAATAACTCTCCGTTAATTGTTGTCAATGGGGTGCCTATTGACAATACAAATAATGGAGCAAGGGGGGACGTTTCGGAAAGAGGATCCAATAGAACTTCAGATGGAGGAGATGGATTAAGTAGTATTAACCCTGACGATATCGAAGCAATGACTGTTTTAAAGGGAGCGGCGGCCTCAGCTTTATATGGATCTCGCGCGAAAGATGGCGTTATTATGATAACGACTAAAACGAGAAGCAAAGGCAATGGTATTTCCTTAGCGTATAACTCAAATTTCACGTCGGAAACACCTTTGGATTATACAGATTACCAATATGAATATGGTCAAGGAGAAAATGGAGTAAGGCCAACTACCGCTTTCCCAACATCTGGGCAGTGGAGTTTTGGTGAAAAATTCCAACCTGGTATGACCCAAGTGTTATTTAATAATATCACACTACCTTATGAACCTCAAAGAAATCAAATTTCACAGTTTTACAGACAAGGTTATACGTGGACAAATACCTTAACACTAACTTCTGGAGGAGAAAATGGCGGTTTCAGTCTTTCTGTCGCAAACCTAGACAATCGTACCATTTTGCAAAATTCAGGGTATGACCGAAAAACCATAAATCTAGGATTTACCCAAACATTATCAAAGAGATTAACCATTTCTGGAAATATAAATTACTCCAATGAATATAGAAAAAACCCACCCAATATTGCAGAGCAAGATTATAGCCCCGTAATTATTTTTAATATGGCAAACTCCATGCCATTAAGTGCATTAGAAAAATATGCAGAAGATGCGAATGGGAATGAAACGGTTTGGTCTAGATTTACCAACAGAACAAATCCTTACTTCGCTCTAAAAAGGTTTGACAATATTTATAATGATCGGATTTTTGGTAACCTGACTGCTAAATTTAATTTTACCGACTGGTTATTTATTCAAGGTAGAGTAGGACAAGATTATTACTCAAGGGAGCAAGATTATAATCTACCCACTGGAACACAAAGACAAGTTGCCGCACCTGCAGGATTTGTTAATGGTCAATTCGTACAAGATTCCAGGAATGTCAGAGAATTAAATATGGACTTTTTAGTAGGGGCTAATAAAACATTTGGGTCTTTTGGGGTCAATTTGAATGTAGGAGGAAATCAAATGTATAGAAGAATTAGTCGCCACAATGTTTTTGTTCAAGATTTTTATACCCGTGATTTATATACCATAGGAAATGGAAGACAAAGAGATGCCACCTATGACTTTTCTGAGCGCCAAGTTAATTCTGTGTACGGTTCGGCAGAGGTTTCTTTTAAAGATTACCTATTTTTAAGTGGTACGGTTAGAAATGACTGGTTTTCAACCTTATCACCAGAAAATCGCAGCATCCTTTATCCATCCATTACATCCAGTTTTGTATTTTCTCAAGCTTTTGCAAGTGCACTACCTGATTGGATTACGTTTGGTAAAATCAGAGCTGCTTACGCAGAGGTAGGTAGTGATACGGATGTTTCGCCGTATGCGAATAACCTATTTTATGGCATCAATGCGCAGCAATTTCCTTCTCCAAGTGGTGCTTCCCAACCATTGGCGAACATTAATGGATCGACAGTACCCAATGCAAATTTAAGGCCCATGCGTGTATCTGAAAAAGAAATTGGCTTAGAGTTAAAATTATTTAATAATGCGTTAGGCCTAGATTTAACTTATTATGATAAACTTTCTTCGGATCAAATTTTAAGGGCACAAACCTCAAATGCTGGGGGTTACTTGTCTCAATTAATTAATGTGGGACAAAGCCGAAACCAAGGAATAGAAATGCTTATATCCTTAAATCCCATCAAATCTCAAAACTTTAGTTGGAACCTCATTTTAAATAATGCCTACAATAAAACCGAGGTATTAAACTTAGGAAACAATGTAAGCAATAATATGATTACGGTGGGTACGGCTGATTTCTCAGGCGAACTTAGACAAGTGGTTGGAAAACCGATGGGTCAACTATATGGATTTGGGTACATGCGTGATGCTCAGGGTAGACAAATTTTTGATATTGGAAATGGTCGGCCTTTGAGAACTTCAGATCAAATCGCCTTTGGTTCCGCTATTCCATTGTGGGTAGGAGGTATAACGAATAGTTTTTCAATCAAAGGTGTTGAAGTCTCTTTCTTAATTGATTTCAAATTAGGACACAAAATGATTTCGGGAACAAATCACAATGCATGGAGACATGGTTTATCAAAGGAGACCTTGGTCGGACGAGATGTAAATTATGTTATTGGGAACGGGGTGAATTTGAATGGACAAGTTAACGCGACTAAGTCAGGCGTTCAAGCTTACTATGAAACGGTTAGATCGCAAAATATTGCTGAACAATTCGTTTATGATGCGGGACTTTGGCAATTACGTCAAATTATGATTGGATATGATTTGTCTAAATATTTATCGAACAAGGTACCGTTTATTAAAGGACTCAGAATAAATGCCGTTGCCAATAACGTAGCTGTCATCAAAAAATGGGTCCCTAATTTACACCCAGAGCAATTTGGTTTCCCATCCGATAATCTGGTTGGCTTAGAAGCTACAGGTTTGCCCATCACGAGAAATATTGGTTTTAACCTTAATTTGAAATTTTAATTCTAATCATTCTCAAAATAAGTTCAACGTATAAACTTACATAAAATGAAAAATATTATAATTAGTTTTTTAATTCTAACCTCAATAGGCTTAGAAAGTTGTGATCAGGGATTTGACAAAATGAATGTTAATCCGATTGCGCTTACGGCTGTGGAACCCGCTTATCAATTGAATACGGCAATAGTTAATACCGCACCTAGCTACGGAAACTTGAGCTATGAGACCACCATCGTAAAACAAATGATTACACCGTTTAGTGGTCAAGGTTCTGCCGCAAATTTCAATCAAGATAATAGATCAGTAGCCTCTGGGAATTGGAATTCGTTATATCAAAATAACATTAAAGAATTAACCGATGTAATTGCCAAAACTAAAGATATCCCCGCTAAATCAAATCTGTATCACATGGCCAGAATTTGGAAAGCCTATTCATTCATGATTTTAACAGATACTTATGGTGATATACCCTACTCGCAAGCAGGTAAAAATTATTTAGAAGGTATCAGTGATCCTATTTATGATACACAAGAATCCGTTTATTCGTCTATTTTAACTGAGCTAGAATCTGCAGCCGCAGCATTAGATGCGACAAAAGCAAGAGTAACTTCTGACTTATTGTATGATGGAGATGTGACAAGATGGAAAAGATTTGGGTATTCATTATTGCTAAGAGCCTCCATGCGATTATCAAAAATTAATCCTACAAAATCTGCTGAATTTGTTGCAAAAGCAGTAGCTGGAGGTCTTATGCAGTCCAATGCCGACAACGCAATCATACGACACAATTCAAACTTTGCAAATCCTATAGGCGCTCAGTTAAATGGAGGTCAATCAGCTTTCTTTTATTTAGCTGAAGATTTTGTCGATTTTCTAAAGAAATCGAATGACCCTAGATTAGAAGCAATCGCTGTTAGGTACGTAGGCGCAACGAGCGGGGCCCAACAAGTTGAATCGAGAGCCAATAGAACAAAAGATGTGCAAGTAGGCGCTCCTTTAGGATTTGATAATACAACCATTGCCTCGGCTGTTAAAGACAAAAAATTAGCTAGTTTATGGGATTATAGCCAATTAGATCGTACCAGAGTAGGTGGGTTAAATGCACCTAGTTTTTTGGTCACCTATTCCCAGACCCAACTATTATTAGCAGAAGCTGTTCAAAGAAAGTGGGCTAGCGGAACGGTGGCAACTTTATATTCAAATGGCATCAAAGCCCATATGCAACAATTTGCGTCTTATGGTACTACTTCAGCAATTTCAGAGGCTACTATAAATGCTTATTTACTAGCTAATCCGATAAGACCTGGCAGTGAGCTAGAAGATATCAATACACAGTATTGGGTAGCATCATTTTTAATTGGCCCTGAGTCATGGGCTAATTTTAGGCGAACTGGTTTTCCTGTTTTAAAACCCAATACTTTCCCAGGTAGTGATCTGAAAACAGAGCCTTTTATTCGTAGGTTAACTTATGTAGATGCGGAACTAAATGTAAATAAAGCCAATGTTCAAAAAGCAATTGAGCGTCAAGGGCCTAATACAATGGACACAAGAATCTGGTGGGACAAAAAATAGTTTTGAATCCTACGATGCAACATCTTAAAAAACGAGTATTGAACGGGGAAACCCTTCATGGTTGTTGGCTAAATTTAGGAAGTCCTTTAACCGCAGAAATTGTCGGCTTATCAGGATTTGATTGGGTACTTATTGACTTAGAGCATGGTGCAGGAGCTGAAATCAGCACACTGCACCAACTTCAAGCTTTAAAAAGTACACAGGCCGTACCTATTGTTCGGGTTGAAAGCAATGAAGCGCCTAGAATTGGTCGCGTTTTGGATATGGGGGCCATGGGTGTCATGTGTCCTAAAATAAACGATGCGAATGAAGCAAAAAAGGCGGTAAATGGTCTTTTGTATCCACCACATGGAAACAGAGGGGTAGCCAAAATGGTGCGAGCTACTGAATTTGGACTGAAATTTCAATCCTATTATGATTCATCAACCGAAGAATTATTGGGAATCATCCAAATAGAAACATTATCAGCATTAGAAAATGTGCATGAAATTGCAGCTGTCGAAGGAGTAGACGTATTGTTTATTGGACCTGCTGATTTAACCATGGAATTAGGGATTTTTGGACAATTCGATCACCCGATATTCATCGATGCCGTTAATTTAATTTCGAGTGCCGCTAAAAAATTTGGTAAAGCCACAGGAATTTTATTTTTCAACCTTGCCGAGTATGAAAAATACCATGCGATGGGGATTCGGTTTTTAGCCTGCGGCGCCGATGCAACATTTGTGGCAGAGGGCGCTAGAAATATGGCCAAAAACCTTAATGAGTTAAGGAAAAATACTTAGATCTTCAAGAAAAACAAACGAATATGACAAGCTTAGATCCATTAATCATTTTATTTATTGGAATTATAATGGTGGTTGGAGGCATTATTGGCCTTAAATTACATCCTTTTTTAGCTTTGTTATTAGGAGCCTTTTGTGTGGCGATTTTAACACCTCCAGAGGCCATTCAGCAATTTGCAATTGATAAAGGGATCTCCCCTTCTGCTGCATTATCCTTATCAAAAAAGAGTATTGGTGAGCGAATAGCAACAGAATTTGGGAATACCTGCGCTAAAATTGGAATTTTAATTGCCATGGCCGCTATCATCGGAAAATGCATGCTGGAAAGTGGTGCTGCGGAACGAATTATTCGATCGATTCTTACGTTTACAGGCATAGATAAGGCACCGATCGCATTTTTAATTAGCAGTTTCTTCCTAGGCATACCTGTTTTCTTTGATACCGTTTTATTCCTAATGATTCCTTTAGCCAAAGCCATGACATTTAGAATTGGCAAAAACTATCTATTGCTGATCTTGTGTATCATGGCTGGCGCGGCTATGGCTAATTCGCTCGTACCACCAGCCCCTGGCCCCCTTTTTCTTATTGGCGAAATGCATATACCCATCGGCCTCATGATGATTTCGGGGACGATTGTTGGCCTATTCACAATAACCTCCGGCTATTTTTTCGCAAAATGGGCTAATGTAAAATGGCCTATTGAATTAAGGGATTCGCTTGATGCTAAGCTAGAAGACATAAAAGTTATTTCAGCCAAAGAGACTACGAAATTACCGAGTCTAGGAATTTCCATTTTACCTATCTTATTTCCATTAATATTTATCTGCTTGGATACGTTCATCAATGCATTTGTACCCAAAGAGGGTAATGCTGAATGGATGACCTATGCGATTGGTATTTTTAAATTTTTTGGCGATAAGAATGTGGCGATCATTTGTGGAGGAGTTATTGCACTTCTGGTATTGGTAAAAGAAAAGGGGAAAGATGAAAATTTAACATCTTTTGTTCAAGCAGCATTAATGAGTGGAGGTGGCATCATATTAATTACTGCTGCTGGAGGTGCTTTTGGGGGAATGCTCCAACAAACTGGAATAAGCAATAGGATAGCAGAAATGACAAAAGACTATCAAATAGCGCTTATCCCGTTGGCTTTCTTTATCGCAGCCATCGTTCGCACTGCACAAGGATCTGCGACCGTTGCGTTAATCACTGCCTCAGGTATTTTATCGGGTATGGCTAATAATGCTGGTTTAGAATTTCACCCCGTGTATTTAGGTTTAGCCATTGGTTGTGGATCTAAATTAGTCCCTTGGATGAATGACGCTGGATTTTGGATTATTTGCAAGCTTAGTAATTTAACAGAGAAAGAAGCATTAAAAACGATAACACCCATGCTAGCCATCATGGGATTCACAGGATTAATTATTATCATTATAGGAGCTAAGCTTTTTCCATTAGTTTAACTATTTTTAAAAAATGAAAAAAATCGGTTTTTTTGGCTTGGGCATCAAGGAAAAAGCCATAAAAATGGGACACTGGCATTTAGATCATAGCTCCCTGATCTTAAATTTTGAATCATAAAACTTGAATAATAACATCTAACCTTATTAAAAACTAGAACGATGAAACGTAATAATTTCTTAAAAGTCATCACTGCAAGTTCCGTTGGAACAACGCTTTTGAATTCCTCAGATGCACAAGCATCGATTGAATTAAAAGCCCCGAAGAAAACATTAATGACCGTAGGTTGCCAATCGGGTGGAACTACAATTGAAAATTTAGAATTTAAAGCGCGTCATGGCGTTTACAATATTGATGGTGGAACACCTAAAACTATTGTTGGCAAAGGTTGGGACCTCGAAGATTCATTAGCAAAGAAAGAAGCTTGTGAAAAATATGGTATCAAATTAGATGCCTACCACTTTCCCTTGACTTCTGCTGGTATCGATAAAGTTGAATATCCGAATATCATGTTGGGAAAAAGTCCTGAAAGAGATCGAGAAATTGAGATACTCCAACAAATGATTCAGGTAGCATCAAAGACTGGCATCAAAGTTTTAAATTACAATACCACAATTTTGCCTGTTTTAAGAACTGGTCGAGTGGTAGATCCCAAAAGAGGAAATGTTGAATACAACGTTTGGAATTACCAAGAAGCATTAAAAAGGAACGACCCTAAAACAATTGCTGGCGATGTGAGCATTGACCAAATGTTTGAAAGGATTACATATTTATTAGATCGGCTTTTACCCGTTGCCAAAGAATACAAAGTCAAATTAGCGAATCACATAGCTGATCCTCCAACGCCCGCTGCATACAGAGGAATTACCCGATGGAATAGTCCGGATGTATTTAAAGGCATACAGCGGTTTGCCCAACTGTACGACAATGAATACCATGGATTTAATTTTTGCATCGGATCGATTGCAGAAGGTTTAAATGATCCAGCAAATGAAATTTTTCCTATCATCAAATGGGTGGGTGAGCGCAATCAGATTTTTAACGTTCATTTAAGAAATATAAAGGGAGGATTTAATAACTTCCAAGAAGTATACCCAGATAATGGTGATATGAATTTTCTTAAAGTCGTACGAGCTCTAAGAGATGTAGGATTTTCAGGAATGGTTATGCCAGATCACGTGCCTCACCATCATGATGATTTAAAAGGCCATCAAGCGTTTTCATTTTGCTATGGATACATCAAAGGCCTGATTCAAGCGGTAAGCGAAGAAAAATAAGTTTAAAAATCAAAAGGAGATCAAATTGATCTCCTTTTTTTTGCTGTCTTCCTTAGTGGGTGTCTTACACAATGTCTAATACCATTGATAGAGCAACTTTGTAGAGAAGGGAGTGACAGCTTCATTTCATTCGCTGTCATCCGCAGTGGGCATCTTGCACAAAGCCTAAAAACATTCATAGAGCGAATTTTGTAAAGAAGGGAGTGACAGCCTCATTTCATTCGCTGTCATCCGCAGTGGGCATCTTGCACAAAGCCTGCCACTGTTCGTGCTGCGAACCGTGGCTTTTTTAATGGGCGTTCGTTCAATCTCGCTAGCAGAATTCACTAACGCCCATTAAAAAAGCCTCTCAGCTCACGCTGAAAGGCTTTGTAGAGGGGAAGGGATTCGAACCCTCGGTAAGCTTGAGACCTACACACGCTTTCCAAGCGTGCTCCTTAAACCACTCGGACACCCCTCTGAATGGGATGGCAAAGCTAAGAATTTATTTCGAAGAATCGAA
>CANHXO010000076.1 GCA_947464595.1 Cytophagaceae bacterium
AATCCAAATTTTCAACAAGACGCCGCTAACCCTGAGTTTTTAATCAGGGCAGAGTTGGTGTTGACCGAGAGTATAATTCATGATATTTTTGCTCCACCCGTTTCAGCACGAATTTATATGTATGCAGGAATTGCAGGCTATGAGGCAGCAATTCCTGGGGATAAAAAATTCAGATCGTTAGTGGGCCAATTGAATGGTTTCGATAAAATACCTAAACCCGAGAAAGGCTTGGAGTATTGCTTTCCTCTGGCATCTACCCGTGCTTACTTGGCCGTAGGTAAAAAGTTGACCTTTGCGCAAGAGTTATACCAAGAGTTTGATCTAAAATTACAAGCAGAATACCAGAAAATAGGTATCCCTGAAGATGTTTATGATCGTTCTATAGCCTATGGAGATTCAGTGGCTGCTGCTGTCATTCGCTATGCATCAAAGGATAATTACAAGCAAACAAGAGGTTTGCGATTTAAAGTAACGAATTCACCTGGTACTTGGACTCCTACGCCGCCTGCATATATGGATGCAGTTGAACCCTATTGGAATAAAATTCGCCCTATGGTGTTAGATTCGGCATCCCAGTTTAGAGCTCCAAATCCCTCTAAGTTTGATTTAACAAAGAAAAGTCCTTATTACAAGGAGGTCATGGAGTCCTACGAAACCGTAAAGAATTTGACGGAGGAGCAAAGAAATATTGCTAATTTTTGGGATTGCAATCCATTTAAAATGAATATTTCGGGGCATGCTATGTTTGCAACAAAGAAAATATCACCTGGTGGACATTGGTTAGGTATTGTGGGACAAGTGTCTCGACAATTACATAAACCCTACATAGAAACGGCAGAAGCATTTGCTCTGACGTCTATTGGTATCTTTGATGGATTTATTGCATGTTGGGATGAAAAATACAGATCTATACGCATCAGACCAGAAACTATCATTAATGCTAGCATTGATAAATCTTGGGTTCCTGTCCTTCAAACGCCCCCATTTCCAGAATATACATCAGGTCATAGTACTATTTCTAGGGCAGCAGCTGAAATTTTGACAAGTTTATATGGGTCGAATATTGCCTATGTCGATTCTACAGAGATATCTTATGGTTTGCCGCCAAGGAAATTCAAATCATTCCTGCATGCTTCAGATGAAGCTTCTGTTTCTCGTTTGTACGGGGGAATTCATTTTATGCCGGCATTGACGGAAGGGGCAAAGCAAGGAAGTAAGGTAGGCCAACATCTTTTAGCTCGCGTCAAAACTCGTTTATGAAAAAGGACATAGAAACCCCACTGGATATTCAGATTTTTGTGGATGCATTTTATGCCAAAATGCCTTCAGATGATTTGGTTGGGCATGTCTTCATGGATGTTGCCCAGGTAGACTTTACTAAACACCTGCCTAAAATGTATGATTTCTGGGAGATGCTTTTGATGGATGGCAAAAACTACCAAGGTGCACCTATGCGTCCTCATTTAGAAATCAATCAGAAAATTCCGTTGAGCCCAGCGCATTTTGCTCGTTGGCTCCAGCTGTTTTACGCCACTTTAGATGAACATTTCGAAGGTCCAAAAACCGAAGAAGCCAAAATAAAGGCTAAAAACATCGCGGATACCTGGGCGTATAAGTTGGACTACGTCAACAATCACCCAACCTGAAAAACGCTAATTTACAGTGAAAAGTAAATTTTCTTTTTGTCCAACCATATCGCTAAACGGGTAATAAGGTACAAAACAACGAGTGCGTTGATGACTTCAGCTACTGTTCCGTAGATACTTATTTTCTCTAAAAATCCGCCAACAAACGTGAATGATGCTCCTCTTAACCATTCGGGTCCAATGGATTCGAAAAATAAATAGATGAAAATGGAGTTTTTGCCGTAAGAAAGGATGTAATCTGGGACTGTAATTTTGGGTTTATCGTTAGACCAATTGTAATAAAAAGCGGCCATCAAAAGGGAAATCCATCCCGCTGAAGCAATGGTAAATGAAAGCGTAGCCGTTCTTTTAATGATGGGTATTCCAGCTAAATCTAAACCGTATCCAATGATCACACCTAAAATCCCTAAACCCAATAAGGTCTTTAATAAATCTTTTGGAGAGGTAGACCTATGGATGATTCGGCCCATTAAAGCACCCCAGATCGTATGCGCGGCGGTTGGTATGCAGTTAATCGCTATCCAATGACCCGAACTTAATTTGCCCATTAAGACCATGTCCATGAATGATCCGAAATTTTTATCTTGAACATAAGGTTCATTGAAACCTGGGATGTCGGTGAATACATATAACGAATGCGCGAGAAGTAATAAGAATAATGAAGCGGCTAATTGTAAGGGGATTGAAAAACGCAAAAGAAAGAAGGCTACAATGGTAGTGAATGACAATTGGGTCAATACATTCCAAAGCTCAAAAACTAATTCCTCCCTGCCTAAACAATGAAGTCCTGTTCCGCATATGAATAGCAAGATGGATCTTTTTAAAACCTTAGGCCACAATTGTGCATAGGTCGCCCCTTGGTCTATTCTTTTATAGGTTGAAAAATATAAAGCCGAACCAGCTATCATCATAAATCCGGGTTGAATTAAATCCCAAAAATGGAGGCCTTGCCATTCTGCGTGCATGAATTGTGATAAAATAAATGAATCGGGGAATAATTTCCCTAATCGACTGTATAGCCCTGTGCTTTCAGCAGCTAACAAAAACAAAATAAATCCTCGAAAATAATCTATTGATGGTATTCTTTTAGTTATCATTATTTGCTTATTTTTCGTGTCAAAGGTAAAAATTTTTTCTAATTTCGTGATTTCCAAGTGAATTCAATTTTATGATCGTATCCACGCCAGGCCGAATTTGTTTATTTGGTGAGCATCAAGACTACTTAGGTTTACCGGTTATCGCAGCAGCAATTTCTAAAAGAATACAGATTAAAGGCCAATTTAGGGCTGATCATGTAGTGCACTTTGCATTGCCTGATGTTGAAAAGTCGGAAGAATTTGAAATTGATTTTCCACTGAAATATTCCAAAGAAAGGGATTATTTTAAAAGCGTTTTAAATGTTTTGCATCGAAAAGGGCATGAGTTAACGCGTGGATTTGAGATGGAAGTTCGTGGAAACATACCCATCAATTCCGGTACCTCTAGTTCCTCGGCACTTTTAGTTTCTTGGGTGAAATTCCTAAATGACATGTATGACTTGGGGTACAATCAAAAGCAAATAGGTGAAATTACTTATGAAGCGGAGGTTTTGGAATTTACGGAACCTGGCGGAATGATGGATCAATATTCGACCGCGGTGGGAAATGTGATTTTTTTGGCAAGCCAACCAGAGATTTCGATAAAAACGTATGCCCGAGATTTAGGAACTTTTGTCTTGGGGGATTCTTTGGAGGCTAAAGATACGTTGGGGATTTTGTCGAGGGTAAAGTTTGGTACCCTGGGAGGTGTCAATAAAATTAAGGAGAAGGATCCAAGTTTTGATTTATCGACGGCGACGCTTTCCGATCTGAATGCCCATAAAAATTTGATTACTTCAGATGAATTTATTTTAATTCGCGCGAATTTGGATGATCGAGATATTTTATTGGCTGCAAAGGAAATGTTTGAAGGAGAAGTGATTTGGAGTGATCAAAAATTAGGTAACCTTTTAAATAAGCACCAACAAAATTTACGTGAACACAAACGCATCTCTACCCCTAAAATTGATCGAATGATTCAAGCATCTTTAGAGGCGGGAGCATTAGGTGCTAAAATAAATGGCTCAGGCGGTGGGGGTTGTATGTTTGCTTATGTGCCTGAAAATCCAGAAAAGGTGGTTGAAGCCATCGAAAAAGAGGGAGGTAAGGCCTACATCATACGCGTAGATCAAGGGACAAAATCAGAATCAGAAAGTTTATTTTTTTAACACATTTATGAAGAAGCGTTTATTAATATTAGCAGGTGGGATGGCCTCGAGAATGAAAAAAGCCATGGCTGAAGGGGGTTCAGATTTAGACCCTTCCTTAGTGGCTCAAGCAAACTCGGTCACCAAGGGAATGATTCAGGTAGGTAAGAATGGAAAGACTTTGATTGATTATCAATTATACAATGCACATTTGGCCGGAATTGAAGAGGTGATGTTATTGCTTCATCCCACCGATTCCGTTTCCCAGGAATATTGTGAATCCCTGATGGATAAGGATGCTTGTTGGGGCTTGAAAATTGTTTTTGCTCGCCAACAAATTCCAGCGGATCGGGAAAAACCAGCGGGTACAGCAGATGCCGTTTTTCAGGCATTGATGCAACATGAGGCTTGGCAAACAGGCCGATTGATCGTTTGTAATTCAGATAATTTATATAGTGTAAATGCGCTTCAATTGCTTTGGTCATCGAATGAAACCCAAGCGTTAATTTCGTATCACCGAGATAGCTTATTATACCCTGCGGAACGTATTTCAGCTTTTGCTTTAATTAGAACAGATGCTAATGGGTATTTATTGGAAATTATCGAGAAGCCTACCCAAGAACAAGCAGATGATTTGATGGCTCAATTGGGCCGATTAGGTGTCAGCATGAATATTTTTGTTTTTGAAGCGAGTACTTTTTTACCTTATTTGGCCGCCACACCTTTTCATCCCGTGCGTAACGAGAAAGAATTACCCACTTCCGTGGCGATGTTTGGTGAAGGTACAGGTAAGGGCTTTTACGCTATTCCATTAGCTGAGAATGTACCTGATTTAACAAGCAAAGAGGATATTTTGGTCATGCAAAAATACCTAGAAGAGACGTATGGAGAGTTTTAATGGTAGGTAATAGGTATCAGGTAAGAGGTAATAGGTAATAGGTAATAGGTATCAGGTAATAGGTAATAGGTAATAGGTATCAGTTAAGAGGTATTAAGTATTAGGTAATGTGATAATGGCATTTAACACAATATTATTTATATTCGAATTATCTTATAATTACTCTTAAGCTAACATTTATTAATAACCTATTATTTTATACCTAATACCTATTACCTATTACCTATTACCTATTACCTCTTACCTATTACCTAAATATAACCTATGTCAATTTTCATCGTTGTTATTTGCATTTTACTTTTAGTTTTTTTGATTACTTATTTAAAGGTCAACTCCTTTGTCGCTTTCTTATTGATCAGTTTATCGGCAGGCATGATGTTGGGAATTCCATTGCCCGACTTAGCTAAGACTATTCAAAAAGGGTTAGGGGATACGCTTGGTTCTTTAGTAACCATTATCGTTTTAGGGGCAATGTTAGGGAAGTTGGTGGCCGAAAGCGGGGCGGCCCAACAAATTTCAGGGACATTAATTAAAATTTTTGGTCAAAAAAATATGGCTTGGGGATTGATGTTCACGGGTTTTATCATAGGGATCCCACTATTTTACAATGTGGGTTTTGTATTAATGATTCCATTGGTTTTTGCTTTAGTACATCAGTATAAATTACATCCTTTAGTTACGGGAGTTCCCATGATGGCATCGCTTTCGGTCGCCCATGGATTTTTACCACCGCATCCTTCTCCTGCTGCATTAGTGGCACAATTTCAGGCAAATATGGGTCTTACACTGATGTATGGGATAGTTATTGCGATACCGGCCATCATATTAGCTGGACCTATTTTTGCGAAGGCATTGGTCAATCAGCCCATAAAATCTTTAGGAACATTTTCGATGAAATCTTTGCCTGAAAATGAACTTCCAAATAAAGTTTCCAGTTTTGTTACGGCACTTTTGCCTGTATTTTTATTGGTTTTTACGACGATAGCAGAGGTGTACATTGACAAATCATCGGTCTTGGGTCAAGCTTTTAAATTGGTAGCTGATCCAGCGATGGTGATGTTGGTCGCTATTTGCTTTGCCACCTATAGTTTAGGATTGCGTATGGGCAAAAAGATGGAAGATATCATGAACATATATGCAGAAGCGGTCAAGGATGTGGGGATGATTCTTTTAATCATTGCGGGTGCTGGAACACTAAAAGAGGTTTTATTGGTTTCGGGGGTTAGTAAGGAAATTGCGGGGTATCTAGGCGCACTCCCAATCCCACCTTTAGTATTGGGTTGGTTAATGGCCGCGATTATACGCATTTGCGTAGGTTCCGCAACGATTGCGGGCTTAACTGCTGCGGGCATGATTTATCCATTGGTCGCTGGCGGCGGTGTAGATCCTAATTTAATGGTTCTAAGTATAGGAGCGGGTAGTTTGATGTTTTCACATGTCAATGATGGAGGATTTTGGCTTTTTAAAGAATATTTTAATCTAACTATTTCAGAGACGATTCGCTCCTGGTCGATTATGGAATCCATTGTTTCGATAGTAGGTTTAATAGGGGTATTAGTCTTGAATGCCCTCCTGTAAATCCGTTTAATAATCATTATTAGACCCTAAATAGATGAAGGTTGTTTCGCCTTTACCTTTTTTTTGGTCACTTATTTGATATTTTTAAATTTCCTCACTGAACGAAAATCAGTCGTTAAAATTATTGAATTTTAAGGCCTAATATTAAAATAGTATAAATTTTGGGTGAATTATCATCTTATTTAAATGATATTTTAAAGTCAACTCTTGACTGATTTACCGCATATTTGCCCTTGAATATAGTTTAAAATTCAATTTTGGACTATTTATCTAAAAATAAATTATCAGTTTATTGATATTTTCTCAACATTTATTTAGATTTACAAACTTTTAAAATTATTTTTTCATTAAATAAACTAATCAACATGAAAAAACTATTACTCGTATGGGTATTAGTGATGGCATTTATTAGCACATCTCTAGCTCAAACAAGGCAGGTAACTGGTAAGGTTACTTCTTCAGAGGATGGTACTGCTCTACCAGGAGTGAGTGTCAGCCTAAAAGGTACTTCTAGAGGTACTACTACAACGTATGATGGTACATTTAAAATTTCGGTCAGTAATTCCGAAGTACTTGTATTCAGCTTTGTAGGCTTCAAGCAACAGTCTATTACCGTAGGAAACCAGTCGACCATCAATGTGGTTTTAGCTTCAGATGTTTCTGAGCTTTCTGAGGTGGTAGTAACGGGTGCCTATGGTTCCAAGCGAAATGCAAGGTCTACTTCCAACAACGCTCAGGTTGTTGATCAAAAACAATTGAACGTGATTCGTCAGACGAACCTTAACAATGCTTTGGCAGGTAAGGTATCTGGTATCCAAGTTCGTTCTCAATCGGCAGCGGCTCTTGGTCGTTCTACGGAGGTTCGATTACGTGGAGTTTCAGGATTCGGTTTGGGTTCAGGCGCATTGTATGTAGTCAATGGAACTATTTTACCTAATTCAGACGACATCAACTTAGATGACATTGAAAACGTCTCTGTACTTCAAGGTGCAGCGGCGGCTGCGCAGTTTGGTTCTCAAGGAGCGAATGGTGCAATTGTCATCACGTTAAAAGATGCTTCACCGACCCAACAAGGTATTGGAGTTACGTTGAACACAGGTATTCTATTTGAGTCTCCTTACATCTTGCCAAACTACCAAAATTCATACGCCGGTGGTGCTATTGGTGATTTGATGCAGTATAAATACAAAGCGACTGATCCAGCAGAGTGGAAAGCGTTAGATGGTAAATATTACCATGACTACAGCGATGATGCTTCATGGGGTCCTCGTATGGTAGGCCAAGAATATATTCCTTGGTATGCATGGTATGGTGGAAGTAAATATTCGTACAAGACGGCATCTTTGACTCCTCAACCTACTAATGCACGTGATTTTTACCAAACAGGGGTAACTAGAAATAATAGTTTCACGATCAATTCATCTTCTGATAAATTGAAGTTTAAATTAACTTATGGTAATCAAGCCATCGATGGTTTGTTGGCCAATACGTCTTTAAACAAAAATACCTTAAACGTCATGACTGCTTATAATTTGAATAAGCATTTTATGGTGAGTGCGGACATCAACTATGTAAGTCAAATTCAAAAAGGAGAGATTGATGATGGTTATTCAAATCAATCTTCGGGAGCATTTAACCAGTGGTTTCACCGTAATTTGGATATGAACATCATGAAAGAGTTAAAGGATTTAAGAACTCCTGAAGGAATTTATGCTTCATGGAATCATGCAAATCCAGATGCTTACGATGCTTCTAATAAGAGAAACTTTTACGCAGGTAACTATTGGTATAACTTTTTCTCATGGTTTGATTTAGTGAATCAGACAAATCAGAGAAATCGTTTATTCGGAAACGTAGCCTTTACATATAAGGTAAACGATGATTTGAAATTTGTAGCTACTTACAGAAAGCAACAAAATACAGGTTTAACGGATTATCGCTATAGCTCCCGCTTAAATGAAAGTGGTTTGCAAACAACAGGTAACTCACCTGAGGCTAAAGGATATTACTATACGGGTCAGACCTATTCGGATCGTACCAATATGGAATTGTTTGCAAATTATTCGAAGAAAATCAAAGACTTCACAATTGATGCCAACGTAGGAACTGACTTTTTCGAGTGGACTTATTCAAGCAATAGCGCGAATACCAATAATGGTTTGAGTGTTGCTGATTTGTTTACTGTCTCTAACTCAGTAGATCCGGCAACGATTGGAAATGATCGTTTATTAGAGAAATATAAAGCGCTAATCGGTAAAGCTACTTTTGGATACAAGAACTTCTTATTTGCGGATATTACGCTAAGAAATGACTGGTATTCAACTTTGCCTAAAGAAGCAAATTCAGTACTTTCTAAATCAGCTGGACTTTCATTTGTATTCAGTGATTTGATTGAGAAAAGGTTGCCATGGGTAAGTTATGGTAAATTAAGAGGATCTTGGGGAGAAATTCCTAAGGCTTTGGGAACTAGTAATGAGAGTTTTGGAGCTTATCGTTTCCCAGGTTCTGCTTATAGTTTAGGCCAATACAAGTGGGGAAGTGATTTCTTGATGTCGGCATCTAACACCTTGGTGGATCCTAACATTAAAGGATCGGTGGTTTCGCAAAGTGAAATTGGTTTAGACTTATCTTTCCTTAATGATCGCATCGGAATCTCAGCTACGGTATGGCAAGGCGCTGAAAAAGATTTCCCTTATGCTTTAAGTGTGAATGGAGCCAGTGGTTACACTTCTTTATTAACTAACATTGGAGAGATTTCTAAGAAAGGTTTGGATATTCAATTAAATGGACGTCCTGTGGTTAGCAATAATTTTTCTTGGAGAATTTCAGGAACGGTTTCTAAATTGATCCAAAACGATGTTATTTCATTGAGTCCTAAATATGGCATTACTCAAACTTCTGCAGTTCAAGGTGTTTGGGGAACAACCATGCCTTATTTGGTTCACTCAGAAGGTAAGCGTTGGGGGCAATTATACGGGAATGGAATTAAGCGAATTAATGGCCAACCGGTACTGGATGCTAGTGGATTTTATGTGAATGATCCAAAAGTGAATTTTGGTTCAGTACTTCCTGATTATACGGGAGGTTTACAAAATTCATTTACTTTCTTAACTGATTTTACTTTGAATGTCAATATTGACTTCCAGGTGGGTGGTAAATTTGCATCCTTATCTAATATGTGGGGTTCATTCTCAGGCTTAACAGCACAAACAGCAACCGTGAACGACAAGGGGAATCCTATTCGTGATGCAGTCGCTGATGGGGGTGGAGTTCATACCAAAGGGGTGAATGCGGAAGGTAAGGCAGTTGATTTTTATGTAGAAGCTCAAGATTACTTCCACAATCTATATAATAACAAGACTTTTGATCCGTACATCTATGATTTAACGTTTGTTAAACTTAGAGAATTAGCTTTGGGGTATAATTTGCCTGTGAAGAAATTGGGAATGAATAAATATTTTCAATCTGTTAACGTTTCTTTAACAGCTAGAAATCCAATACTTATTTATGCGACAACAAAAGACTTTGATCCATCTGAGATCTCTGCGGTGAGTGGTGAAACAGGACAGTGGCCTGGATCTCGTGGGTATGGTGTCAATATTAGATTTGGATTTTAATTAAAGTTAAATTTTAAAGACATGAAAAAGAAAATCATATTTATATTCTCTACCCTAATCTTATTAAGTTTAGGTGGATGCCAAAAATTGGATGACTTTGGTGATACTAACGTGAATCCAGCGGCAACTTCTGAGCCTACGATGTCCGCATTAATGGCGAATGTTCAAGCTGGTTTAGGTGGTTATGCTGCTTCTACTCGACCTGGATTATACGGTCAGTATTTCTCGGAAACGCAATACACAGATGCGTCTCTTTATTCTTTGCCTCAAATTGAATTTTCAGGCGAATATGCTGGATCTTTAATGGATTTACAAATTATTATAGACCGCAAGGAAAGTAATAACATGGTGCAAATTGCTAAGATTTTGCAACAATATATCTTCTGGACGATTACAGATCGTTGGGGGGATGTGCCTTATTCTGAGGCTTTATTAGGTGTTAAAAATGCAAATCCTAAATATGATCGCCAAGAGGATATCTACAAAGGGATGATTTCTGCTTTGACTAAGGCTGTAGGCGCGTTCGATGCCTCAGCAGTTAAAGGAGATTTGATTTATGCAGGTGATGTGTCCAAATGGAAGCGCGCTGCTAATTCTTTGCGTATGTTGATGTCCTTGCAATTATCTAAAAAATTCCCTGCTGCAGGTGCTTTTGCGGCAACTGAGTTTGCATCGGCTTTGAATGATCCTGCAGGTTATATTCAGACGAATGCGCAAAATATGACTTTAAGCTATCCTGGTGGTAACTTTAAATCTACTTGGTTTGCATTATACAATGGTCGTAAAGATTTTG
>CANHXO010000077.1 GCA_947464595.1 Cytophagaceae bacterium
AAGGCGACAGGAGAAAACGTTTATAAGACCTATTGCCAATCTTGCCATGGGTCAGAATTGCAAGGAAATATTAAAAGTGGATTCCCTGAGTTGAATGAGATACACCAAAGGAGAAAAAAATCTTTTGTAAGCGAAATTATTTCTCAAGGAAAAGGAATGATGCCAGGATTTGGCCAATTAACGGCAACTGAAAAATCGAACTTAATCGCATTTTTATTTAAAGAAACACCTAAAGAAATAATAACCACTCAGGATTTAAAAATAAAAAACCTCCCTCCTTATAAAATGACAGGTTATAATAAATTTTTAGATGCTGAAGGAATGGCGGGAATCAGTCCACCCTGGGGCACTTTAAATGCGATTGATCTCAATACAGGTCGCTATCTTTGGAAAATCCCCTTCGGTGATGAACCATTGTTGGCCCAAAAAGGAATCAAAAATACTGGAGCCGAAAATTATGGTGGACCCATCATCACTCAAAATGGATTATTATTAATTGCATCAACCAAAGATGGTAAATTTCGCGCCTTTGATCGTTCCAATGGAAAATTGCTCTTCGAGTATATTTTACCAGCGGCAGCTTTTGCAACTCCGTCCACCTATATGGTTAACGGGAAACAATTTATCGTCATGGCCTGTGGGGGAACTAAGTTAGGAAGAGCCAAAGGGAATCAATATGTGGCGTTTTCCTTACCCTAATTTAATTTCGATCAATTATGTATCCATTAGTCATCTAAAATGGGACCAGAAAAATTATTGATTTGGAATAAAAAAAGCACTCACAAGAATCGTAAGTGCTTCATTTTCAAAGAGTGGACCAGCATGGGCTCGAACCATGGACCCCCTGATTATGAGTCAGGTGCTCTAACCAGCTGAGCTACAAGTCCACATTAGATTAAACTAATGTGGTGCAAAATTAAGTAATTATTGCCTTTCTAACTACATTTGATTAAATATTTTAAGATTTATCCGATTGCTTTCTTTGATTTTTCGAATAGGAAAGATAAATCTTACCTTTGTTAACGAGTATATTCAATTTGGTATAAAACCTGTGAACCACGTTATGTTTCCAACCAAAATTATTAATGACCCTATTTATGGATTTATAAAAATAAATAATCCATTCATATTGGAGTTGATAGATCATCCATTTTTTCAAAGACTCAAACGTATTAAACAATTGGGTTTAGCAGAATTTGTATATCCCGGAGCGCATCATACCCGATTTCATCATGCCTTAGGAGCGATGCATTTGATGGATCAAGCATTAAATAATTTAAAAGCAAAAGGATATAATATTTCCGAAAAAGAGCAGGAAGCAGCGGAGGTTGCGATTTTATTACATGACATTGGTCATGGACCATTTTCACATGTATTAGAAAATACCATTCTAAACGAGGTAAAACATGAAGAGGTTTCTAATCTACTCATGAAAAAATTAAACGAACATTTTAAAGGTAGGCTTTCCTTAGCCATTGAAATGTTTAATAATCGTTATAATCGACCTTTTTTTCATCAATTAATTTCAAGCCAATTGGATGTAGATCGCTTGGATTATTTAAGTAGAGATTCATTTTATACAGGGGTTAGAGAAGGATTTATTGGATCTGAGAGACTATTAAGTATGCTTGATTTAAAGAATGAGCAACTTGTCTTAGAGGAAAAGGGTATTTATTCCATTGAAAACTTTTTAATGGCTCGTCGACTAATGTATTGGCAGGTGTATCTTCATAAAACTGCTATTGCTGCAGAGACCATGTTAATTCAAATTTTAAGACGGGCAAAAGATTTAATGGCCCAAGGAATCAAATTGAATTGTTCAAAACCTTTACATGTTTTTTTGAGTAGGACTTATACGTGGGATGAGTTTGCTAGTAATGAAAAGCTCCTACTAGCGTTTACCGATTTAGATGATCATGATATTTGGGCAGCCCTCAAAGATTGGAAAAATGAAAAGGATAAAATATTAAGGCATTTATGCGAATCCTTTTTAACCAGAAAATTATTCAAATGTAAGTTGGGCACCCAACCACTCCCTAAATCTAAAATAACAGAAATTGAGTCTAAGATTCAAGAAAGTTTAGGCATCGGTTTTGAGGAACTTTCTTATTTTGTCGTAGAGGGTTCCACGAGCAATGCTGCTTATGTGCAAGGCGACAATACTATCAAAATGGTCGATAAACAAGGGCAAGTGGTCGAGTTAATGCTTGCATCAGATTTACCGACCATCCAAGCGTTAAGTAAGATTGTAAAAAAATACTATTTTTGTTGTCCAAAGAGCGTATATTTGCAAGGAGAATTGAGCTGAATTATTTACATATTACTAATTGCCCCCATATATTTAACACATGAAATTTACTGTTGACCAAATAGCTGATTTAATAGAAGGTACAGTAAATGGCAATGGAGCTACACTCATTAGCAATTTCGATAAAATAGAGGAAGGAAAATCGGGAAGTATTTCATTCCTTTCAAATCCCAAATACGAATCATTTTTATACCAAACTAATGCATCGGCGGTAATCATCTCAAAAGATCTTACCTTGAAAAAGCCGGTCAAAACAGCATTAATACGTGTTTCTGACCCATATTTAGCCTTTACCATCTTATTGCAAAAATATCAGGAATTAATGGAATTTAAGGAAACGGGCATTCAAGTACCTAGTTTCATAGCAGAAAACGCCATCATTTCAGAAAATGTTTTTATAGGACGATTTAGTCAAGTTGAAAGCGGCAGTCACATCGGGAAAAATACGCAAATTTACGATCATGTCAGTATTGGTAAAAATGTGACCATCGGTAGTGATTGTACCATATATCCTGGCGTAGTTATTTATAAAGATTGTACAATCGGCAACAATGTTGTGATACATGCTAATTCTGTGATTGGTTCTGATGGTTTTGGTCATGCCCCTCAAGCGGATGGAACATTCAAATCAATACCCCAACTAGGAAATGTAGTCATTGAGGATGATGTATCCATTGGATCCAACACGACCATTGATCGGGCTACCATGGGATCTACCATCATTAGAAAAGGAGTTAAAATAGATAATTTAGTACAAATAGCCCATAATGTTGAAATAGGTTCCAATACAGCAATAGCAGCACAAACAGGTATCTCAGGATCTACGAAAGTGGGAGAAAATTGTTTAATTGCAGGCCAAGTAGGAGTCGCTGGACATATTACTATTGCCCCTAAAACAATTGTTACGGGTCAATCAGGAGTAACAAAAAGTGTTAAAACACCAGGACAAACATTGGGTGGTACACCAGCCTCCAATAATGTAGATTTCTTAAAAAGAAATGCATTAATTAGGCAATTACCAGAATTTTTTGAAAAATTTAATCAAAGCAACAAATAACATTGAGTTGGCTTTACCCTTATTATGAATAATAAGCAACACACCATATCAAAATCAGTCACATTAAGTGGAGTAGGTTTACACACTGGAGTCGTTACCAATATGACATTTTTGCCGGCGGCGTCCAACCATGGCATCAAATTTCAGCGAATAGACTTACCTGGCCAACCCATCGCAGATGCGGACGTTGATTATGTCGTAGATACCTCACGTGGAACGACCATTGAACACAATGGTGCTAGAATCAATACCGTAGAGCATGTTTTAGCCTCTTTAGTTGGCCTCGAAATCGATAACGTATTGATTCAATTAGATGGTCCAGAACCACCGATCATGGATGGAAGTTCGATCAAATTTGTCGAAGCCTTAAAAGATGCGGAACCAGTCGAACAAGAGGCTCACCGCAAATTTTTTGAAGTGACGGAAGAAGTACGTTTTAAAGATCCCGATAAAGATATTGAATTAGCTGCCCTGCCATTAAATGATTATAGAATGGCCGTGATGGTGGATTATAATTCAAAATTTTTATCGAGCCAACATGCTAACTTAAGTCATGTTTCGCAATTTGAAAGAGGTTTTGCCATGTGTCGAACTTTTTGTTTTGTGCATGAATTGGAAGTTTTATATAAAGAAGGACTTATCAAGGGAGGAGATTTAAGTAATGCGATTGTTATTGCAGACCGAGATTATTCTGAAGCAGAACTAGCACATTTATCGGATGTATTGAGAAAACCCAAAGTGAGCATTTCTAAAGAGATAGGAATCTTGAACAATACAAGTCTACACTTTCCTAATGAAATGGCTAGGCATAAGTTATTAGATTTAATGGGTGATTTGGCATTAGTCGGCAGGCCAATTAAAGCACAAATTTTGGCTTCAAGACCGGGACATGCATCGAATATAGAATTAGCCAAAAAAATCAAGAAGTTGATGTTGGAAACTGAAAAGAACAATGTTCCTATCTATGATCCAAAACAACCCCCTATTTGTTCGCACGAACGAATTTATGAGTTATTGCCACATCGTTATCCATTTCAAATGATCGACAAGATTATTTACTTAGATGACAATAGTGTCGTGGGAGTAAAAAATGTAACAATGAATGAGTATTATTTCATGGGGCACTTCCCAAGTAATCCTGTTATGCCAGGTGTGATGCAAATAGAAGCGATGGCACAAACAGGAGGAATATTAGTTTTAAGTTCAGTACCCGATCCAGAAAACTATTGGCCTTATTTAGTTGGAATTGAAAATTGCAGGTTTAGAAAAAGTGTCATTCCTGGCGATACAGTAATATTCAAATGTGAACTTCAGGCTCCCATAAGAAGAGGTATTGCTAAAATGATCGGTAAGGCTTATGTATCGGGCCAAGTAGTTTGTGAGGCGGAAATGACTGCAAGTTTAGTTAGAAAATCATAGTACACTATTTATGAATTATCCATTAACTTCGATTCACCCGAATGCCACTGTTGGAGCCAATGTTACCATTGATCCATTTACCGTTATACACGAAGATGTGCAAATCGGAGAAGGTAGTTGGATTGGTTCAAATGTAACTATATTTCCAGGAGCGCGAATTGGAAAAAATGTTAAAATATTTCCAGGGGCTGTAATTTCAGCAGTTCCTCAAGACCTAAAATTTGGCGGAGAAGTAACGACCGCAGAAATCGGAGATCATACCACCATTCGGGAGTGTGTTACCGTAAATCGCGGCACTAATGATCGCCAAAAAACGATCATTGGAACTAATTGCTTAATCATGGCCTATGTACATATTGCTCATGATTGTGTCATTGGAAATCAATGTATTATTGCCAACTCGGTCCAATTAGCTGGACATGTCAATGTAGGAGACTTTGCGATCATTGGCGGGTCTTCAGCGGTTCATCAATTTGCACAAATTGGACGACATGTAATGATCTCAGGAGGTTCACTTGTTCGAAAAGATGTTCCTCCATTTACAAAATCAGGTAGAGAACCTCTTACTTATGCAGGGATTAATTCCATTGGTTTGAAAAGACGTGGATTTAGCGAAGCGTTAATTAATGAAATTCAAGAGGTATATCGGTATTTATATCTCAAGGGTCTAAATACAAATGATGCCTTAGATCAAATAGAAAAATCAATCAGAAAGTCTTCTGAAAGAGATGAAATTATCGATTTCATTCGCAATTCGGAAAGAGGAATCATGAAAGGTTAATCCCTAAACGTATGAAAATTCTTGCTGAAAATGTAGAAAAAAAATTCCGTCAAGAATATGTCATAAAAAACTTCAATTACGCCTTTACGGATCATAAAAAGTATGCCATTGTAGGGCCGAATGGTTCAGGAAAATCAACATTATTACAATTATTGAGCCAGTTTTCAATACCCACAAAGGGGACGGTCAACTTTATAGATAATTTAGGACAAGCCATTGAAGGGGATCATGCATTTAAACAAATAGCCTTTGCAGCACCCTACAGTGAAATAATAGAAGAATTCACTATTCAAGAATTAATATCATTTTTAGTTAGTATTCAGAATTTACCATCAACCTTCAACATCCATACGTTTGAAGAATTTTCTGAATTAAAGACAAATCCAAATAAATTAATTAAAGATTTCTCTTCGGGAATGAAGCAAAAAACAAAACTAACGATTGCTTTTTCTTCAGAAAGACCATTTTTATTTTTAGATGAACCAACAACAAATTTGGACAGTAAGTCAAAAAGCTGGTTTCAAAGTAAACTAGAATCAGAAACTGATAAATTAATCCTTATTGCATCCAACGAGGAATCAGAAATAAAATACTGCGAGGAACGAATTCAAATTCTAGATTTCAAATAATTCCACTGAAAGCGCAAATGAATTAAGCCAATAATCATCAAGATCAGTCCTAGAAAAAAACTGATGCTTGAAAAATCTAGGACTCCCCTTCCGATATTTTGAAAATGATAGCTCAAGCTTTGAAAAGTCAAATCAAAATTAAAGATTTTAGCAATCTCTTGAGGTCCTTGCCACAAAAAAAAGTTCAAAAAAACCCCTAATACAAATGCCAATGCTTGTTTATTCGCAATAGAAGACGCTAGAGCACTTAAACAAACAAACACCACCATAAGCAAAATTAGGCTAATATATGCACTAAAGACAATGCCATAATCCATGTTAAAGGCAGGTGAACTTAAAGCACCAATACTATATATAAAAACAATGGTAGGCATTAAAATAATAGCCAAGAGTACTATTTGACTCACAATTTTAGCCAAAATAATTGTTTCAATCGAAATGGGAAGTGAACGCAATAAATGAAAAGTGCCTAATTCAAACTCCTCAGAAAACTGCCTCATACCAATGGCTGGAATGAAAAACAAAAAAAACCAAGGACTTAAATCAAAAAATACACTTAGTTCGGCAAAACCAAAATCTAATACATTCCCCTCAAAAAACCAGGTATATAGTCCAATCAATAAATAAAAGGAAAACATTAAACCAATCCCGATAAAGGAGGTGAAAAAAACATTAAATTCTTTTTGAATGATTGGCCACATATTAATCTTCAAAAATGGATTTCTCTTTTCTCAAGACTGCCGAAACAATTAACCCTAATAAAAAAGTAAATAGGACAGAAAAGAAAACAATAATGATGAATTGAATACCAGGACCCATCATCATGTTCGTAATTTTTTCAGCGTCTTCTATTTGACTTTCCGTTAAACCCTGACTTTCTAATTTTTCCCTAGCGATGTCCAATTGCTTTTGAAGCACACCTTGGTCAATAAAATTTAAATAAATATAATTAAAACCTCCACTGATCACTCCCCAAATTGAACCAATAAGCAATGAATTTCCTAAACCTTGTCCATAACTTAAAAAGTCATCTTGGTTGGCCCGTACTTCCTTGAGCGCTAAATAAAGAATTGTAGTATTAATTACCAGCGTCGCCAAAAAAGAAACCCATCCTAGTGTATCACTAAAGTCTTCTTCTAGCCCTGAATATTTAGTGATCAGAGTTAAAACAAAACTACTGATACCACCGATAACACCCCATTTTAATGCTAAGACGGAGTTAGATACTTTTAAATCTTCTTGCTTTTCCATGATTAATTCTTTTTGAAATATAAGGCAATTAGTAAATTTGGCAAAAATGATAAAACAATTTTTTGCGTAAAATCATCTTTGGCAATGCTCCCTGCATCAATACCATTAATGCCATTCAATAACATTTTATAATATTCAATACCTTCCTGCTCAATAATAACCGTTTTAAATTGTTGCAATTCACTAACGCTCAACTGAATGTATTCATTCAAAACCCCAATGCCTAGATCGGACAAATAGAAAAAATACAAGGATAAAGAACTAAAAATAGCAATCAATAAAATATAGACATATTGAAACAAGAAAATTTTCAGAAAATGAGACGCATCTGATTTGAAAACCTTTTTAACTAAAAAATACTGAAGAATTAAGACCAACACAAAGCTAGGAGCCTTCTTGCCTCCCAAAGGCAATACACCCAAATTATAAAATAGGATGCAATAAAGGATAATTAAACCGACTGCCAATAAACTAGTAGCCAACAACTTAGGCCAATGACTTAAAATAATTTTCATTTATAGATTATTATAAGAAATCTCATTTTGATTCAGTACCATTAAAATTTTATGACTGAATGTATAATCTAGAAAAGCTGAATTTTTAGATTTTCCTACTATCTGATCCATAGTGTAATGATAGGCAGGAACTTTATGAAATAAAATTCCTTTAACCTCATTTCCTTTTTTGACCGTCGGGGTTGTAAGGCCCGCTAATTTTGCCGGATTTGAAGAGAGTAATTGGTCAATATTCCTTATTTTTCGTTGAATCGCTGCTTGATAGCACGCGATAAACAAGGTTTCTAACCCGATCGTACCAAATGCAGCATGGTCGAATTCCACTTCTTTAACTTCACTTTCGTGAGGCGTATGATCGGAAACTATAGCATCTATGGTACCGTCTTCAACACCCTTCCATAAAGATTCCAGATCATTCCCAGTTCTAAATGGCGGGAAAACTTTTTTCATTGTGTCAAAATCACTGATCGAATCTTCTGTAAATAATAAGTGGTGAACAGCTACATCACAAGAAACCGGTAGTCCCATTTTCTTAGCTTCACGAATTAGGTCCACCGATTCAGCACATGAAAGACAAGAAAAATGCAGTTTAAAATGCTCATGAGTGTGACCAAACGAATTTGATAATGTATAAGTTAACAAGTCTAAATCTCGTTTAATGCTCAAGGTCTCAGACAATTTAGGTATACCTTTAAGTCCCAATAACGTACTTTGTAAGCCTTCATTTATTTGACCATAAAGTGACAAAGCAGTGGTATCAGGTCTAGAAACTAGCGTTACTGGCAAAGATTGTAAATACTGCAAACACTTACTCATTAAATCCACATTCTGAATACTAGAATTTCCATGTCCAAACCATTGAGCTCCTGAAGTAAACAAGTCAAATAGATCAGTGAAATTTTCACCGTGATTATCAACCGTCAAAGGCGCCATGGCCATAAAGTTAATCCCATGAACGAATGACATGTTTTTGACATACTCTAGCGCCTGAGGTTGTTGGGGTACGGGATCTCCCGTAGGCAAAAGGATTAAATCTAATACTCCCCCTTTCTTGGCAGCTGTTGACAAACTAGACCAATCTTCTTTGAACTCCCCACCAGGCAATGTATTATGAACTCGCAAGTCAACAAGTGAAGGAGCCCAAGCTAAATCGGATTTATCGACAACCAAATCGGCCTTTTCGTTCAATGTCTTGGCAATTTGAACCCATTGGCCATTTTCAACTAATAAATCAACAACCTGATGATGGAAGTCAGAAAGACTATCTTGTATTAAAACCGATTTAAATAAAATTCTCATGCGATTCTATGGTAAAAAAAAACCCTGATCAACAGGGTTAAAAATTAATGTGCAATAAAGGATTTGTAGGTCTCAACATCCATCAAATGGCTTATATCTCCTAAATCACTAGGTTTCATTTTGATTACCCAACCATCACCATAAGGATCTGTATTAATCAATTCTGGGTTATTATTTAATGCCGTATTGAATTCAATAACCTCCCCAGAAATGGGTAAAAACAAGTCAGAAACGGTCTTCACAGCTTCTACAGTTCCAAATACTCCATCCTTAGCGATATTTTTGCCTATTGACTCCACTTCAACAAAAACGATATCTCCCAGTTCTCCTTGGGCAAAATCTGTAATTCCAACCACTGCAATATCTCCTTCAATTTTAATCCACTCGTGCTCTTGGGTGTACTTTAAGTCAATTGGAAAATTCATAATTATTGTTTTAGCATGCAAAGGTCACGAAATTCATGATTTATTGCAAATAATTTTATTCAATAATTCATTTATTCATTTAAGCTATATCTGATTTGAAATCCCCCTGCCACCGTGGAACGATAAAACGAATTGGAAACCAATGGATTATTAAACATTTTATCAAAGTATGCAGTAACAGAAAGCTTATCGCTGATTGCATAACTAATTTGAGGCCTAAATTGGAAATTATAAAAGCCTTGAGTTACGATGGTTTCGGCATCCAATTTCCTCTGCAATGTTCGCGTGTCACGAATGGTTAAATTGCAGTTAAATCTTAAATCATTAGGCAAGCGAACATTTCTACCATTAATTTTAAAAGGGATTAACATGTTAGCTTTCGTAAAACCAATGGCAAATGTTAAGTCTTTGTTCGACAATTCAGCTACTTGATTATTGGACAAGTTCAATCCTACATTTCGATCTTGATTATATTCGAAACGAAGGGATACTCTACTTTTAGTAATTGCATTAAAACCTATTAAAGGTGAAAAACGTTCTGAGAATGAAATGGTACTCATCACATAAACAGGGATCAATGTGTTCGTAAGGGGATCAAATCTGGATGACAATGGGTATAGTAAGCTATTCAATGTCAGATTCGTAAAATCATTTTCAAATTGGCCATATTCCAATGCAGAAACAAAATTACCTACACTGTAAGTGCTTGAATACATGTGTGAAAT
>CANHXO010000078.1 GCA_947464595.1 Cytophagaceae bacterium
ATTTTAATGGGAAGGCTAATTGTTGGATCAGGATATACATACCCATCACCAAAACAAACCATCCAAAACCTACTTTTAATTTATTTCCGTCTACTTTTTTACTGATGACATCGCCTAAGAAAATCCCAACGATGGCAAGGCCTGTTACGATTAACAATAAGTTCCAGTCGATTTCTTGATGTCCTAAGTCACCTGTAAATCCAATTAATGATTTAGCTGCAATAATTAACAAGGAGGTGCCTACAGCTTGCTTCATTGATAATTTTGAAAGCATCACTAAAGCTGGGATGATTAAGAAACCACCACCGGCACCAACTAATCCAGTTAAAGTTCCTACCACTGCTCCTTCTATTAGGATCATTGGGTAATTGAATACTTGTTTTTCCTCAACATAGGTTCCTGATTTCTCTTTTTCGCATTGCTCGCATTTACCACGAATCATGGATATAGAGGCTGCTACCATCAAAATCGCAAACAAAACCATCATTAAAACAGATTTGGTGACAACAAAATCACCCAAGGTTAATACCTCAGATGGGATTAAGGGAACGATGAATTTACGCGTGGCATATACAGCTGCAATCGAGGGTATGCCAAAAATGACTGCTGTTTTTACGTTGATTAAGCCTTGCTTGTATTTAGGAAATGCTCCTACTAGTGAACTAGCTCCTACTACAAAAAGAGAGTAAGCTGTTGCTAGTATGGGATCAACTCCAAATAAGTAGACCAATACAGGCACTGTTAAAATGGATCCCCCACCACCAATTAAGCCAAGTGAAATGCCGATGAGTAGTGAAGCGAAATAACCTATAATTTCCATGCGTCTATTTTTGTTTTTTGTTAATACAAATTTCAAGTTATTTTTAATACTTATTCGTGATTTTTATCACAGGGGTAAAAAAAGTTTAAATCAAAAATGGAAGTTCATAATGAGGTTATAATTACTCATATTGACCTTATTGAAGATGTATTTTTCATTTTGATAAGTTTCCCCTTGATTTGATTTGTGTACATATAATGCTTGAATTTCAAGACCTTCAAGGAATTCGGTGAATTCATAAGTCAAATCAACATTCAGTTGTGTATAACTCGGTAAGCCATATTTATTCAGCGCATAATTCTTTACATCTGGTAATTTGAAGTATCCATAGCTAAAATTAGCCTTTATTGGAAATTTAGGAAATGAATAGATTAATTTTCCGACAAATGCATGTAAATCACCAAATCCTTCATTCCTTTCCCTTGGTAAAAAGGTAAAAAATGGGTCACGTCCCCATTCTCGTGGCATCAAGTAGCGACCTTCAGCGGTAATTCGGGTATAGTTCAGTGAAGTTTTCCAATGAGCATGTTCATAACCCAATTTGGAACTGATCACGCGTGATTTTTGATTCGGGGAGAAATAGGTTTTAGTGGGGTCTACATTTCCACCCTGATTTATAGCTTGTTGCTGGGTGTATTGTAATCCGGCTACCCATTCATTTTTTTTCCAATCCCATTGTAGCATACTGGTAATAAATACATTTTCTACAAATACATGCCAAAATTTAATGGATTGTTGGCGTGGCAACTGATGGGTATATCCAAGTAAAAAGATACCATTAGATTCAATGTGCTCTTTATAGTTTCCTTTTGACCCATCTACATTGACTCCGTTAGCATAAATTCCAATTGATCTACCAATGCCATACCAATCAACGGTTCCGCGCGGAGAAATCTCGTATATATATCCTCCTTCCAATTTGTTTTTTTTGCCTGGAAATATTTCACCATATAATCCGCCAACTTCAGTAGGGCGCATTCTACCGTCTTGAAGGTTGATAAATGGGGTATTGATTAATTGCTTTCCAGCTGTAATTTGGTTTTTTTTGAAATTGTATTTTAAATACAATTCTTCGAGTCTGTCCAAATCATTTTTATTTGTCAGGTTTTCTAAATCAAATAAAGCAGTCTCATATCGACTCGTCGTTTGGGTATATGGATCAATCTTAGCCATGTCGGAGGAACCTACATTGTAAATAAAATACCCTCCCACACCTAATTGGAAGTTTTTAAATGCAGCTGTTTCATAAAACAAACCTCCTCCAGCTGCGTTTGCATACGCATCCGTCAGGTTACCTTGATTATCTGTAGTCATGAGAAAGTAACGTAGATTGCCATGTACTTTTCCATGTTTGAAGGCAAATAGAAGAGAGCTTGAATCCTCTGCTACACTTTTTTTGCCTTTCCAAAGGTGTGGCATTATATGAATTTCTTGATGCTGGGCTACTAAATAAGCCGAATTTATCAAGAAGAAGATCAAAATTAAGGTGATTTTTTTAGCCATGCTTCTGGTGTTTAGGCATGCAAATTGTGACTTAATTTAATTTTTAGCCGTGATGTATATCACAGTCCTTGCAAATTGATGATTTTATTTACGTAGTAAGTTTGAGTTTTATCAAACCGCGAGGTGTCCAGAATCCAATTCCCTAAAAAAATGGATTCGAAACTCCAACTAGTAAGGGGGAACGTAAACGATAAAAGGGTATATTTTTTAGCGTATTTTTTTTCATTCACCTAGTGACTCTTGTCACATTCATCATCTTATTCATTCATTAATTTCGTACATTAATAAATCTCCAATGGGTATTTTCAATTTAATCTTTAATAAGAAATGAAACAGAATGTTCAAATAGGGCTAAAAAAAAATTGGAAGCAGTTTACCATCTTGGTCATTGTCAATGCGTTTGTCGGTGGAATGATTGGTATTGAAAGGTCTATTTTTCCTCAATTTGCTGAATTAGAGTTCGGTATTGCTTCAAAAACGGCAATCCTTTCATTTATAACTGCATTTGGTTTAAGTAAAGCTATTGCCAACTATTTTACAGGAAGACTAGCCAATAAATTTGGGAGAAGAAATCTTTTATTATTGGGTTGGATTCTTGCTATTCCTATTCCATTTATCCTCATAAATGCATCAAGTTGGAGTTGGGTAATTTTTGCTAATGTGCTTTTAGGTTTAAGTCAAGGTTTAACTTGGAGCAGTACAGTTGTAATGAAAATTGATTTAGTTGGTGAAAAGGATCGTGGTTTCGCCATGGGGCTAAATGAGTTTGCCGGTTATTTAGCAGTTGGATTAATTGCATTTCTATCAGGATATGTGGCAGATACTTACGGAATAACACCTTATCCATTCTACATTGGAATTATTATTTCATTTGTTGGTTTTATTTTGACTGCATTTTGGGTAAAAGACACCCGAGTTTTTGTTCATAAAGAGAATGTTACTGATAATACTGCACAACTTGATAATGTATTTTTAGAAACAACATTTACTAACAAAACTTTGAGTTCTGTAACACAAGCAGGTCTTGTAAACAATTTGAATGATGGAATGATTTGGGGCCTACTTCCAATAGTTCTCTTTTCGCTACACTTTGACAACAAAAATATTGGAATTATTACCGCCATTTATCCGACAATTTGGGGAATAGGACAATTGTTTACAGGCAAGATGTCTGATAAATTCTCAAAAAAGTCAATGTTATTTTGGGGTATGTTAATTCAAGGCTTGGCTATTTTTGGGCTACTATTTACGAGCAATTTTTCTGTTTTAGCCTTAATTTCTGCCCTATTGGGATTAGGTACAGCATTAGTTTATCCCACATTCTTATCAACCATTGCACAGGCTACCAGTCCAAAACAAAGAGCTGAAAGCATAGGTACATTTAGACTTTGGAGAGATTTAGGCTATGCATTTGGGGCAGTCATTTCAGGAATAACTGCAGACATTTTCGGTTTGGAATATGCCATTATGTTAATTGGCACCCTGACCGTTTTCTCTTCACTAATCATAAAGTTTCGCATGCCTGGACAAATAAAGTCTATTAAAGAGTGTATCGAAGTGGAAGAAGTAAAACAAGCACTTTATTTAAGTAAAAACATTCAAATCATAGATGTGAGAAGTAGTGATGAATTCAATCAAGGTCATATTCCAAATGCTTTGAATATATCACTTCAAGATTTGAAACATAATGATTCTAAATTCGACGGCAAAGTTCGGTACATTACAGCTTGTGGTAAAGGAGGAGGAAGGTCTGCAGAGGGTGCAAAACTTTTAAAAGAATACGGACTAAATGCAATGTGGCTTTGTGGAGGTACCAATAAATGGTTCGGATTGAATTAATACTTCCTGCAATTTTGCGCTAATTTCAATCATTTAATTTCTTGATAGTCTCAAACTCAAACAACATAAATGGCTACAACATTCTATATAGTAAAGGAGTACAAATCAAAAAGAGTTTATTTAAAATTTAATAAGAAATAATTTGGTAGCAGAATAGACATGCCATCGATTCATATTTTAATCCCTTAATTATTGTTTTAATGGTCAAAAAATAAAAATAGATTACCCCGGTATGGTTTACCTACCAATTAGATAGGCTAGGAATGGATTTAAATTTACCTTCCGGTAACTTAGGTAGGCAAAAAGCCACACAGTTAACTGGTTTCTTTGTTTTTAAGGGATTAGCTTTTTAATCATCTTGATGAGCAATTTTAAATATTCATCCCAACAGGCGATCCCTTAAAATGAATATTTTATAAGCATTTCATTAGTGAGACATTCTAGGTTAAATCAATAGTGAATTCCCTATTTGCAATATTCCATTCATTGGATTTTTAGCATTTTCATTATTTTTCAATATTTTCGGTTTTCTTTGTTGGTCAGAACGAATGAACCCTAAATTTTCATATGATGCTTTTCGATCAAATTCTTTTAAACCTGAGAAAAACCTTCGCATTGTGCGTTATTTACCTCTCTTTTTTGAGTTCAAATGTAGTTTTCGCACAAAATGTTTCTTCTTTTGATGTAGTAATTTATGGTGGGACCTCCGCGGGTGTTTCTGCTGCCATTCAATCGTCTCGCATGGGTAAAAAGGTCATTTTAATTGAACCTTCTCATCGATTAGGCGGGCTGACCACGGGAGGTTTAGGCAAAACGGATATTGGCAATAAACAGGCTATAGGAGGGCTTTCGCGTGAGTTTTACCGAGATATTAAAAAACATTATTTGAAGACTGAAAATTGGATTTGGGAAAAAAGAGATGCCTATCAGGGTGTTGGCTACCAAGCCATGGACGAGGATGCGATGTGGGCTTTTGAGCCTTCAGCTGCTTTAAAAGTCTATTTGGAAATGCTAAAAAATGAGTCTAATATTCACATTGTTTATAACCAGCGATTGAACCGAAAAACAGGCATAAAAAAGGAAAATCAAGTCATTAAATCAATTCAGATGGAAACAGGTCAAATTTACCTGGGTAAAATGTTTATGGATTGCAGCTATGAGGGTGATTTGATGGCGGCCTCAGGTGTAAGCTATACCATAGGCCGAGAATCCAATAGTCAATACGGAGAGTCCTTAAATGGAGTTCAGGCGAATAACGTTAGTTTGACGCTTCATAAAAAGGCTTCCATGAATTCCATTCACCATAATTTCATCGATGGCGTGAGTCCTTACCTCATCAAAGATGATCCTAGAAGTGGATTATTGCCCTTTGTTAGTCCCGATAAACCTGGTATGGACGGCCAAGCTGATCACAAAATCCAGGCGTATTGCTACCGAATGACTTTGACGAACCATCCAGAAAATCGGATACCTTTCAAAAAACCTGCGGGTTACAAGGAATTAGAATATGAGTTATTGTTTCGGAATTATGAAGCAGCTAAGGGCGATATTCGTAAAATGTATTCGTATGGAGATCCATTGGTGCCTTGGATAAATTCTGAAATGCCAAACCGGAAGACTGATACCAATAACCAAAAAGGATTTTCTACGGATTTCGTTGGCCAAAATTACCAATATCCTGAAGCGAGCTATGAAGATCGGATTAAAATTGCTGTATTGCATAGAAAGTACCAACAAGGCCTTATGTGGACTTTAGCTTATCATCCGAGAATTCCTAAGGAAGTACGTGATGCGGTTTCCCAATGGGGAATGTGCAAAGACGAATTTGCTGCAGATGGCGGTTGGACTGACCAGTTATACATTAGAGAAGCTAGAAGAATGGTGAGTGATTATGTGATGACCCAACGAAATTGCGAAGCTTTGACTGTAGCCCCAGATGTCATTGGACTTGGAGCTTACCAAATGGATTCTCATCCCATTCAGCGGTATGTCGACGTGAATGGATATGTCAAAAATGAAGGCAACGTGGAAGCGCAAGTCGATGCGCCTTTTCCCATTAGCTATCGGTCGATTATTCCCAAAAAATCGGAGGTTTCTAATTTATTCATCCCCGTTTGCCTGTCCTCATCCCATATTGCTTATGGATCCATTCGAATGGAGCCTGTATTCATGGTTTTGGGGCAATCTGCCGCCATTGCAGCGAGCATTGCCATCGATCAAAACATAGCAACTCAGGAGGTTCCGTATCCTGAATTACGTGCAGCTTTGATCAAAAATCATCAAATATTGGAATAGGCTTGCTGAAATATATCGAAGAAATTTACTTTTTCATCGTTTGCATGTATTTCACTAAGTCCAAAACTTCGTTTTCCTGAATGGTTTCTAAAATACCTACCGGCATTAAGGATGTTGGCATTACTTCGCGCGATTGAATATCTGACTTATTGATTTTAGACACCTCTTTTCCTACAATCCGCATGCTAACCTGTCGGTCATTTTCCGCGATCACATTGCCAGAATAGGTCCGGCCATCGCGAGTCGTGATGACAACTAATTTATAGTCGTCTTGAATTTCTCCAGATGGATTTAAGACGTTGAATAAAAAATAGTCCAAATTAGCCCGATTTGACCCCGTCAATTCAGGACCAATATTGCCTCCATTGCCATACATTTTATGGCATGAGCCACAACTTTTTTGGAAAACAATTTCTCCTTTGGCAGCATTTGCTTCTAATATCGCGCTGGGAGTGAGGATATTCCTGTATTTGATGTATGCCTTTTCTAGCGATTGTTCCTGCTCGATGGGCCCCCAATATTCGATAAACCCACTTCCCACCACGCGCAACAATTGGCGTGCCGTATAGGCTGGTATATCGGATTTTGGAATTGTTTGGTTTTTAAGGGCTTGCGTAAGCTGCCAACCGTATTTGGGTCTGGAAGATAAGGTCTCAATGGCCTTGCGCTTTTCGGCCAGTGTCAATGATTTGTAATTGGAAATAATCAAGGCCCCTAAAGGATCTTCATTGTAATTGGCAATCGCTGAAATAACATCCATTCTCAACGGGATTTGGTTGAATAAGTTGGTCAATTCATTTTTCAACTCAACTCTCTTTGCCGTTGCCAGGTAATTTAAAGCCTCTTTGCGCTGTTCAATCGAAGCTTTTGGGTTTTTTAATAAGGCTAGAAAATTTTGGGTAGCATTAGTTTCTCCAAAACGTTGGGAAATGATTGTGGCCAATTTAGCTACTTCTCCTTTTTTTAGCTTAAGCTTTTGTGCAACTAAGCCCCAATTTTTGGGTGCTTTTAAATCAATTCGCTCATCCAATCCATCCCGCATTCCTTGCAAAATGGGCACTAGATTGTTTCCATTGCTGGCTAAATGACTCACTAATAACGCATGTTCATTGGCATCCATGAGTCTCCTCGCGATGTAATTTGCAATCAGGTCGATTTTAGTATATTTTAATAATTCCAAACCTGCTTTGGGATTTGATTTAACTAAGGGCTCTAACCCAAACCATATCATTTTAGGCAAATTATGGTCTTGTGAATCTTCCGAATGTGTGGCAAGTTCTTTCGCTATTTTCCATGCCGTTGCTTCATTCATTCTTTGCAAGGCAGAAGCCAAATAGAGACGGACTACAGCAGATTTATCTAAGCTAGCCATGTGGATAAATGCTTGCTGCGCGGCAGCAGAAGGCGTCTTATCTTCACACAATAGTTGAATGGCCCAGGATCTAATGTACTCATCAGAGTCTGTCAACAGGCTTTCTAACTGCCCCTCTTTAAAACTATGCGACACATGCAAACTCCATAGGGCTCTCAAACGATAATCAGCATTTGGATTATTTTTCAATATGTTTTGTAGCTCTTCTATTGCCTTTGGATCGATATTCCCTTTTCCTGCTCGATTTTGTAATATGACTCTGGCTCTTCTCGCGTGCCAATCGCTGCTATTGGTCTGAAAGGCCACTAATTTTAAATCAGAAAAAGTATTTAAATCTTCAAATCTACCGGCCCAATTTTGTGCTAAATTTTCTGTGGGCATTACGCGGTAAATTCGGCCCGTTTCTCCATTTAAAACTTCTTTTCCGCAGATATCTGCGTCATGCCAGTCGAGTACATAGAGACCTCCGTCAGGACCTACCTCCATGCTAAAACCTACCCATTGGGCGTTATTGGCTAGCAATAATTCATCTCCATGTTTGGCAACAAACCCTGAACCTGATTTTGATAAAATGTCGGATAATATGGCATGTTCGTGGATGTTGGCCATAAAGATTCGTCCCTTTTGTTCGGAAGGAAAGGCGTCCGACTGGTAAACGCGAGCTCCTCCATGAGCGGAACGGTGGGTATGATCGGCGATGGTTCGAATATCGCTATATAAATAGGGATTAAAATGTTGGCCTCCTTGCCGATGATACACTCCGCCTGGCACAACATGCCACATGTGCGGAATCACGCAAGCAGAAATAAATAATTGGCCTTTGGAATCATAATCAATGCCCCAAGGATTACTAAACCCATGGGCAACCACCTCAAAAATATCTTTGGTGGGATGATATCTCCAAACCCCTCCATTGATATCGACTCCTTCACCCTTCAAAATGTCTTCAGGAAAGGGATCATTTTGTCTGTAAATCTTCCCTTTGCCCTCAGGTTTGCGTACTTTGGAGGGGGTGGCAAAACCTTGTAGGCCATAAAGCCAACCGTCGGGTCCCCAGTGTAAACTATTTAACGTCTCATGCCGATCACGAATCCCCCAGCCTGTGAGTTTTACTTGAATATCAGCCATGTCTGCGACATCGTCATGGTTTTTGTCAGGTACAAAAAGTAAATTGGGCGGAGCGCCTAAATAAAGACCATCGAAGCCTACGGCGATGGCGGATGGGAAAGCGATACCTTCTAGAAAAACTTTTTTTGAATCTGCAATGCCATCATGGTTGGTATCTTCAATGATTAAGATACGGCTGTTGCCAGCTTTGGAAAAACCAAATCCCCTCGACTCATAATCTCGGTTTTCTGCCACCCACAAACGACCTTTATCATCCCAGCAAAAGGCCATGGGTTGGGTGATCATAGGCTCTGAAGCCCAGGAATTCACCTTAAATCCAGGTTTTAAGGTCATCGCGGCTGTAGCTTCTGCCGGATTTAAAAACTTGGCATCCCGACCTTCTTGTTGGGCCACGCCCCAAAGAGCTGTAGATCCGCCACCCACGTTGAACGACATGTCTTGCCCACTGTAATTTGTCCACAATTTGTTAATTTCTAAGTCACTCAGGTTACCCGTGTAGACGAGGATCTCATGCTTGATGGTTTCGATTTTCCCTTTTTTAATTTCCCAATTTTTCTTTCTTGCTCGGGCTACACCGATGCCCAATTGGCTATCGACGCGCCAATGTTGAGGAAATCCATTGTTTTCAGGATGGTCAAAGACTGCAATGTGCGCTCGGTCTTGTCGGCCTTCAATTTTGATACCGACATCTACCCAGTTGGACCTTTGCCCTTCTGCTTTCTCATTTTTTTGCCTCGCTCCATTGTTCACTTCGCCGTCGATTCCTTGTTTCCAAGGCATGCGAACAAATAATCCACCGTAATCATACATGCCTATGGTGACATCGGTCTTTGCTTCCCCGGTCCAAATTAATTTGAGTAAATACTTTCCATTTTCCTCTCGCATGGACCAAGTTTGGGTTTCGGTCAATGTTGCATTTCCTTTTTCGTCGAGTAAATCATAAACGGTTTCCCATTTTACTTCGTTGCCACTGGCTTTAATGACGCTTGCTTTGGATTTACGCCAATAATCCCCTTCTGGATGATGGAAATAATCGCGGCCATTGACCCGGGTATATCCCCAATAAATGCCGGTTTGGTGCTTGTGATGACCTGGGCTATATTCTGTTAATACTCCATTTCCGTCTGGCGCCACGAGGGGATGTAGGAATGGACGAAAATTATCTTTGGCGACTTGTGTTAAAATGGGTGATTTTCCGTTTTTTCTGAAAATCGAAATACTACTTGTTTTAGCATCTTGAGTGATGAATAAGCTAGTAATTTTTAAGGGACTGGATTTAGATTTATTGCTTTGAGCGATTGATAAAGGGGTTGATGATGCCAAAAATAATAGGCAAAACAGGAA
>CANHXO010000079.1 GCA_947464595.1 Cytophagaceae bacterium
ATACCATGGAGTTCCGTTGGATGGATTAAGGATTGGGAAAACCAAATTAGGTGATCGCAGTTTCTTTAATGAAAATTGGCCTAATCGGGCTAGGCACTGGTTGCCCACGTTGGACCATCCATCAGACAAAGCTACGTCCGAATTTATTGTAAAAGCACCTTCGCATTATAAAGTCATTTCCAATGGCCTTTTGTTAGAAGAATCTGAATTAGGGAACAATGTGAAGTTGACACACTGGAAACAATCCGTCCCTTCCTCCTGCTGGTTATTTGTGATTGGGGTAGCTGAATTTGCGGTCCAATATTTGGATCCGTTCATGGGGAAATCCATTGAAACTTGGGTCTATGCGAAAAATAGGGAGGCGGGATTTTATGATTTCCAGGAGCCGACCAAAAAGGTATTGGCGTTTTATAGTCAATATGTGGGGGCCTTTGCCTATGAGAAATTGGCCAATATCCAGACGCCTAGTGTGAATGGGGGGATGGAAAGTTCGTCGGCTATTTTCTATGGGGAAGATTTGGTGACAGGCAAAAGGTCGGAAAGAACTCGGAATGTCGTCATACATGAAATTGCGCATCAGTGGTTTGGCAATTCAGTGACGGAAACGACATGGGATGATGCCTGGTTGAGTGAGGGTTTTGCGACATTTTTCACTTTGCTCTTTATTGAAAATGAATATGGCAAAGAGGAATATACCAAGGGAATTGCGAAAGCTAAAAAAACGGTTTTAGACTTACTGGTTAAAATGCCAGATTTCAGCATTGTAAGTCCAAGGACCGCAGAGAAAGAGTTAGTTATTACGGGGATTACGTATCAAAAAGGTGCTTGGGTCCTGCATATGCTGAGAGATCTCATAGGCGAAGTGAATTTCAAAAAAGGGATTCAATCGTATTATGCCAAATTTTATGTTTCATCTGCAACGACTGAAGATTTTAGAATTGAGATGGAAAAAGCCTCTGGGATGGATTTGAAGATATTCTTTAATCAGTGGTTGTTCCAACCCGTTATTCCAAAATTAAACGCGAATTGGACTTATGATGCTAAGACTAAAAAGTTAAAAATAACCTTAGACCAAGTTCAAAAAGGAGATGTCATTTTTGACATGCCTATTGAGATTACGTATTATAAAAAAGGAATCAATGCCCCTACCCTTTTAAAAATGCGTCTTAATAAAAAGCGAAATTCACAAACGATTAAGCTAAAAGAAGCACCAGAGAAGGTGGAGGTAGACCCGAGAAATGTACTGCTTTGTGAGCCGACAACCATTAGTAGAGACGCGATACCATGAGTCTCTAGCATTGGAACGTTGTGACCCCGCCCCCTAATTGCCTCATACTTATTACCTATAAACGGTCTCTACGAACAATAAAAAAACAATAAATGCACTCTGAATCTTCAAAGTGGATTTTAGACAATAACCTAGCGATAAATATTTAAAAATGAATTTATGCTAGGCTGGAATTAGCCCGGGGGGAGACACTCGCCTGCCTAGAGCATGAGATGGGTTACAATCGGGAATATCCATTAAAGGGTGATACATGTAAAATTTTAGAAATTTGAGAATTATCGATATTTCATTTTGGTAACGAGTTAATTTAGTTGATTTCAGGTATTTTTTATTACTCTTCTACAATAAAATCTTATTTATTAGCATCCTATTTTTATAAAATTGACCGCTAAATAATTATTTTTTTATTCATTTTTTTTTTCAACTAATTTTGTTTTTTTAAGTCTAAAATTTTTATATCAATACGTTTATTATTTTTTATCAACCTTGAAATTACTCCTTACCTATAAATATTTTTTAGTCTTCATTCTGCTTTTTTTAATTAGTCAGAAAATTGCGGCACAAGGAACACAAAATCGGCTCTTGCAAATCAATGAGCGTATAAAAAATGCGGAAGATTTCAGTCGAAAATTAGACAGCAATTATAAAAAAAGCCTACGCATTGCAGGGCAAAGAGGTCTTAAAATAAAAGAGGATTTAGGGAATGGAATTATTTTAAGTCTACAACAAATCAATGAAATAGGCGAACCGCTTTACCTCATAAATCACTCCAATGCACAAGCTGCAGCTACCACCAAGACAAAACAACTTTATTCTGGTGGAAGCCTAGGAATTTCATTAAGTGGAAAATCCGATACCATGTCAGGGCGATTAGCTGTTTGGGATGGAGGAATTGCCTTGGCCACACATCAGGAATTTGGAGGCCGCATCAAATTACAAGAAAATTCATCTGACACCAGTCTTCACGCAACGCATGTGTCAGGTACTATGATTGCTTCAGGGGTCAATGCCAATGCGAAAGGCATGGCTTTTGGTGCAGATTTGAAAGTTTGGGATTACAATAATGATGATGCTGAAATTAGTGATGCATCTATCCCAAAAACGGGTCCACCTTTATTAGTCAGTAATCACTCCTATGGCTATCAGTCAGGATGGGTATATGATTCAACAAAAAATAAATGGCAGTGGTGGGGAGAAGACAAAATAAGTACTTTTGAAGATTATAAGTTTGGCTTTTATGATTCAAATACTCAAACGCTGGATAAAATCGCATTTAATGCTCCTTACTATTTGATGGTTAAAGCAGCTGGAAATAGCCGTAGTAAGAATGGTCCAGAGGCCGGAAAATACTATTTTCTAAAAACATCCACCAGAGATTCCTCGAATATAGCTAGAAGCAAAAATGACGGATATGACATTATTTCTACCACTGGAACGGCAAAAAACATTTTAACCGTGGGTGCCGCAGAATCCATGTACACCATTCCTGAAAAAGGCAGTGATGTGACTTTAGCGAGCTTTTCATCTTGGGGCCCAACCGATGATGGCAGAATCAAGCCCGATATTGTAGGCATTGGCACAGATCTTTTATCGACAAGTAATGCCTCCACCACAAGCTATGACTATTTAAATGGAACCTCTATGGCTACCCCACAAGTGTCTGGATCTATTTTTTTACTTCAACAGTTATACAATCGTCTAAATAAAAATACTTTTATGCGATCAGCCACTTTAAAAGGGCTTGTATTGCATACTGCATTGGATCTGGAGGCGGCGGGTCCAGACTACAAAACGGGTTGGGGGCTTTTAGACATGGAAAAAGCGGCAAAAGTCATCACAAATGCGGGTTCAACACACTTGATTTCGGAAGGCACTTTGACTAACACTGCCATAGAAAAACGTACTTTCGTCGCATCTGGGAAAAGCGATTTGATTGCAACGCTTTCTTGGACTGATCCGGAGTCAACCGTATTTCCCATCACTACTGAAAATTTGAATAACCGTAAACCTAAATTAGTCAATGACTTGGATCTTAAAATAACGGATGGTTCAGGGAAATTTCTGCCCTTTATCTTAGACCCTGCCGCCCCTGAAAAAATCGCTGAGACTGGAGACAATATTCGAGACAACATTGAAAAAATTATTATTAAAGGAACCGTTCCCGGAAAATCCTATGAATTAACCATTTCACACAAGGGGACTTTGAAAAATGACAAACAAGATTTCTCTTTGATTTTATCTGGTATTGGGGTAAAAGCCTATTGTGCGATTACGCCAACAAGCCCACAAAATCTTATCAAGTCTTTGGCCGTTGGCACCTATTCAAATACCGTATCAACCACACAAGACTTCACCTCCACGTCTATTCCATTAGAGCTAGGGGGATCAAACGACCTTAAATTAACTTTCTCAAGTACGGCTAGTAAAAAAGTAAAAGTAGTGGTCGACTGGAACCAAGATGGCGACTTTGAGGATTCAAATGAGATTATGTTGGCCAGTGACTTAATCACTTCTGATAGCTACACAGCAAAATTTAAAGTCCCGTCCAACATAAGCATAAATCAGTATTTTAGAATGAGGGTTGTCGGTGAACTAGGAAATTCCTCCGCTAATTTTTGCGGTAATTTAGGAACCGGTGAATCTGAAGAATATGTTATTCAAGCCATTCAGGCATCAAATGATGTAGGTATCATGTCTATTTCTAATCCTATAAGTAGTTATTGCGCTACAAATGGTCAAACATCACTCTCAGTCCGAGTGAAAAACTATGGAAGTAAATCGCAAAGTAATATACCGGTCACGTTAAATTATTACCTTGAAAATAACTTGCAGGGAAGTCTTAAAGGTAAAATATCAAAAATTAATGCGGGCGTCGAACAAATCATTATCGTTACAGGAACAGCTAATTGGCTTGCAGGGAAAACCTACACTTTTAAAGCGGTTTCAAGTCTAGATATCGATCAAATTACAAGCAATGATTTATTAAGCACCAGCCAAACAATTGAAAATCCACAGGCGCCTGTTGGAACCGGTCTTTTCTGTTCAGGAGCGACTTCTTTAAATTTAAGTGCTTCTCAAGGATATCCGCTTTGGTACAACAATAATTTACTTGCCGCATCAGGGACAACTGCAACCGCCCCTTATTCGGTAAATTATACCGTAGGCTATAATGACTTTTCGGGATCCATTAAACCTGTAACAAAAAAGGAATTTGGCACCGGTTCATATTTTGAAAATTTTGGCCCTGAACCGATATTTAACGTTAAAGTTCCCATTATTCTAGAGTCGGCTAGAGTCTATGTAGGGACCTCCGGTACCATAACTTTTAATGTTTTCGACTATGAAAGCGGGAAATTAGTTTCTTCAATCACTAAAGATTTGAATGCCACAAGAACACAAACTAACTCTACAAAAGTAAATGGCCAATTGACCGATGACAAAAATGATCCAGGCCAAATAGTTGAACTTAATTTATCATTCCCAAAACCAGGAACTTATTTACTTGCGCAAACTTGTAGCAATGGAGCAACGATTTTCCGAAGCAATAAATCATTATCAGACACGGTCAATACCACTACAAATCTAGGATATCCTTATACGATTCGCAATATTTTATCGATGACTGGCGCACTCTATAACGGGGCACCCATCACCACAGGATACTATTATTTATATGACATGAAATTCAAGTCGATGGGCTGTCCAAGTCCAAGATCTGTCGTAAAGATCGCAACCGGCAAAACTCCTGAAGTTAACATGAGTCCTTTAGGAGCTCAAACTTGGTGTGGGGCTAGCTTCACCAACTGGTCAGGCGTCTTAATTACCGCAAAATCAGCAGATAACCCAAGTTTCCAATGGCTATTAAATGAAGTTCCTATAAGCGGGGCGACAAAATCAACTTATCAAGCTAATAAAAGTGGAACCTATAAGGTAAAAGCGACTTTAAATGGATTATGTGCAAATACCTCATCTGCTTTTAATTTAAATCTTTTTACTCTGATTCCACCAGCAATTTTCTACGACGGTGGGATTATGAAAATAACAGGTACCGGAGCCATTCAATGGTATTTAAATGGGGTCGTTATTCCTGGCGCAACCCAATCCACTTATACACCGGTCAAAAGTGGTTTTTATTCTGTATCTCTAAAAGATGTCAGTGGTTGTGTTGCTACATCCGATATATTGATCGTAAATATCGCAGTAGGTGGTGATCTGGCAAGACCAAAGGAAACTGCATCACATAATTCAGAAACGGTAAAAGAAAATCCTTTCTCAACGTATGTTACCTTTCCTAATCCGGCCGTCGATATACTAAACGTAGGATTACCACAAGTAAATGCAGGTACTTACGCCATCGAAATTATAGACATGAATGGACGGATTTTCTTCAGCAATAACATACGTTTGGAACCTGGCTCGAATCAATTGAAAATAGATATTTCTAAGATTCCAGCTGGAACTTACTTGGTTCGATTACCCGAAATCGTAAACCAACCGAGCATGAAGTTTATTAAAAACTAGAGAATTGTTTTGACCAAGTATCGGCCACTTGTTTCGCCAACTAACATGTCTTGCATTATTATAGGTGATTCTTCTAAAGATATTGTTTCCACTATTTTATTCATCGGAAAACACCATTCTTTAGAATATTTATTCTAAACTTTTTGCTTTAACTCCAAGGGAGAATCAGCTAACTTTCGATAATTATAGTCAAATTTAATTGTATCAACATTTATATTATTTTAATTTTGTTTGTATAAATAAAAGTTTATACAACGATCAATGAAAGTTATTTTTTATTTAATTTTTTTGATATCCTTTAGTCTAAAACTTTTTGTGGGTAAGGCTCAAACAATGAAAGCATATAGTATTAATGCTATTCAAGGCCAAAAAGTCAATACTTTTTATTTTACATCTGGGTCTTTAGGGGCAAGTATTTCAACAGATGTCGCCTATTTTTCTCATGGCAATTCGATTTTATTGCCGATTTGTAATTATGCTCCACACAGCCTAACCTTAGCTGATGGTAATTTAATAAGTACTAATATTTCATCTGGAAGTATTAAATGGTTTTGGAACGACCAACTTATATCTGGAGCAACTGGTTCAAGTATATCTGCAAATCAGTCAGGTCAGTATTATAATTCAGTTTCTTACTCATCCTCTTGCGAGATTAAATCAAATAAAATAATGGCCTCAATTTTAGGCGCAACATTGGAAATGCCCATCAAATGTTGGCCTAACCCTGCAAGCGACTATTTTAACATTCAATTACCTAACGAAAATTTTAAAAAATATTCATTAAAGGTCTATTCAATATTAGGACAAAAAGTATTTGAAAAGGATTTTTTGTTACAAAATGAGCGAATCAACATCTCTAATTTGCCTACGGGAACATATTTATTGCAAATAAATAATGGATCAAAAACGGAAGTAGTTAAACTTCAAAAAATCAATCATTAATTATGAGAAAAAGTATTTTAATTTATATACTTGTATTTTTTGTTGGAATAATTCATATCGTTTCAGCTCAAAGTTATATCCCATTTCAAGGAATTGCACTAGACAAAGATGGCAAGGCTGTTGACACGAAAAAAATAAACATTAAAATTTCACTACTCGCAGAAAGTGCAACTGGCAAAGGTATCTATTCAGAGTCGCACAGTCAGCTCACGGATAATTTCGGTTTATTTCAAATCTCTATTGGCGGAGGAAAGGCTATTAGCGGGTCATTTGCTTCCATCGATTGGGCGAAATGGAATTATTTCTTGAAAGTAGACATGGATATTAATGGAGGTTCTAATTATGTGCAAGTATCTGTGATACAATTAGGAGTGGTGCCTTATGCTTTTAATGCAAAAACAGGAGGTATTGGTACCGAAAATCCAGACAGTTCAGCCATTTTTGATTTGAAATCAAATTCAAAAGGAATTTTGTTACCTAGATTATCTGAAAAACAAAGAAACCAAATAAATAAACCTGCAGAAAGTTTAATTGTCTATCAAACCGATGCTCTAAAAGGTATTTATATCTATCAAAACAAAACTTGGAATATGCTTAAAATTGCGTCAACCGATACCACAAAAGTTAATCAGGATGTCCCTCCAGGTAATCAAAAGGGAGATATTTTGTTTTTTAATGGAGAAAATTGGGTGATATTACCTAGCGGAAAACCTGGACAGTTTTTACGCGTAGGAGATGAATCCATGCCTGGATGGCATGGACAAGCGTATAACAATGCAAAGTTGGCAATTCGAGTAAAAAGTGTCTCTACGAATTCTGTAGAAGTTGAGGGTGAAGTTTTAACCAATGGGGGTGCAAATATTATGGAACGTGGTTTTGTATACGATGTTACTAGTACAAAAAATTCTGAACGTTCTTTTTTAGATTGCATAGGTTGTACTCCCCCTGATATGACAAGTTTATATCAAGGAACAAAAAGAATAAGTTTAGGAAATGGAACTTCCACTTTTAATACTAAGATTGTCGGCCTTTTCCCTAATTCAAAATATTACTTAAGATCTTTTGCTAAAAATGCTTACGGAGCTGCTGTAAGTCAGGAATTTATCATCCAAACGAATCCCTTGTCAGGTATAGATGCAAATGGGTTAGATTCAATGAAAAGGGAAATCTATGCCACCATTGAAGGTAATCATGGTGGTTGGAATGGTTTTAGTTGGGACCCATCAAATTTGCCAATTGGTAGTATAATGGCTCAAGAAGTTTATAAATCTGGTGGATTTGAAATGGCCGATTGGCAAAGATTCCAGAATTATTCATTAGTTCCAGGTGACGCATTGATATCCTACAAATGGGATAAAACTTTCAAATCAATCAATTTAATCAATGATGTCATCCGAATTAATCAAAGCAATAATTCAATTTCATCTGCTGATAAAATCAAGAATATTGCTGAAATGCGCTTTATGAGAGCCTATTTTCATTTTATTGCAAAGCGTCTTTGGAATAATATTCCATATTATGATGAAACTTCCACTTATGGTTATTCTCAAATTGATAATCGAACGGATGTCTATGCTAAAATCGAAGCAGATTTGCAGTTTGCCATCGCCAATTTACCTAATGAAATATTAACCGATAAATCTATTCTTAATACGATGGTTGCCAGATTCCTGCTGGGCAAAGTATATGTATACCAAAAGAAATGGGCGGAAGCAAAAACAATATTGAAAGGGGTATTTGATTCAAATAAATATCAACTACTTGATAAATTTAGTGAATCCATTCATCCGCTCAATATGAATAATAATGAAAATATTTGGGCGCCTAAATTTACACCAGATAGAGTTAAAATTAGGGCTACCAATTTTATTGGAAAAGGACCATTGGGAAGCAATTATTTCATGCAACCTAGTTTAAATTTGGCAAACGCATATCAAACAGATGCTAAGGGATTACCCTTATTTACTACATATAACAATACTCCATTAGCGAATGATTTCTCTTTGAAATCTACAGATAATTTTACTCTTGATGAGAAGGTAGCTTTAGATCCTCGAATTGATCGAACCATTGGAAGACGAGGTGTGCCTTATTTTGATTGGGGTTTACACCCTGGAAGTGATTGGTCCATAAATTCTTCAAGGGGAGGAACTTTTGCTGCCAAAAAATATGGAATTGGTCGGGCTGAATGGTTAAATTTGAAAACAAAAGATACGCTTATTACAGGTAAGGCTTTATTTAAATATTCCGATCTTATTTTGATGTTGGCGGAGGCTGAAGTAAATGCTGGTTCCAGTGAAACAGCTAGAACATTGGTGAATCTCATTCGCAAAAGAGCTTCAAATCCAAATGATTTTGTCTATAAATACAAAGATAATTCGAAACCTGAAAATGGCTTCTCAACTGTGAAAGCGGCTAATTATCAAATTAAGTTATACGAACCTGCAGATTGGTCTAATGCAAGAGCTGCTATTCAGTTTGAAAGGAAGTTGGAATTAGCCTTGGATGGAGAAAGATTTTATGACATAACTAGATCAGGAGATACATTTGAGATAAATAATAATATCAATTCAGATAAAACCATCACTGCAGGGGGTATTAGTGTTTTTTATTCAGTAAAAAATTCTTATTTGCCCATACCTCAAAGTGCAATTGTGGCGAATCCTTTATTAGTCCAAAACCCAGGCTATTAAAACAGTTTCCGCAATTTTTGAAATTTTACTTTTCTTGGTTAACTCAATTTTAAATCATGAAATTACTAGATTCAGAAGAGTGATTAATATTTTTCGGCATACAATTGTCACAATTCGTTTGTATCTCCGTGATAAAATCAATCTAATCACTGAGCAAATCAAAGTGTCAATCTTTGTGTTAACGTACAGAACCTCAGACCACTTTTTGATGACTATTTACAAATTTTCAGTTTTACATTAATGCTTTATATATATGAGAACCTAAATCGTTATAAAGGACAAAATAGGTGGAATATTGCCGATGGATTGCGCGCCTTCTCTTCCATCTAGAGATGCAATAAATCTGAGCTTTTGTAATTGAGAGTAAACAGAAGTGAATGGGTGTATTAACACAAAACCTTTACCCATACCTTTGCCAGTTAAATAAAAAAGCCTCTAATCAATTGATTTAGAGGCTTTCATGCGTAATACTAGTGATCGCGTAGGGATTCGAACCCCAAACCTTCTCATCCGTAGTGAGATGCTCTATCCAATTGAGCTACGCAACCAATACCCCTAAGGGACTGCAAAGGTAAAATTTCTTAGGCAATTTGAAAAGGCTTCGCCCAAAAA
>CANHXO010000080.1 GCA_947464595.1 Cytophagaceae bacterium
AAAACCAATACAGCAGAATCCAATTGTTTTAATTGATACGCATACAGTTTTGCTTCCTGCCAATAGCTGCTTAATGAAATAGCTAAATCCCCCCGCTCACTTCTCAATCTTTGATATGCATTGATTAAACTACTAACTTCTCTTGCATCTGGTTTTTCTTTTCCAATAACAATTTGCTCACGAGCAGCTATGGACATTTGTTGCCAACGTGGTCTTTGGTTTGAACTCGGATATGCCTTAATCAAATAATCCAAAATAGTACTGGCCAATGACCACTGCTGACTTTGAAAAATATATGTGGCAAATTCCAAAAGCCGCTTACCTTGTTCGTTTTTAAAGCGCATATCCAAGGCCCTTCGTTGGTACCAGGCCTTCTCCCACTGATTATCAAACATATATGCACTAACCAACAACTCCACTAAATTTAAATCATCAGGAAATTGTTGAATTTTTTGAATGAGTAAACGCTCTATTTCTAAAAAAGGAATTTGCTCTTCATATAAACTGTAAACAAATCGCTGAGCTAATGCTAAATCTCCTGATTTTAATAAGTTATCCACATTTTTTCCACATTCAATAACCCATAATGATGTTAAATTACCTCCATTAAATAAATTATAGGCATAATTTGTAAATAAATCACCATTAGTTACATGATTATTCACAAATTCAAACATTAATTTTTCGCGCTTTTTTTCATTTTTAATTAATTGAATGGATTTAAATTCAGAAGTAAATTTTTGATTGGATACTGAATCTTGCGTAACAAAATGATTATCTAACCCAAAAGCTTGATTTAAAATGAGAAAGAAAAAAATACATTTTATCCACATAGTATTTTAAAAAGAAAGAAATTTTTAAATATATCTTTTTTATTCTTCATTATTGTTATCTGTGGATAAGTGTATAAGGTTAAAATTGATTTATAAATGCCAGCTATATAAACACTTATCTTTTAAATTAATATTTTTATTCTGTGGATAAATATTCTTTGTACTGTGGATAAGTCTAAAGTTATCCACAGACTTTTTTTAAATTGGAGTTTATGCACAATGACCTTTCTTTTTTGTGGATAACATGTGTATGATTAAGGCATTTATCCACACTATTTTTCGGTAGTTATCAACAAATCAGTTATTTGAAAATTAGCCTTTAATTTGACTTTTCCTTCTAGGTAATACATACTTTCAGGCTTTGTTTTCAAAAGGAAATTCCCAATATCTTTATACCCATTTCTATTTTTGTCCTCTATGGCTCTAATGATGTAAATACCTGGTTCTACATGTAAAAAGTTAAATTTATGGCTAGTTGTCTGCTCGTATAAAACTTGGAAATTGTTTTCGTTTAATAGTTGAACAATAAAATGATCCGGCCGGTCACCGACTCTACCTTCTATGCTTCCATATTCTTCTAGGTCTTGAAATTGAAACGGCTGTTTTTGCAAATCACTCGAATCATTTTCTACACTGACAAACGCCCCCTTTTCTAAGTTTAGGAGAAATTTTGATCGGTAGGGTAAATAAGATTTTTTAATGGTGAGCTGGTTAGAATAGGTGTTCCACAGGTATGCATCATCAGGCAAAGTAATCGTTTCGTTTTCTTCGGTTTTAAATTGAACTCGCTTACTATCCCACGAAATAACAGGTTTTGGGAAACTAAGAACTAAGGAATCTTCGGGCGATAGATATTTTCCTTGTGTAGGCATATAGCTTATTTGCAATGGAGTTTGAACCACTTTTTCTTTTCTTACGATTTCTCTAAATTTTACTTTTAAAGGAATTTTATAAGGTCTATCCAAAGAATCGCTTAGGCTAGCATTCAAAAAAAGCGTGTCTTTTGAGCTTTGATTTTTGATGTATATTCGGACGTTTCTATTTCCCTCTATTTGGTAGATTAAGTCTTTTTTGTTTTCTAATGCGAAGGTTTTAATGCCTCGACTCATTTCATATAAAACGGTTTTAGCGGTGCTTGTCGTTTTGGCTATTTTTAAAGGATCTAGGTTTTGGAGCGAAAAGGAAAAATTTCTTATTTCATTTTTAGATAAATTAAAAAACGGTTCGGTGATAAAATCAATAGGCTCTTTGTTTGAATTGTATAATAAGTTGTTGTTGCCATCAATAAACGCAGCCATGTAATATTTTCCCTGAGCCAAATTCTCCAACGTATATATACCGGAGGTATCGGTTTTTGTAAAATAATAAGGCTTGGCTTTATCTATTCTAAGGGTGTCGTGATAAGGATAAAGGCCGACCAACACATTTTCAAAGGCCTTGTTTTGATCCATTGATTTAATTTTCCCTGTTATACTTAAAGAATCTATCGTGTTGGATGTACTAAAAACAAGTTTGATGTTTTTGCCAACATTCCTTTCGGAAATGTCCTCGATGGCGTTTCTGAAATTGAAGGTGTAGGTTGTTTGATCTTTCAGCGCGCTGTCTAATAATATGCTCAATCCGTTTGGACGAATGCGTGTTTGATAGGTGCCTACATTGGGAGTAATAAGCAATTCCTGGTTTAAATTTCGGACATTGACGTATTCATTAAAGACCAAATCTAGCTTTTTGCCTTTGTAATTTTTGCTTTTATTTACGGGAACGGAAGTAATTAATTTTGGTGCAAGCGTATCTTTTTTCCCTCCCGGAGGGCTAGCCATTTGCGCACAACTTTGGACCATTAATAAAGCCGCGATCAATAAAAAGAAGAGGAGTACAACCTGTTTATTTCGAGGATCAGACATGCTCAAAAATATATAAATTACTTGAATAATTGCCATTGCCAAAATACGCCAAAATATTGGACCACAAGCCAATGATAAAAGAACTAATAAATTTCTTTTGTCCCGTTTTATATTCGTGGCTTAGTAGTGAAATATAAAAACTGTCAAAAATTTGTCCCCTTTTTGATTTTAACTTGAACCCGAATTTTTTTGCTAACGACTCTATCGTGTTGGGGTCGAAATGATAGATATGCCTAGGCACATCATATGCAGCCCAATGTTCTTTAAAATAATGTGCATCAAAGCTTTTCGAATTAGGCAGTGCTAAAATTAGGACTCCGTTTTTTGTGATTCTTGAATTAAAAAATCTGAAATATTCTTCAAGTTCGTACACATGTTCTAAGACATGCCACAACGAAATTAAATCAAACGATTTGTCTTTCGGGATCTCCAGAATTGAAGGATAAATATCGATGCCCAACATTGATTCGGCTCTATTGGCTGTTGCGTGGTCTAGCTCCATCCCATGTATGTTCCAACCTGCATTTTGACATGCTTGGAGGAAATGCCCATTGCCGCAACCGATATCTAAAAGTTCTAGGTTCCCCCTTTTCTCTTTTTCGATCCAACGCGTTTTTTGTTTTAGGGTAAAATTTCGAACTAGGTGATAGAGCTTATTTATAATTCCTTCTTGGGTATCACTGTGTGAAATATAGTTTTCGGATTTATAATAAGGACCCGCTTCGCCAGCCAAAGGCCTTGGATTTGTGAACAACAATTGGCACCCCGAGCAACGCACGATTTCGAATACTTCTTTAGACACCGTATAATCTTGAGCCTCTAAATAAGGGGAAAATTTTTGTTCGCCACAGGCGGGACAGGAGCTTAGTTTTTCCATATTTATCGACCCATAAATAAAAGCAAAATCGAAACATCGGAAGCGGATACTCCCGAAATTCTACTTGCTTGGCCGATGGTTTGCGGCCGGATTGATTTTAATTTAATTCTTGACTCGGTGGACAATGTCTTGATTTTATCATAGTCAAAATTGGCCGGTATGGCCAAGTCTTCCATGGTTTTCATTTTGTCGACCATAAGCTTTTCTTTTTCAATATAGCTTTCGTATTTAACGATGATTTCTACCTGCTCAAGTTCTTCATTGGTATACCCATTTTTTATTTCTTTCAAGTGATCATGAGTTAAAAGCGCTTCAAAACTTAAATCAGATCTGCGTAATAAATTGATGAGTGGAGTACCTTCTCGGATGGGAGAACTTTGATTATTCTCTAGCCAATCATTTATATTTTCAGGACGGATTTTAGTCGATTTTATTTCATTTAGCAAAGCGGCTACTTTGGACTTTTTCTGAACAAAACGATCCATTCTTTTTTGTGTGGCTAGGCCGAGTTTGTATCCTTTATCCGTTAGTCTCTCGTCGGCATTATCTTGTCTGAGCAATGTTCTAAATTCAGCCCTAGAAGTAAACATGCGGTAGGGTTCATCAGTACCCTTGTTGATCAAGTCATCAATTAATACCCCGATGTAGGCATCCGACCTGGATAAAGTAAATGGATCCAAATGATGCGTTTTTTGATGTGCATTAATTCCCGCCATTAATCCCTGGCACGCAGCCTCTTCATATCCTGTAGTTCCATTAATTTGGCCCGCAAAAAACAGTCCACTAATTTTTTTTGTCTCAAGGGTCGACTTTAATTGTGTAGGTGGGAAATAGTCATATTCAATGGCATAGCCTGGTCGAAACATTTTAGCCTTTTCAAAGCCCGGGATTAACCTAATGGCTTCGAATTGTATTTCCTCTGGTAGAGAGGTGGAAAATCCGTTGACATAGATTTCTACTGTTCTCCAGCCTTCGGGCTCAACAAATATCTGATGACTATCTTTATCAGCAAAGCGATTTATTTTATCTTCAACCGATGGACAATACCGTGGCCCTAACCCTTTTATTCTTCCTGCAAACATCGGGGATTTATCAAACCCTTTCCGTAAGACTTCATGAACGTTTAAGTTGGTATGTGTGATCCAACAAGATCTCTGCTCTTGAATGTGCGTTTCGCTCAAATAGGAAAATGAACTTGGATTATCGTCGCCCTTTTGTTCTTCCATTGCGGAATAATCTAAGCTTCTTCCGTCGACCCTCGGGGGTGTCCCCGTTTTCATTCTACCCGATTCAAATCCCAGGCTGACTAATTGTTCTGTAATTCCAATCGCCATAGGCTCGGCCATTCTTCCTCCCCCAAAATTCTTTTCACCAATATGGATAAGGCCATTCAAAAAAGTACCATTCGTCAAGACGACGCAGGACGCAAAATACGTCATTCCCATGCCCGTCTTTACCCCCTTAACTTCATCATGCTCGATGATGAGTTGTTGGACCGAGTCTTGCCAAAAATCCACACGCTTATTCTCTTCTAAGGCCCAGCGCCATTCCTCCGCGAATCGCATTCGGTCTGACTGACAGCGCGGGGACCACATGGCTGGCCCCTTAGACCGATTAAGCATTCGAAACTGTATCATGGTTTTGTCAGAGATGATTCCTGACATTCCCCCCAATGCATCTATTTCTCGCACAATTTGCCCCTTAGCTACCCCGCCCATCGCAGGGTTACACGACATTTGTGCAATAGTTTGCATGTTCATCGTTACGAGTAATACACGCGAACCCATTTGTGCTGCCGCATGTGCCGCCTCACAACCTGCGTGTCCCGCTCCAACCACTATGACGTCGTATGTATTTTGCATGCAATTTTAATTGGGTGTTTCACGTGAAACACATATTGTGCTTATATGTTTTTAAGGTGCTCGTTTTCCTTATGTCTCATTAATTCCTTTTGGGTTTTATCCTTGTCTTTATATCCCGCAAGGTGCAATAATCCATGAACCATGACTCGTTTTAATTCAGAGGATTCGGTATCAAATTTGATTGCATTTTCTCGCACCCGATCAATGGAAATAAAGATGTCGCCCTCTATTGTGGAAGGGTTTTCTGAATTATCAAAAGTGACAATATCCGTTAAGGTATCGTGTCCTAAATATTTTTGATTGATCTCCAACAAATAGTTGTCGGAACAAAATATATAATTTAGCTCTCCTATTTTATAGCCCTCTGCTTGAGCCACAATCTTTAGCCAAGCCCTATGTTTTAGCTTTTCTTTCAATTCAAATGCGATGTCCTCGGTTAAGAAAGTAATCATATCTATTTTTCAAACTACGAATTTACGAAAAAGCATCTTCGAAATGCTCAATTTTGACTGCTTGCGGGTAAAAATTAACGGAAATCGCATCAAAACGGATTTCTTTATTCCAATTTTTAACTAATTGATATGCGTCTGCTGCTTGAAATAACATACGTTTCTTGTGTTCGTTGATGCTATCTTCTGGATTTCCATGCAAAGTATTTTGTCGCGATTTAACTTCCACGAAAACGATTAGTTGGCCTATTTGTCCTATGATATCCACCTCTGCCCTTCCAGATCTATAATTTGTCTCAAGAATTTGATATCCTTCATGGAGCAAATACCTAGCCGCCATCCCTTCGGCTTGTTGGCCTTGCTTTAAATGTTTCGCCATTCTTGTATATTTGTTTTGGCCAAAGTACGAGCTTTGTTTGTATGATTAGAAGTATCGAGTCCTCCATGTACCAACAGAATAAAAAAGTCCAAGTTGTTGATTTAAATCTTGTGCCCTACCAAGAAGCATGGGACGTGCAGGAAAGGCTCATGTCGATGATTTCCGAAATCAAATTAGGAAATCGAAAGGCGGCTTTTGACGAGGCGACTTTAACACCCAATTACCTTTTGTTTTGCCAACACCCTCATGTGTATACCTTAGGTAAGAGCGGCGATTCTTCACACCTTTTGATGCAGGAAGAATTTTTGCACACGATCCAGGCAAGTTTTTTTAAAACAAATAGAGGTGGCGACATCACCTATCACGGTCCAGGCCAAATGGTCGGCTATCCTATTTTTGACCTAGAGAACTTTTATACTGATATCCACCTATATCTAAGAATGCTGGAAGAAGCCATTATTCTTACTTGCCAAGAGTATAATTTAATGGCAGGAAGAATTAAAGGACTTACCGGAGTTTGGATCAATCATGAATCAGATAGCGCTAGAAAGATTTGTGCTTTTGGAGTAAAAGCTTCGCGTTGGATAAGCATGCATGGATTTGCATTTAATATCAATCCTGATTTGTCTTATTTTTCACACATTGTCCCATGTGGCATATCGGAAAGAGGTGTCACCTCATTAGCCCAGGAATTGGGCGTTGACGTGAATGAAAGGGAAGTGAAAGAAAAGGTTTTGGGCCACATGGCGGCACTTTTTGGCTTTGAAGTCATACGTGTTCCACGTGAAACGCTTATTAGCCAAAACAATTAATTAAATAGTTCCACGTGAAACAAAAATGGAAACAATAAAAAACTTCAAGAATACATTATTTATTGACATCGAAACGGTCAGTGGATCCGAGAATTTTTCCTTAGTTTCTGACAAAATGAAAGATTTTTGGATAAAAAAAGCGAAGAATTTGATTAATCCTTCGAATAGTACTTTGGAGGAATTGTATTTTGAGCGCGCGGCATTATATGCGGAATTTGGTAAAATTATTGTCGTGGGAATGGGTTTTTTATTTGTCAATAAGCAAGGCGAAATGTCATTAAAGGTAAAGACTATTGCAAATGCAGATGAAAAAGAGTTGTTGCGGGAGTTTATTGCGTTTATCAATAAGACATATAAATCAAGAGAGCTAACGCTGGTGGCGCACAATGGAAAAGAATTTGATTTTCCTTATTTATGCAGGAGAATGCTGGTAAATGGCTTAGAAATTCCTAAGTCTTTACAATTGCAAGGGAAAAAGCCTTGGGAAATTATACATCAAGACACGATGGAAATGTGGAAATTTGGTGACCGCAGATCCTATACTTCTTTAGAGTTATTGGCTGAATTGCTGGGTATTGAAGGGGCGAAAATTGATTTGTCTGGGGATCGAGTGAATGCAGTTTTTTATCTAGAGAAGGATTTAGATCGGATTGCTGCTTACTGCGGGGATGATGTAATTGTGGTGGCCCAACTCTATTTAAAATTTCATTTTTTAAATAGAGTTGAGCCCCAAAACGTTGAAAAACTATAGTATTTTTGCCGGATTTCCAAAAACACGCTTGCCAGCAGGTATATTTTCTATTACTACACTTCCTGCGCCTACGGTGGCCCCCTTGCCAATGGTTAAACTTCCTACGATAGTTGACCCTATGCCAATAAATGAATTTTTATCAATTTTTGCCCCTTTTCCTACAGTAGTTCCGGCGCCAATTTGAGAAAACTCTTCGATGACTACTCCTGTTTCTAGTGTTACACCTGGTCCAATAATAACATGGTCTGAAATTTTAGCTTCGGGTGAAATAATAGATCCGGCGCCGATATAAATGCCATAAGATAAACTCTTAACATTAGCGATTAAGGCATTGGGATGAATGGCATTAACTGGCTTGGTTTTCCGGTCTTCCTCAATGGTTTCAATCATCTTTTTTCTTTCTATGGGATTTTCTAGAGCAACAAATACCCCGCAAGTTTTGCCAATTAAGTCCCAATAGGTATTGTCCTCCGTAGTTCCTAATACGGGAATTTCACCAATTTCTGTGCCTTGTTTTTTGGTGTCATCGTCTAAAAAGCCATAGATAATCACATGGTTTAATTGGAAGATGTGAGCCACTTCTATGGCAAATGGGTTAACGCCAATGATTATAATGGGTAATGATGTCATTTTTATTTGTTTATTTTATTTGTGTATTCGATTAAATTAAAAACCACTTTTCCTTTTTCATTCATCTTCACGGATGAGTAAGGCTCGCCTTTTTTTAGATTATTATGGTCGTAAAGTTCATAATTGCTTGCGTCCATTTCAGTTAGCCCATGAAAGAATTGTAGGTCACCTATTTCCTCGATGGTCCATGCAAAATGGATTTTACCGTCCATAAACTCCTCTACTATATTCAATCCTATATCAGCGCGCGCCATTTTATTTTCTTTGCTTAAGGGCGCATTAGTCAATTTTATATCAAAGATATTTCGCTCGTTAGTTAATAATGACTCATAAGTAGATATGTCTTCCTTTTGCCATTCATTATTGCTTATGGCGTAGAGTGCATCCAACAATAAACAAGCATTTGTTTTTCTTAATGATTGTTTTTCTAAATCCCAGCTAGCGCCGCCAGATTCCAATAAAATTAAGCCAAAGTTTTGGCCTTGAAAATAATCTCCAAATGCCCTTGCATTATATTCATCCGTCCATTTGGCTATTTTATTTGGGTAAATGCTGTGTGCTATTTTTGTTAGCCTATTGGCCAGTTTACCCGCTCTGAGACGCGACTCAGTCCAAGTTCCGTTTTCGTCGCCCGTCGTGGCTAGTAAAGCTATATGTGTTTGATGAGGAGTTTGTCCTACCGAATATAAACGATGCTGATCGTGAAGATTGAATGAAAAAACGGGTTTAATTTCTTGAGCCCATTGGCTTAAGATTTTAGCTTCTGCTGAGTATTTTTGAATGGCATCTCGATTCATGTCTATGCCCAAAGCAGTTTCTCTTGTCCACCTTTCAGCCCCATCAGCATTCAATCTGGGAAGGATAAATAAGGTTATATTTTGATGTAATTTTTCCCTAAATGGAAGTAGTTCTTCCGATGTATTAGATAATAAACGCAAAATATCGGCAATCGCCATGGTCGCAGTGGCTTCGTCTCCATGCATTTGTGACCAAGCACAAATATGGATGGGTCCGATGCCAAATTTTATTTGATGTATGGGTTTCCCTTCATAGGTTTGGCCAATTTCGGACACATCAAGCATAGGACTGTTTGACCACTCTTCCACGAGCGTCAACCAAAGATCATATGCGAATGCCCGTTCTTTTATTCGATTTTCTTTAAATGAATCGTAAGAGTTTTCAATGATTTTATACATTATTGATAAGGCGTTTTAGGAATCCAATGGGCAACGATTTGAGATTTAAATAAACCTTTTTGGCCAGAAAAGTACATGACGAGGCAAGTTACAAATAAATAACACGGCCATGCAGAGGGACCAAA
>CANHXO010000081.1 GCA_947464595.1 Cytophagaceae bacterium
CCTCCTTTGAAATAATCGGAAACTCAAAATGAGGCCCCTTCTTAATCGATATCATTCCCTGCGGAGAATCTTTGAAATACTTACTCACATACGCTGATTTCAAACTAACCTCCACTAAGCGATCATTCACAATCGTAACGCCCTCCACTTCCTTTTGAATAATCATGGATTCAAATTGATTTTGATTAATCTCCTGCAACGTTCTTTGCTTAGTGAAAAAGAACATGCTGACCATCGTAATGGCAAGACCAATCATAAGCCAACTCTGCATACCTCCCACTGGCTTTTTAGGTAACCTGGGTTGAATACCCGATCGTTTACTGTTTTTAAAATTACTTCCTTGTTTAGCCATTTTGTTTTTAGGTATTTGGGCATTTAAACTTTAAAACAACCAAATTAGTTCGAAAAATTTAAAATTTATTTTAAATAACCTCTGATTGATTTTAATCAGGAATATTGGTGAATTTAGCATCCCCCCAAAGCTCCTCCAATTTAAAAAATGTACGCTTATCTTTCAAAAACACATGCACAATGACTTCATAATAGTCCATTAAAATCCATTCCCGATTGGCCTTGCCCTCCATAGCATGAACATGAACACGTGCCTGTTCCCAAACTTCCTTGTCAACCGAATCAGCAATAGCTTCAATTTGAGTATCCGATGTTCCTGAACAAATAACAAAAAAATCAGTAAAAGCATTGTGAACACCTCTTAAATCCATCACGACAATTTCTTGAGCTTTCTTCTCTTGCATTCCTTTCACCACACATTGAACTAATACTTCAGATGAATCAATGATTGTAGCGGCTTTATTAGGACTTTTAGGCATAAATGATTTTTAAACGAATAAAAAATTAAATTTGTTGTTGTAAACATAAAATTACAAATAAAATTTGAACAAATATCAAGCGCCCACTCGGTTCGTAGGCAAAAATACCAAATATCATGAATCATGTGCTTCTACGAATTCATTAGGATTCCAAGAGGCGCTCGAATATCAGTTACCTGATGGTTTCGCGTGGATTGCTGGGCACCAAACAGCGGGAAAAGGCCAAAGGGGAAATCAATGGCTAGCCCAACCTCATGAAAATCTATTGGTTTCCTATTTGCTAAAGCCCACGGGCCAACAAGCTAACCATCAATTTTATTTAAGCAAAGCTATTTCCATTGGCATCCTTGAAGGCCTTCAGAAATGGGCTAAAAACACCTTATTAGAAGAATTACCGCTTAAAATTAAATGGCCTAACGATCTTTATTTAGAGGAACAAAAGATTGCTGGAATTCTGATTGAAAACAACTTTCAATCAGGCAAATGGAATTTTTCCATTGTAGGAATTGGCATTAATATCAATCAAATGGATTTTGACAATTTAAGGGCTAGCTCATTGAAAAAATGGACAAAGTCTCCTTCTAGCATCGATATTCGAGATATTTTCAATGCCATATCCATGGAAATCGAAAACCATTACCAACATTTTCTCTCAAACCATTTTGAACTTATTGATCAAGTTTACCACCAACATTTATTCCGTTTTCAATCCAAGGCACTATTCGAAGACATAACTGGAGTATTTTCAGGGCAGATCATTCAGGTAAATCCCAATGGCCATCTAGTCCTTCAAAAATCGAATGAAATCAAAGAGTATGATTTAAAAGAATTAAGTTTTATTTTTAGCGAATAAAACCTAAAAACCTATGATTTCTACCTACCAAAGTAATTTGGAAAATTTCTATTATTGGGCTCAAAAAAAACCCAGTGATATTTTTCTAAAACAACCGGTTGGCAATGATTTCATAGATTTTACCTATCAAGATTCCGAAAATCAGGTCAATAAATTAGCGGCCTACTTACAAGATAAAGTTCAATCGGGCCCAAAACATGTGGGTATTTTATCCAAAAACTCAGCCTATTGGATTTTATCAGACTTAGCTATTTCAGCATCAGGTTGCGTATCCGTTCCATTTTATGCCACTTTAACAGCAGAGCAACTGAATCAAGTTTTGGTACATTCTGATTGCCAAGTACTTATTGTAGGCAAATTAGATCATTGGGATTCCATTAAAAGAGGCATACCGCCTCACATTGATGTCATCCATACACCTGATTCAGATGGACAAAATGGGTTGCATTGGAAGGATATCCTGACGCAAGAATTCCCGAATTTCCGACCTTATATACCTCAAGATAAAGACTTAGCTACGATAGTGTATACATCAGGCACAACGGGGACACCCAAAGGTGTCATGATTCCCAACAGCTCCGTAGCACAAGCACTGAATTTAGCGAGAGAAATCGCCTATTTAGACACCCCTGAAACACGATTTATTTCCTATTTGCCCTTATGCCACATTGCAGAAAGAAATATTGTTGAATTCGCCTGCATTGCCGCAGGAGGAACCATTTATTTCGTTGAAAACCTCAATACTTTTAAAGAAAATTTAGTTCAGGCAAATCCTACTCACTTCCTAGCTGTTCCTAGAATTTGGAGCAAATTCCAAGAAGGAATTTTAGAAAAAATAGGTGGACAAAAAAAACTTGATCTACTTTTAAAGATTCCCATAATCAAACAAATCATTAAGAAAAAAATCAAAAAAGGGCTTGGCTTAGATAAAGCCATATTAATGCTCACTGGCGCAGCGCCCATGCCACCTGAATTATTAAAATGGTATCAAAAAATTGATTTTTTTATTCAAGAAGCCTACGGAATGACTGAAAATATGGGCTTAAACTCACTGATGCCTAGAAATGAAATAAGAATCGGAACGGTTGGCAAAATTCATAAAAACTGCCAAACTAGAATCGATCCTGAAACGGGAGAAATTCAAATGAAGGCCAACTACAATTCTTGGGGATATTACAAGGAAGAACAATTGACCAAAGAACTTTTTGAAGATGGATGGCTAAAAACTGGCGATATGGGGGAAATTGATTCCAAGGGCTTTTTGTCCATCATAGGTAGAGTTAAAGACAATTTCAAAACAGCTAAAGGACATTATGTATCTCCTGCTCCGATAGAGAATAGCCTCGCAGCAGATTCCTTAATTGAACAATGCTGTGTCGTAGGCATCAATTTACCTCAACCCATTGCATTACTCATCTTAAGCATCGAAGGGAAAAAACTGGATACAAACACCTTGATCGCAAGCTTAGAAAGTGTGAGAAATACCGCCAATCCTCAGTTTAAAAAGTATGAACATATCTCTAAAATGATTGTTTTAAAAGAAGATTGGACCATTGAAAACAATTGCCTTACGCCTACGCTGAAAATAAAAAGACCCATCATAGAAAAGAAGTATCTAGCTTCTTTTGAAACATGGAATAACCAAACAGAAACGATCATTTTCGAATAAATTAACCGATTATTCAATTTTCTTTCCCCCTACTTCCTTGAATTTAAGAAATGGAGCACCTATTCTAACTTTATTGATTTTACTGGCTTATCAAGTAAATGCACACTTTGTATGCATCTTGATAGCATTGTATTTAAAGAAAATAAAAAATCGAATTTTAATCCAGGAGCTCGTAATTAAATAGGTGAATTCACTCACTGCAAATAACCTAGATATCCGATTGAAATACCCATGTATTCACTTGACTTACAACAGATTTAAACAAATAAAAAATAGGCCAGTTAACAACCGACCTATTTTTATAATACCTAACCACTAATAATCTTATATATTTTTAAGTTCTTTTCTACCTTTAAATCAAGACAAAAATAACATTTATTTTAATAGTTATCGCTTTTTTTGAATCATTTCAATAAATTTAAGTTTTAAAATGCCCTAATGAACTACATAAAAAAATCTTTCATTCAACATTCCAACCTTTCAACAAAATCAATGATTTTGATTGTGGTTTTCGCCCTTCTGATTTTTTCATGTAATTCATCGCAAGAGAATGGAGAAAATGCCACAAATATCAGATCAGATGTAGACCAAATCGCTTTAAACGCGTGGGGAAAAAGTGGCGAATTGGTACAAAAAATTACGTTAAGTCCAAAAGGAATTGTCAGAAATCAATCTTGGGGAATTTCGATAGACTCCTTGAACGAAAAGATTGAATTAGCTGAAAACCAGCCAAATAATGGCAAATCGTATACGCTATATTTTGACGACAGCGATTTGAATTTTACGGACATCACCTACTTAAGTGATACAGAAAATAAATTGAAAGAGATCGACTTTGATATTTTTGTAGAAACAAAACCTCAAGTAGAAGATGTAAAACAAAAATTCACCGAATATTTACAAGTGAAATTTGGAGCCTCTATTACCCAAGGCAGTAAAATTATTTGGGAAAAGGACAAAAAAACCCGAGTCGTTTTAGAGGATGTTAGCACCAATAAAGACCCGGGCATTAAACTGGTTTTTTCAAAAATGAATTAAACTTTCCAAACCCATCCCCGTGTATCTTTAATTTTGCCCAATCTAATTTGGTTAATTTCGGTAAAAACCTTGCTGGAGAAATCTGATTCTTTTTTATCTGGTAATTGATAATCCACCCCATCAAAACCAATGGTTTGAATAGGGGCAATAACGGCCGCAGTACCAGCGCCAAACGCCTCCGTAACTGAACCATCTAAAATACCATTGACTAACTCTTTCACGGAAAGTTGACGCTCTTGTACATCAATTCCCCAGTCTTTTGCAATTTGGATAACTGATTTTCGAGTCACGCCATCTAAAATAGTGTCACCTGTGGGCGCAGTAACAAGTGATCCTCCAACCATAAACATCAAATTCATTGTACCAGCTTCTTCCACATATTGATGCGTTGCCGCATCCGTCCAAATAATTTGATCATATCCCGCTTGCATGGCCTTCTGAGTCGGGAATAATGAACCCCCATAATTTCCAGCATTTTTTGCAAAACCCACTCCCCCTTTTGCCGCCCGAATATATTCAGTTTCCACACGAACTTTTAAAGGCTTTGAATAATAAGAGCCAACGGGGCAATTGAATATAATAAACTTGTAGGTAGTTGAAGGACTTACCCCAACATACTCATCTGTGGCAAACATAAAAGGACGTATATATAAAGAGCAACCTTCTTTTTCAGGAACCCAAGCATTATCTATTTCCAATAATTTTTTCAAACCACCCAAAAAAATCTCCTCTGGTACCTCGGGCATGCACATTCGAACAGCCGATTTATTAAAACGCTTGAAATTTTCCTGCGGACGAAAAACCAAAACATCTCCTTCGGAAGAACGATATCCCTTCATACCTTCAAAAATCGATTGGCCATAATGAATGGACATCATGGCTGGCTGATAGCTCAATGGGCCATAAGGCTGTATGGTCATCGATTGCCAAGCGCCATCAGCATATTCAGCGATCAACATATGATCTGCGAAACTGCGGCCAAAAGTTAATTGGTTAAAATCGACTTCATCGATTCTCGACTTTGAAATAGGGTGTATTTGAATTTCCATATTTTATTATTCTTATTTGCCTGAATTCCAAGGTGTTTCTGGTACCCCTAAAGATTTATGCAAAGACCGGCACATCATAAATAAGTAATCTGATAATCTATTTAAATATATGATCGAAATGGCGTAATCATCATTTTGAATAGGCTTTACCCATTCGATTAAGCTTCGCTCCGCACGCCTACAAACAGTTCGAGTAATTTGAGCTATGGCAATAGTCTCATGGCCACCAGGTAAAATAAAAAACCGCATGGGCTCTAAATCAGCATCAATCTCATCAATCATTCCCTCCAAGGCCATTATATCCTGCTTAGAAATCAATTTCATGTTTCCTAAATACTCCTTTGAATCAGCAGCAAGGTGGGCGCCTAAAACAAATAAATTTTGCTGAATTTTAATTAATTGGGGAGCTAATTCCTCATGGACTTTACACAAAAGTAATCCAATGAATGAATTTAACTCATCCACATCTCCAATGGCGGCTAATCGAACATCCGACTTTATTAAATCTATGCCATTGGCCAACCTAGTAAAACCTTGATCACCATTTTTAGTATATATAGGCATTGTTTGTTTTTTGTGGAAGACAAAAATACTTTTTTCACCCTTTAATTCAAATATTTGCTAAAAATATACCTTTGAATGAGAGAATAAAGGTAAAGATTAGGTCATCCAAGATTTCAAAACTAATTTTGTCTACAATCTCAAAAATATGTCGATCGATTATTTCCTTTCTCGTGTACTTAGAATCTTTACTTTAATCAGTCTAGGTATCACTCTTTTATTTATCTATCGAGGATTACCTGACCCGGTAGCGGTACATTTCGGGGAAACGGGCAGAGGGGATGGCTTCTTACCTAAAGACGAGATTTTTTATTTGCTGGCTGGCGTGATAAGCATTTTTAATATTTTAATTTTATTATTAATCAAAACCGTAGAAAAAGTGCCTGCCTTTAATTTTGGATTTTTAAACCAACTTTTTTTAGATAAAGTACCTGAAAATATCAAAAAAACATGCATTGATTGGTTGCATTTTCTGCCTACAGGGATTCATATTTATTTAATTATAATTCTTAGGACTCTTTTATTATTAAATGACGAAAGAACTAGAAACCAAGACTTTTCGTACCTTCCTCTTTTAGGCATTTGTATCGCATTAGTCTGGTTAATTTATTTACCCGCAAGATTATTAAGTTTACCAAAATCTGATTCATTGGAATGAAGTCCAATATGCCCAATATCTTTATTCAGGATTATGATTATCAGTTGCCTGAAGACAAAATTGCCCTTTTCCCATTAAAAAACCGGGATGATTCCAAGCTATTAGTTTATGAGTCAGGCAAGGTTAATCACCATATTTTCAAGAATTTACCTGATTTTTTGCCTCAAAACGGGTTATTAATTTTTAATAATACCAAGGTGATACCCGCAAGAATTAATTTGAAAAAAGATTCAGGCACGAACATTGAAGTATTTCTATTGAAGCCTAACCAGGGGGACTTGGCTACTCAATCGGTCCTCAATCAGGATACAGAATCTATTTGGGAATGCTTGGTGGGCAATAAAAAGAGATGGAAAGAATCCGAGCAAATTAAGCGCTCTCTTGAGATAGATTCGAAGGAAATTAATTTAACCTTTGAATGGTTTGATCGACCGAAAAATTTAATCAGAATCACTTGGGATGAGCCAATACCTTTTGCCAAAATTTTAGATGAGGTGGGCAAAATTCCACTTCCTCCCTATATAGAGCGAGAAGTTGGCAACGAAGATAAAAATCGCTACCAAACCATATTTTCTAAAGAATCAGGGGCGGTAGCAGCTCCCACAGCTTCCTTGCATTTTTCAAAAGACGTTTTTAACGGTTTAGATAAGCGGGGCATCAAGACCCTTTATTTAACCCTCCATGTGGGAGCGGGTACTTTTTTACCTGTCAAGGAAGAAAATGTCCAGAATCACCCGATGCACCGGGAACAACTCATCTTCTCCAAGGATTTCATAGAAAATTTAAAGAATCATGAGGGTCCTGTCATTCCCGTTGGCACCACGTCCTTGCGAGCCCTGGAAAGTCTTTATTGGGCTGGAGTTTGGCTAATGGAGGGATTAGAAATCCCATCTACGGGTTTAAATATACCTAAAGAATTTCCTTATTTGTCGCGTGGCGAAGTGATTGGAACGAGTGATGCCTTGGAAGCAGTGTTAACTTTCATGCAGAATAAGGGAATACCAGAGTGGGTCATAACGACGGAACTTTTAATCATGCCAGGGTATTCATTGCGATTTTGCGATGCGATCATAACCAATTTTCACCAACCGAAATCCACTTTATTGGTTTTGGTATCCGCTATTATTGGCCAAGATTGGAAGCAAGTTTATCAGGAGGCTCTTCTACGAGAGTATCGATTTTTGAGTTATGGCGATGCTTGCTTATTTTATCATTAGCAATAAATTAAATGGATATTGTTATTTTTGCGACCCTATTGGGTTAATAGAGACATAGAAATGTTTTTATTTCGTTTTTTTAGCATTAGGAAGTATTTTAAAAAATGGGTTTGAAAATATGAAGATCAATTTCATCGAAGAATTACGTTGGCGCGGCATGTTACATGATATGATTCCAGGCCTTGAGGAGCATCTCAACAAGGAAATGACGGTTGCCTATATTGGTTTTGACCCTACAGCACCTAGTTTGCACATTGGAAATTTAGCTGCCATCATGCTCTTAAAGCATTTCCAATTGGCCGGCCACAAACCCATTGCTTTAATTGGCGGTGCCACCGGCATGATTGGAGACCCATCGGGTAAGTCGGCAGAGCGAGAATTTTTATCTGAGCAGACTTTGCGAGATAATCAAATAGGTATTCAAAAACAATTAGAGAAATTTTTAGCATTTGGGGCCGAGCAAAATTCGGCTGAGCTGGTCAATAATTATGATTGGTTTAAGGAATTTAGCTTTTTAGGATTTTTAAGAGAGGCGGGTAAATTCTTGACGGTGAATTACATGATGTCAAAAGACTCTGTCAAAACTAGATTAGAAACGGGTATTTCTTTTACTGAATTTTCATACCAATTATTACAAGGTTATGATTTTTACCATTTATATAAAACCAAAAATGTCCGTTTACAGATGGGCGGTTCGGATCAATGGGGGAATATAACGACAGGTACTGAATTGATTCGAAGAAAAGAGGGACATGATGAAGAAGCGACAGGGCGTGCTGCATTTGCCTTGACAACACCCTTAGTGACTAAGTCGGATGGAACTAAGTTTGGTAAATCTGAGTCCGGTAACATTTGGTTAGATGCTGAAAAGACGAGTCCGTATCAATTTTATCAATTTTGGTTAAACGCCGCGGATGCGGATGTATCGAGATTAATTCGGGTTTTCACCTTATATAGTCAAAGGGAAATACTTGAATTGGAAAAAGAGCATGCTGAAGCACCGCATTTAAGAATACTTCAAAAAGCTATTGCATTTGAGGTTACTTCTCGCGTTCATGGGGAAGTTACGACTCAGTTGGTCATAGAGGCCTCGGAGCTTTTATTTTCAAAAGATGCAGTCGAAAAACTAGAAAATGCCTCGGAAATGTTGTTGGCCCAATTGCCGATTCACCAAATTTCGAGTGAATTATTGGCCGAGTGTGCGAACATAACTGATTTAATCAGTATTGGGTGCTCAAATTTAATCTGTTCATCCAAAGGGGAGGCAAGAAAAGCGATTCAAGGCAATGCCATCAGTATAAACAAGGTGAAAGTCACTGATTATCAAGCACCTATCAATTTTCATCAAATCAAAGGCAAATACCTATTAGTTGGCAACGGAAAGCAGAAAAATTATATTTTATCTTTCTAGAATTTTACAATTAAATCCTTTGAAAAAATAATTCATTTTATTTCAGAAATAATTTGGACCAAAAAAATTAATCGTGCATCTTTGCACTCCCAATTGCTAGCTAAACGCAGCTAGCGCATAGACGAGAGGATTAAGCGGTTAGAAATAACTTAGATTAATGTTCGAGTTTAAAGAGTTCTTTGACGTGTTGATAGAAATAAAGAAGAGGTATCATGTTTAAATCATGGTATCGAAGAATTAGCATTCAAGACAAGGATAATGACAATTTTC
>CANHXO010000082.1 GCA_947464595.1 Cytophagaceae bacterium
AAAAAACCTTTTGTTTCCGTGATGTTCACCCTTAGCAATCATCACCCATATAGTATTCCTGCAAAATATGGCAATCGTTTTAAAATAAAGGGCCACCCAATTAATACCACTGTAAATTATACCGATTTTGCCTTAAAAGAGTTCTTTGAAAAAGCAAAAAAAGAAGCTTGGTTCAATCATACCTTATTTGTAATCACGGCTGATCATACCGGTCCAAATACAGGCGTTGATTTGACCAATAAAAAAGATATGTCAATTCCTATTGTTTTTTACCAACCCAACAGTAGTTTGATAGGCGAAAGGGATGATGTGGCCAATCAAATTGACGTAATGCCTTCAATTTTGGATATTCTACATTACAATAAGCCTTATTATTCATTAGGCAAATCACTTTTCAAAAATGATTGCAATAGGTATAGTATCAATTATAAAGGGGGGCTTTATCATTGTTACAGTAAAGAATATTGTTACCAATTTAACGGGGAAACCTGTGTTGGCTTTTACAATATAAATAAGGATCCACTATTCAAAAACAATTTGCAAAAAGACAATACTTATAATAAGGCACTTATAGAGCATCAGACGTACCTTAAAAAGCAAATTCAAACCTTTAACCAATCAATGATTAAAAACACAATGACATTTGATCGCTTTGTCAATGTGAACAAAATATTTCAAAATAAATTATAGTTCATTTTGTGAGGAAAAGAGGAGGGTGATTTAACAAAATAATCTATAACCAAGTAGAGTATTGATTAATGATTTTAAGAAAAAAGGAATCGAAGAATTTCGTTTTTAAAACTAACTATTTATTAGTGCATTAATCAATGTAGTCTCCGTTTTTTTGACAGCAACGAAATTGGGTCCGATAAAATCTTCATATTTAAAATTATAATTTCTGAATTCTACATTCTTTGGAAAAACTTTACCAACGATATATCCATTCGCTTCAAAAAATGTATAATAATCAATCAGTAATTTCTTAGTTGAAATATTAATGTATCCATATTCAAATTGGACTAGCTTGACAATTCCACCCTTAATTGCATTTTCAAATCCAAGCAAACCATCATATTCAGCTCCTTCAATATCGAGCTTCAAAAAATCAATCGAAGTAATATTATTGTCTTTTATAAAATCATCTCCTCGAACAAGTCCAATTGTTTGTTTGTGATCCGAGCTATTTGCTATTCCATCAATATCGTATAAGGAAGAATGTTCATTGGAATCGAATAAATTTATTTCCAAGTGACAGTTCTCTTTGTATAGCCCTTTTTTAATGGGTATTATATTTTGCAAATCTTTAATATTGGTTAGAAATTGCTGAAATGTAGCTTCTACGGGTTCAAAAGCATAGATTTTGCAATCAGGCATTATTTTATTTGCTATTATTGAATAGTCCCCCACATTTGCACCACCATCTATTATGATATTGGGATTCATTTTAGCAATTTTACTTAATATGGTTACCTCCCCATTGCTGTAAATATCGTGGTTTCTATTTTCATACATTCTGTTTAGAGAACGACCAAATCCAGCAAGTGCTTTAAAAAAGGAATTGTGGGTGTTTCTTTTGAAAATCCTTTTTAATGTGGACATATTTGGAGTTTTTTTATAGATATCAGTGCACGAAAGTAGATAAATTATTCAACTGTAGGCTACTTCTTGAAAATAATCATGGTTTCGGAATGTCTGCTTTAAAATCGAATTATATCTAAAATGAAAGACCATCATAAATACGGATGTTTAGATTCTTTCCTATTTAACCCTATTTTAAATACGATGAAAAGAAGAGAATTTTTAAACAAAACAGGCCCTATCGGTAGCCAGTTTGCCTTAAGTCAATTTTGCTCATTCGAATTCTCTAGTGGATGAATTCATTATTTCTCATACTCATTTTGGTAAAATTAATGGCGATAGAGATAATGGTGAAAATGCAATATTTAATACATCCAGAGAGTTTGGAAAACCTTATTTAAAGCTATTTCTAAAGCATTATCTGCAACTCAAATGCGGCAATTAGAAGCCTGATGATTGAAAATAATTTAGCGATTGCAATGCAAGAAAAACATTTTAATATATTCATATTTTCGTGAAAGTATGATAAGTAATTAGTCTACTTTTGTAAACAAATTAAAAACACGACTATGTTTACCTATTTAAAAAATTCGTTTGCGAGAAAAATTGCTAGAAGATTCACTAAAGAATATCCGCCCATTATTGATCATTTAAATATGAATCAGTATGGGGAAATAGATTTCGCCAATTGGTCTAGTCCTTTAGCCCCTAAGATTACTCTAAATGAAGCAACCGTTGCTTTTTTTAATCAATTTATTAAGGCAGGTGATTTGGCTATTGATATTGGAGCAAATATTGGCGATACCACAGTGCCTATGGCTTTATGTACAGGCATGACAGGAATAACGATCGGATTTGATCCAAATCCTTATGTCTTTAAAATTTTAGAATCCAATGCTAATTTAAATAAGGATAAATATGTTATACATCCGTATCGTTGTGCAATTTCAGTGACACCGAAATCATTCTATTATATATCTTCAGAAGCAAGTTTTGGAAATGGGGCAATATCTGAAACCCGCGACAGGAAATACGGAAAATTTGTTTTTGATGGAATGGTAGAGGGAATACATTTAAAGACATTTTTAGAAACGGAATATACTTCCATGATTCAGAAATTGTCTTTTATTAAAATTGACACGGAAGGGTATGACAAAGAAATCATTAAATCCATTTCAGATTTAATTCAAGCGTACAAGCCTGTTATTGTTGCAGAAAGTTTTGGTAAGGCGAGTAAAGCAGCAAAGGTTGAATTATTTGAAATCATTAAAAACAATGGCTATGATATTTTCTACTTTGCTGATTTTGATATTAATGCAACAGTTGTTGAATTAAAAGTTGCTGCTGACTTAGTCAATTATAGCCAAACGATAAATGTGTATGCGGTGCCTCAGAAGTAACGTGGCACTTTATTCATATTAGATGAGCCTTAGAAACTGTATAAGCGAAGACTACTGCCAACTTCCTTTTTGCCGGAAAATATTGGATTTATTTCATCAAATACGTTGATAGTTTTTATATTCCCCGATTCTCCAACCTGTCCAATCGGTAATTTTTTGAAGCACTTTTCTACGCAAACTCATCTTAGATTGAAGTACCGCTGGATCAAAATCAAAGTCCCAATTTTGTGCCTGGATCCTAGATTGAGAAACTTTGGGATGCGTCCCCGTAAACCTAATTAGCCTTTCTGCATTTCCAAAATCAAATTCATAATCTGCGGGGACATTTTTCGCAAGCCAAGCGTCATCATGGTAAAATTGGGTGAAATTCCTCACTTTTTGATTTAAGCCGGTGGGGGGTTTAACCCAACCATAATGAAAAATATGTGCGGAAATTTCTTTCACTTTTAATTTTTTCCCATCTTTTCTAAATCCCTGTGCATCTTTATAAGAATGAACGAGGGGGTTAAAACGCACAATCCGAATCTCTTTTCTATACCACTTTCTAGAAGATGCGATGTAATCAAAGGACCCATAAAAGTGCCTGTATTTAAACAATAAACCCTCCACCTCAGGGTTTTCCTGATGCTCTTTTAAATCCTCTAAAATACCATTGAGATCATCTTCATGCACACATTCATCTCCTTGAATATAAAATGCCCAGTCGGTATCTGGTGAAATAGCTTGATATGCCTTATCCGTTTCTATAGCAAAAACCCGTCCCCCTTCACGTTTTGTGTCATCCCAAATCGTCTCAATAATCCTGATTTTATCTGATTTGATTCCTTGAATTAGACCCAGCGTATTATCCTCTGATTGACCCACGGCCACAACAAACTCGTCACAAATAGGTAAAATTGACGTAATGGCTTCTACGATCGAATAATCATTTTTAATCGCATTCCGAATGAAGGTGAAGCCTGCAATTTTCATAAACTAAAATTTAACTTGAATTCCGTGGTACTTATCTTGTTCTACATAATCTTTGCGAAGAGGATGACCTACCCAATCAGCAGGTAATAAAATACGAGTCATGTCTGGATGACCTTCAAAGACAACCCCCACGAGATCATATGCTTCGCGCTCATGCCAATTGGCCGTTTTCCATATCCCACTCAAAGTAGGCACAACTGGTAATTTCCCATCATCTTGTAACCTTGGAACTTCCAACCGTATGTGAAAAGTCACATGATTTGGGATTGAATAAAGGGTATAAATGAGTTCAAGTGTGCCCTTTTCAGGACCATTGTCTATCGCGGTAAGGCAAGAGAGTGAATCAAAATAAGTCGCTGGATTGCGCCATAAAAAATCACAAATGGAAATTAAATGATCAGGTTGAACTGTGATGCGACCTAATTTTTCGTCCCACTCAACCGTGATGTTCAATTCACTTTCAATCAAATTTTTTATTTCTATTACATCCATCCTTAGGCTTTTTGAGCGATGGCATCCAAAATAATTTGGGGCACTACACGTGTTTCTTGATTGATTTTTTCTTGTAATTTCAAAATGCCTCCAAGCAAAGCCTCTGGTCTTGGTGGACAACCTGGAACATAAACGTCTACAGGGATTACTCGGTCTACCCCTTTGACCACATGGTATCCATGTTCCCAATAGGGTCCTCCGCAATTTGCACATGAACCCATCGAAATCACGTAACGGGGTTCCGGCATTTGTTCATAGAGCCTTCTGATTCGATCTGCCATCTTAAATGTAACCGTACCAGCCACTATCATCACATCTGACTGCCTAGGGGAAGGCCTTGGAAACACACCAAAGCGATCCAAATCATATCCAGAGGCAAAAGTTTGCATCATTTCAATGGCACAACAAGCCAAACCAAAACTCATTGGCCATAAAGAACTTGCCCGAGCCCAATTGAGTAAATCTTCAAATTGGCTTACTACAAATCCCTCCGACTGAATGTTTTGATCTAAATATCCCTTCATTACCTTACAATGGTTAAATTTCCTACGACATCTGGGTAGGCATCCGGATAGTTTTCCAAATTAGGTCGAATTACGTACATGTAAGTGCCCGTGGGCAAATCTTTTCCATTATATTTCCCTCTAAACGGTTTTTCATCATACATCGCGCCCGAGCTTTCATATACCTTCAATCCCCAGCGATCCATGACATAAATTTCTGCATCCGGATAGGCAGAAATATTATCGATGCTCCAATAATCATTTAAATCATCATTGTTTGGCGAGATGGCGTCATAAGGTTTTACTCTCGCCAAAATAATAATATCTATAGTAGCAAAATTCTTACAATCTTCCGCCGTCGTCGCACCAGGTAGATACCCATTAACAAAGTACGTCGTCTTAAATGCACTTCCTCCTAAATCCCCTAATCCTTTGACATCAAAATAAGGGTTTAGGCTAAAAGGATCTGATAAACCCAATTTAGGTGTCCATGACCATTTTATTCCAGGCGTTTTAGCCCCATTCACTGGCATTAAAATAGGAGTAGGATTTTCACCTGGTTCAGGGGCAAACATGATGATTTTTTTATCCGTAGCCACCCAAACTTTCGTTTCGCATTGTCCCCATGCCGAAAATTGAACAAAAAGAAGGAAAGAAAGAATCGTTTTTAAATCTCTTGTATTTTGATTAAAAGAAAAAAAATATTCGCGCGCCATAAAGCTTTTGAAAAAATCCATGTAAAGGTTTTGTAAATATACCTAAATTCACAAAATTTTTGATCAATGTCCACTTCCCATTTTTTTGATTCAGATTTGGCCAGTTTGCGGGGAATGACTCCCGCGCGATTGGCTCTACTGCAATCCGAACTAGGGCTGTTTACTTTTGGGGACTTGATTCAATATTTTCCATTTAGATATGAAGATAGAACTTTAATCATCCCTATCGGTCAAATCAATGATCAAATGGAAAATGTCCAATGTATTGGACGCATCAAATACAAGGAAAAAATAGGCGTTGGCCGGAGAGAAAGACTCGTAGCAGAATGCTGTGATGAAACGGGATGCATCGAATTAGTATGGTTTCAAGGTGTTAAATGGATTGAAAAATCATTGGTTGGCGGCGTGGATTTTTTATTTTACGGCAAGCCGGGAAGCTTTAATGGACAAATCCAAATGACACATCCTGAGATGGAGGTCTACAAAGGCCCCCAAATTTCAGAGAAATTTTTCCAACCCATTTATCCGTTAACTGAAAAATTACGTAAGAAATACATCGACAGTAAGTTGATCGCAACCTTGCAAAAAAATTTGTTAGAAATTGCTTTCCCTTATATCAGGGAAACTTTGCCTCAAGAGATCATCCAGCAATTTAAATTAATTTCTAAGCAGGAAGCCTTATACCACATTCACCTACCACAGTCGGAAAATTGGCTACACCAAGCGAGGAGACGCTTGAAATTTGAAGAATTATTTTACAATCAGTTGCGCTTAATTAAGCAAAATTTAGTTCGTAAATCAGCCTTTCCGGGCCAAGTGTTTTCTTCAGCTGCCTTATTAACGACTTTTTACAAGGATCATCTTCCCTTTTCATTAACGGAAGCACAAAAGAAAGTGATTCGGGAGATTTTCGAAGACATGCGCTCAGGCAATCAAATGAATCGACTGCTTCAAGGGGACGTGGGTTCCGGAAAAACCATTGTTGCCTTTATTTCCATGTTACTCGCCATCGACAATGGAACCCAGGCGTGTTTATTGGCCCCCACCGAAATTTTAGCAGACCAACATTTTCAGGGATTAAAAAAGTTTGCTGATCTTTTGGGCATCACCATAGCCAAATTAACCGGATCTGTGAAGAAGAAAGATCGGGTAGAAATACATGAGGGATTAGAATCAGGTTCTTTAAATATCCTAGTGGGCACACATGCCATTTTTGAAGATGTCGTTCAGTTTAAAAATTTGGGACTTTGCATCATAGATGAACAGCATCGATTTGGGGTAGCTCAAAGAGCCAAACTTTGGGATAAAAACAAGCAAATTCATCCACATGTATTAGTCATGACGGCAACTCCCATTCCGAGAACCTTGGCTATGACTTTGTATGGAGATCTCGATGTTTCAGTAATTGATGAATTGCCTGCTGGTAGAAAACCAATTCAAACGATTCATCGGTATGATTCGCATCGTTTACAAGTTTTCAGTTTTATCCAAAGCGAGATTCAAAAAGGGCGTCAAGTCTACATCGTTTATCCACTCATTGAGGAATCTGAAAAAATGGATTTCAAAGATTTGATGGATGGGTATGAAAGTATCACTAGAGCCTTTCCTGAAATTCCTTTGGGGATTTTACATGGAAAAATGAAGCCTGCAGATAAGGATTTTGAGATGGCAAGATTTGTGAAAAATGAAACTAAAATCATGGTCGCAACGACCGTGATTGAAGTGGGAGTCAATGTCCCCAATGCCTCTGTGATGATCATTGAAAGTGCGGAGCGATTTGGCTTAGCCCAATTACACCAATTAAGAGGTCGGGTAGGTCGAGGTGCCGAACAAAGTTATTGCCTATTGTTAACAGACTACAAGATATCAGCCGATACCAAAAAGCGCATTGAAACAATGGTAAGAACGAATAATGGCTTTGAAATCGCAGAAGTTGACCTGCAACTCAGAGGACCTGGAGACATCGGTGGTACGAGACAGAGTGGGGCTATCGACCTGATGATTGCTGATTTATCCAAAGACGGGGAGATTTTAAAAGTAGCCCGAGAAACCGCAGTGGCCATTTTATCAGAAGATCCCGCCTTAGAAAGCGATAAAAATGCGATGATACGGGATCAGGTGCGCCAACAAAAAAAGGATACCACCAATTGGGCCCGAATAAGCTAATTTAAAGTAGGATCATCCGGGTAGGTCGACAACACACGGTAGTCGCCACCTTTATCATAGAGTACGGTCCGCCATAAATTTTTATTCGATTCATCAAAGACATAATCTTCTCGAGCCGGATGTAAATACCACGCATTTTGCTTCACCTCACGGGCTAGTTGGCCCGCGCCCCAACCCGAATACCCGATAAAAAATTTAATCTCGTTGAAATTGATCGCCCCACTGACCACGTGCTCAATCGCCTTTTCAAAACTGCCTGACCAAAATATACCTTCGGAAATTTCAATCCCTTCGGGAATAAGATCAGGTCTTCGGTGCAAGAATTGCATGATCGTGGGATCTACAGGTCCACCTGAAAACAAGGGTACATTCTCCAATACCTTCTCGTCAACAATAGAATCAAAAACGACCTCTTGCTTTTGGTTTAATATGAGTCCAAATGAATGTGAATTTGAATGCTCACAAAGTAAAATAACAGACCTATGAAATGTCGAGTCTTCAAGAAAAGGTTCTGAGATCAAAAGAACGCCAGGTTTTAATTCATCTTCCATCGTAATATAAAAGCATAAAAAGGAATTTCGTATCTTGTTTTAAATTAAAAAATCTATGTCAAGTTTCGTTTTTATCTCATTAGGTGGCAATCTAGGAAATACCCTTCAAATATTTAAAAACTCATACCTTGAAATTGAAAAAAAAATAGGGCGCATTGCCACATTTTCCAAAATTTATCAAACGGCTGCATGGGGAAAAACCGATCAAGCCGATTTTTTAAACCAAGTAATACAGGTAGAAACCGACCTCAGTCCAGAAAAAATCATGTCTGAATTATTAGATATTGAAAAGTTTTTTGGTCGCCTGCGCGATGAAATCTGGGGCCCTCGCTTACTCGATCTTGATATTCTTTTCATCGAAAACCTTATTTTTAGCAGTGAAAATCTAGACATTCCACATCCTCAAATTGCCCATAGACGCTTTGTTTTATTTCCCATGGCAGAGATTGCTCCCCATTTTATACATCCAATCCATCAAAAAACGATGCTGGAATTATTGGAACAAACGACGGATCGCCAAAAGGTAAATGTGTTGGATTAATCTAGTTCCGTATCGCTATCGAAAAGGTTGGGATTCGGGAAGCGCCAACTTTGACCCACAATTTTTTCGTAGTACTTTTCGTAAAGGGGTAGAATCTTCTTAATGTCAAATAATTTTGCCCTTTCTAATGCATTTTTTTTCATGGTCGCATGTAAAACGAGGTCTGACAAAATAGCGATTGCATTTTTAGCCATATCATCCACATCACCGATTTCACTAACAAATCCTGTTTCTCCATGAATGTTTACTTCCGTGATGCCACCGGCATTCGAGGATATAACAGGTACTTCACAGGCCATCGCCTCAAGTGCCGATAAGCCAAAGCTTTCTTTTTCGGAAGTCAACAAAAATAAGTCGGCCAAGGATAAAGCCTCCTCAATCGTATCTAATTTACCCAG
>CANHXO010000083.1 GCA_947464595.1 Cytophagaceae bacterium
ATACCATGTTTCACACGTTTTTATCTTTTATAAAAGTGCATAAATATCCCCCATCTTTGGCCTATATGTCGGTGATGATCGTGATTGCTATTTTAGCCTTATCGTTTTTGGAAACGATCCAAAATAAAATAACAAAAGCATTCCGCGTATTCGGAAGAACGGCCTTTTTTTACTACATCCTTCATTTCTATCTCGTGCACACCATTTGCATGATTTTATACTTTTCAAGAGGGCACTCTCTAGTTGAAGCCATCAACAGTCTACAAAGCTTTCCCTTCCTTTTTAGCATAAAAGGGGAAGGATATAGCCTAGGTTTTGTGTACCTAATTTGGGCCCTAGTCGTCGTCGGCCTGTACCCCTTGTGCAAATGGTATGATTCCTATAAAACGGCGCACAAGGAAAAATGGTGGTTAAGCTATTTGTAAAAATGGCTAGGGCGGTCTAAATTCTTGCGTTAAATTACATCGACACAAGGTTGTATTTTAATTGACGATTTTACTTAAGTGCTTATGGGATCCATCGCAAGTAGGCATTCGTTTTGAGAGTCCGCACCAACAGTCTAAAATTCCTTTGCCGTTTAAAATACGGGGCGTGTATTTTTCAATTCTCGCCTTGCGTGTGGACGATTGCTTGGCCTCCGCAAAATGCAACAAGTAGGCTCGTTGGCGCCCCGGAGTCAACCCATAAAAGGCATGTTGTAAATCACTATTTTCAGCAAAGCTTTCTTTCAATTCCAATGGAACGGGGTATTCTTCCGTTTTCTTTGCAATCACTTTCTCCCCTGCTTTTTCTACTTCAATGGCATTTTGAATATAGGCTCGAAGTACCTCTTCCTGTCCTAACATTTCGTCCATGCTTGTCAAGCGAATGAGTCGGCTCGACTGTGTATTTTCGCCCGGTTTACGCAACAAATCTTGCGGGTCTTTCATGAGTGCCCCTTTAAAAAACATCAAGGCAAAATAGTCTTTGAATCCATGAATCATAATGACATTGGCCTTTTCATGCACATAACAAGGTGCACCCCATTTGAATTCTTCTCCTAAGCCACTATCCATCACAATGCTTCTTAGAACGGTGAGCTCTTCACGCCATTTTTTGGTGTTTAAAAGGAATGCGTCAACTTTAGGATTCATGGATTAAAAGGTATTTATGGCGCAAATATAAATCAATTTCATGGATCAATAAACGAAGATCACTTTTGGTTCTGACGGGCTAAACTATTTCTCCCCTTTTGGATTTAATCAAATACAAAATAGCATCCGACACCTCTTCCGTTGATACAAATTTAAATTCAGAGTATTTAGGTTTTGCCGACTTAGAAATATACTTTAAATTTAGTCCACATTGCATTTTTATAAACACTCATTTAAACTTAAACGTAAATAACAAAATGAAAACAATGATCTCAATTAAATCCTACTTCCTGGCAGGTCTTTTAATGATGGCCTCTCAATGGACTTTTGCGCAAGGACAAGCACCGGCAAGTCCCAAAATGACGGTTACAGGTTTAATCGGCAAAGCAAATGTTACCCTAGTTTATAGCGGACCTTCGGTAAAAGGCAGAAAAGTGTGGGGCGAATTGGTTCCCATGGATAAAGTTTGGCGCGCAGGGGCCAACTCAGCCACTACGATGGAAACCGATGCCGATATTTCTGTTAGTGGCAATAATTTACCCAAAGGCAAGTACTCCATTTATATGATTCCAAGTGAGGGAGAGTGGCAAGTAATTTTTAATACGGAAGTGGGACAATGGGGAATTAAGCGTGGCGGTGAGACGACACGTAATGCTGAAAAAGATATGTTCATTGTCAAGGCGAAGCCCAAAAAGTCAGATTTCAAAGAGGTCTTGGAATATAAAGTGGTCGCTAAAGGTGTTTCATTTGGCTGGGAAAATATCGAATTGCTCATCCCAGCAAAATAAATTTTCATACTCTTCTCTTAAAAATGCATGCTTGGTTTTTCTAAGCATGCATTTTTTAATCTACCTGAGACCCCTTTAAATTCTTATTTTTAAAATAAGACTCCTTGGTCATTGGACTTTATTACAATATTTGATTGAATTCAATGGTCTCCCCTGACGGACCTTTTACATTGAAAAATCGAGTTCCATTTTTCCAAAATGGCAAGAAGGTAGGCGTGGATTCTAACATTTCAAAGCCCGCTTTTTTCAAGGTCTCAAATGCGATTTCGATATCAATTACGTCAATGGCAAAGTGGTCTATATGCCCATTTTTTCGCTGCTTAATTTCCGTTAATTGTTTCTCAGGCATTTGGTATAATTCGATGATTACCTCATGATTTTTCATCATCACGCAAGTTCCATATCCCCCGTCAAATTCAAAGGGCGATTCCATCACATTCTCAAATCCCAGACGTTTGTAAAATGGAATGGATATTTCTAAATCATGTGCGGGAATCCCGATGTGTTGGATTTTATGGATGAAGTCTACTTTCATATTGTTTGGGCTTTTTTAAAAAGCCTAAAGTAGGAAAAAACCATTGATTTTTACCATGCAATCGGAGTGCAAGTCCCTCTTTAAGTATATCCAGGGACGCCATATCTTAACTCTCTCAATATCAATTCATTGATTTTCTAAAAAAGTGAGTGAGCATCTGACTTTATCTATTGGCTTCATTCACCTTTACAAACGTAAATGAATGGTCTCTAGAAATTTTATATTAAATTGGTCTACAAATCTAAACTTATGAAAGAAAATCAATCATCACGCAAAAAGTTTTTGCAACAAATAGGAGCTTTAAGCGTCGCAAGCGCCGCATTCCCATTGACTTCCTTGGCAGCCCAACAAAAATCTGAGGAGCGTATTTTACTGTATGAAAAGCGTATTTCTGTGGGCGAAAAAATCAGATTAGGAGTGATTGGTTTTGGAGTACAAGGACACTTTGATCTAGCGACTGCCCTTAAAGTACCGGGAGTAGAATTAGCCGGTATTTGTGATCTTTATACAGGCCGACTAGAAAATGCCAAAGAATTATACGGCAAGGAACTCTATACCACCCGAAATTATAAGGAATTATTAGACCGTGCGGATATCGATGCAGTAATCATTGCGACGACCGACGTATGGCATTGCCGAATTACCTTGGATGCTTTGGCCAAAGGCAAACACGTGTATGTGGAAAAGCCCATGGTCTACAAAATAGACGAAGGATATAAAGTCATTCAGGCACAGAAAAATTCAAATAAAATCTTACAAGTCGGTTCCCAGCGCGTCAGCAGCATCGGCCTCGCTAAAGCGAAGGAATTGTTGGCCTCCGGAGAAATAGGCAAATTAAACATGGTCAATGCCGTGTATGACCGACAAAGCTCCATCGGCGCTTGGCAATATACCATTCCTAAGGACGCCAGTGCGATGTCGACGGACTGGGATCGCTTTGTAGAAGCGACAGGCAAAATGGAATTTGACGCCAAGAAATTCTTTTGGTGGCGCGCTTTTAAAGAAGTGGGAACAGGTGTAGCCGGCGACCTATTTATTCACTTATTGAGTGGAACCCATTTTGTGACAAACTCTTTAGGACCTCAAACCATTGTTAGCACAGGCCAATTCAGTCACTGGAAAGATGGCAGAAATCTACCTGATGTCATGGCGGGAACGATGCAATATGGAGATACCGCTGAACATCCGGCATTCCAACTCACACTACAAGTAAACTTTATCAGCGGAACAGGTGGCCAAGAAGTCACCCGGTTTATTGGCTCCGAAGGAGTGATGGATGTCAAAGGAAATAATATTTCCATTAAGCATAGTATTTTACCTGAAGCCCCTGGTTTTGGCGGATATGATTCTCTATTTACATTTTCCAAAAGCATGCAAGAGGAAATGCAAAAGGAGTACGATGCCAAATGGACCGAAGCTCAGAAAAAGCGTCCATTGAAAGAGGATATAACGTTTAAACCGCCTACTGGATACAATGAACATTTAGATCACTTCACTAATTTCTTTGATGCCATTCGAACAGGGAAAACAGTCGTTGAAGATGCGACTTTTGGCTTTAGGGCGGCCGCTCCTGCTTTGGCTTGCAACGAAAGTTATTTCGCTAAAAAAATCATTCATTGGGATCCCATTAAAATGAAATTGCTGAAATAATTGATTATTGAAACCGAATGAATGGGGATCATGGAATCCATTTGTTAATCCCCATCATTTATCACGGAATCCTTAAACAGGACAGGGGCCTAAAGGCTCTTGTTCATGAAGGAGAAATCACACAGGAATAATAGGTAAAAACATGAAAAATCGCCGGGAATTTTTAAAGCAAAGCTCAGGTCTTTTAGGTCTTTCAGCCTTGCAATTAAATTGGGCAAATAAACCCCTTTTGTCTTTCTCGACCTTAGGTTGCCCGGGATGGGACTTTTCTCAGGTGCTCCAGTATGCCAACAAAAATCAGTATTCAGGCATTGAAATCAGAGGGATCAAGGGGAATTTAGACCTTCCCGCGCTTCCGATTTTCAGCCCGACTAATCTCGCAAGTACGCGGAGGCAAGTGGCAGATTCGGGTTTGAAAATTATTAATTTGGGCTCATCGGCCAACATGCATTTCTTGGATCTCAAAAAGCGACAAAGCAATTTAGATGAGGCAAAGAAATTTATTGATCTAGCGAACCAATTAGCCTGTCCGTTTATCCGCGTTTTCCCTAATGATTTACCTAAAGATCAGCCGGAGAATGAAACAATTAATGCCATCATTCAAGGATTGATTGAATTAGGAAATTTTGCGAAATCCAGCGGGGTAAAAGTGCTTTTGGAATCGCATGGAAAGGTGATTAAAAGCGACATGCTCCTACACATCATGCAAGAAACCCATCATAAAAATGTGGGTCTCGTTTGGGATTTCTTTAATATGTGGTCGGTCACAAAAGAGCCCCCAGCGCAGGTGTATCAGACCTTGAAAAAATATATTTTACACACGCATATCAAAGATGCTATGGTCACTGAGGCCGGAGAAAAATACACACTTTTGGGGGAAGGAAATGCTCCCGTGAAAGAAGCGCTTCATGCCTTAAAATCCGGAGGATATTCAGGCTATTATAGTTTTGAGTGGGAGAAGCTTTGGCATCCTGAGATCGCCGAACCCGAAATAGCGATCCCTCATTTTTCTAAAAACTTTTCAAATTATTGGCTGTAAAAAATGAACGCTAAAGATAAACGTACGTTTGATGCCATCGTGATTGGCTCTGGAATTAGCGGAGGCTGGTCGGCCAAAGAGCTGACGGAAAAAGGCTTGAAAACATTGCTTTTGGATCGAGGTCGTGATGTGAAACATGTGGCGGATTATCCGACTACCTCACTTAATCCATGGGAATTTCCGCATCGAGGACAGGTGCCAACAGACCTAAAAAAAGAATATGGCATTGCGAGTAAGAACTTTATTTTTTCCGAGGCGACCTCTCATTTTTTGACCAAAGATGAAGAGCAGGCCTACATTCAAGACAAACCTTACGATTGGATTCGAGCCTATCACGTAGGGGGTCGCTCCCTTTTATGGGGTCGCCATACTCAGCGATGGAGTGATTTTGATTTTTCGGGACCGGCGCGTGATGGCTATGCCGTCGACTGGCCTATTCGGTATAAAGACATAGCGCCCTGGTACAGTTATGTGGAAAAGTTTGTGGGCATTTCGGGCAATAAAGATGGTTTGGAAACATTGCCTGACGGTGATTTTATTAAGCCTTATGAGTTGTCTTGTGTGGAGAAACATTTCGGCCAAGTATTAAAAAATAAATATGCTGATCGGCATGTGATTATTGCGCGCACGGCGAATTTAAGTCAGGCCGATAAAATTCATCGGGATGTGGGGAGAAGTCAATGTCAAAATAGAACATTATGTGAACGAGGCTGTCCTTATGGGGGTTATTTTAGTAGCAATTCCGCCACCTTGCCTGCGGCCTATAACACGGGTAATTTAACGTTGAAAGCTCATTCAGTCGCTCATTCCATTATTTATGATGAGAAGAAAAATAAGGCGATTGGAGTTCGCGTGGTGAATGCCTTAACACAAGAAATGGAGGAGTATTATGCCGCGATTATTTTTGTGAATGCCTCGCCTTTGGCGACGAATTTAATTTTGTTGAATTCCATTTCTTCTCGTTTCCCTAATGGGTTAGGAAATGATTCGGGAATTTTGGGTACTCACATGGCTTTTCATAGTTATCGGGGTCGAATTACGGCCGAGTACGATGGGGATTTGGAATATAAAACGGAGGGAAAGAGACCAACGTCCGGGTACATTCCGCGCTTTAGGAATGTGTACAAGCAAGAAACGGATTTTTTGAGAGGCTATGCGAGCAACCTTTCCGCAAGTCGGGCCATATTAAACGCCAAAGACTTGGTAGGCGAATCATTAAAGAATTCATTGTTGGCCCGAAAACTAGGCAACTGGCAAATCAACGTAGGCATGATGGGAGAAACGATCCCTAAAGCACATTCGACCGTTCGTTTGGATGAACAATTGAAGGATAAATATGGAATACCCCAACTCAGAGTTTCGGTGGCCTATGATGAAAATGATGAGAAGATGTTGAAAGATTTTCATCAGCAATTTACTGAAATGTATGCGGCGGCAGGATTTACCAATATTCAGCCGATTGACACCAAGCGTTTACCAGGAAATGAGAATCATGAAATGGGAGGAGTGCGCATGGGAAAAGATCCAAAGACCTCCATGTTGAATGCCTTTAACCAAATGCATCATTGTCAAAATGTGTTTGTTACGGATGGATCTTGTATGACTTCGACGTCCACTCAGAATCCGTCTCTTACCTATATGGCTTTAACCGCGAGGGCTGTGGATTATGCCATCAGGGAAAAGAAAAAGCGGAATTTGTAATTAAGTAATCGTTATTCCAAAACTTTGGACCAAACCTGCTAAGCCATCCCTTGAAAACTTAGCTTTTTTTAATTGGTTGATGCTGGGATTAATCTCGTAGGAATGTGCGGTTGTAAAATCCGCTTCCATTAAATTGGTATGATCAAATAGTGCTCCAGAAAGATCGCATTCGTCGAATACCGCTTTAGTAAACACGGCCTCTGTAAAATCAACTTCCTGTAAACTGCAATGTAGAAATGAAGTGCTTTTCGTTTTCACTTGATAAAAAGAGGACAGATTCAAGCTGCATCGTTCAAAACTCACCTCAAAAAGAAATGGATTACAAGCCTCAAAACGAAGTCCTTGCATTTTGCAATCGGCGAAATGAACTTTTTGCAAACACGCTCCACTCAATTGGACTAAACTCACATTGCATGACTCAAATCGGCAATCCAGGAATTTAAGGTTTTTGAAATCGGTGGATTCAAAGGCACAGTTTTTAAATAGGCATTGTTCGTATTCACCTGGCTCAATGACTGAGATTTTTTCAAATGTTTGATCAGCGAAGTAAGAATTTCCCATGCTGCAAATTTAGGAAAAATAATAGGAGTACATTTTAAACGTATCTGAATACTTCTATTTTCACATGTAAAGACTTTTGAGTCTCGAATATATTTGTCTCCTAAAAATAAGTTTTTGTCGCAGAAAAATCTTTTTAGACAATTAAATGTGCAATTATTATTATTATTATTATAACTACTATTTTTAAACCTACTGTGATTACAATTATTAGTGGAATTCTTGTGTTTTAACTTCTAAATTATATATATTAAACGATGCTTTTAAGTGTTTCTTTCTTTGGTTTTTTTCTTGCAGGGATCATCTTAATCTTTTCTTCTTTTCGAAAAAGTAAGAATACCTATTTGGCGGCTTATTTACTTTTTTCCAATTTGTTTTCCCTGATTTATTACCTCATTTTTCAATCTGAAAGCGTGGATTATGCGGCCTTTTTTGCCCTTAATTTTACCCCTTTTTATTTCCTTTCGCAGCCCTTTCTTCATTTATACATCAGTAGTCAGAGAAAAGATTTCAAGCTTAAGCCCATCTATTTTGTGCTTTTTGTGCCATTTTTGATCATTTTAATTAATATTTCTCCCTATATATGGCTCCCTTTCTCCGAAAAAAGGGTATTTGCCACGGCATTTTTACAAAATGCGGAGGTCCTGTATCAGGCCAAATTATTATTCTTGCCCTATTATTATCAATCACTCATTAGGCCAATTTTCAACTTACTGTTATTACTATTTACTTATTTTACCTATTATAAAAATCGACATGCATTTGAATTTCAAAACGCGAAATTCAACGAGCGCAATTTTGTATTTGCGATTTTACTCATTTCGGGCTTATTGAATAGTATGTCCTTTATTTTTATTGTCAACAAATTGCTCATTTCGACCTTTGAATTTGGGATCTTAACCGATGTATCCTTTGTTACTATAAATTCCTTCGTTAGTTATTTGTATGTAGGCCAAAACTTATTGTTACTCTTTTTCCCTCAGATTTTATTCAAAGAACTATTCAATGCCAAACCCCGTGAAAAGAGTAAAAAGGATCCATCCATAAAATCTGAAAGCACCCTATCGGTGGATAGGCTTAATGAAATCGAGGTACAAATTCAGGAATACTTGCAGGATAATAAACCCTATTTAGCGCAAGGGTTTTCGTTGACAATTGTTTCACAAAATACGGGTATTCCATCACATCAACTATCTTATTATTTCAACGATCATTTAAAAACGAATTTTAATGATTGGAAAAACCATTTGAGAATTGAATATGTTGTTTCAGAAATTAATCAAGGGAAGCATAAAAACTTCACCTTAGAAAGTTTGGCTTCTTCCTCAGGCTTTGCTTCTCGGGCTAATTTCAATAAGGCGTTTTTAGTGGAGATGAATCAAACCCCGACGGAATACATCAAAAATAAGACTCCCCAAAAGAAATAATTAAATTTCAGCCTGTTTTATTTGCTCCCTATAAGGTATACTCGCTTAGTGAATGGGGTTACTATTTTTCGTTTATATAGGTCTTAATTTGCCCTATCAACGTAAGCATCAAACAGCATTGGGAAACTATTTGCCGAACAAAACAACAAGGAAGAAAAACCGATGAAGAGTAAATAAATGCGATTAAATTATTAGGTTTCTTTGGCTACTTTTTAGCTTTAAAACGGGGATTTAATTCTTTGTGTGTCACATTAATCAAGTTATTTAAGCTGATATTTCACTCGAAATCATCTCCAGGAATCCATGAAACTAATTTTTGCTTAGTATGGAGATTGGATGTATGGACTTAAAATATGGTAGTCCTTAATTGGATTAGTCTTATTTGGAGAGATTTAAAGACATCTTGGATTGATTTTACCCCTGTTCTGATAA
>CANHXO010000084.1 GCA_947464595.1 Cytophagaceae bacterium
AACTGGTCAGATGACGCTTTTGGTTTAGCGTCTAACAGTATCAGTGATGGTTCACGCCTAGCTCCTGCTACGGCAACGACTGATTTCAACGCACAGTATACGTTGATTCGTGCGGCCAATAATATTTTAGAAAAAGGTCCAAAGACAGGGATTGCAACAGCTATTTTAGATCGTTATTTAGCCGAGGCAAGATTCTTTAGAGCTTGGGGTTATTTCAATCTGTTGCAACGTTATGGAGGCGTTCCTTTGGTGACTAAAACATTAACAGATGACTCGCCTGAACTAAAAGCAGGATCAGCGACTCGCGAAGAAGTTCTCAAGTTAATCATGGATGATTTAGATTTAGCTGCGAAAAATTTACCTACGCCAACAGCCTTAGGAACTGCTGATTATGGCCGTATTGCCAATACTGCTGCTTTAGCATTCAAAGCACGTGTGGCTCTTTTCGAAGGGACTAGGTCCAAATTTCATAACTACGGTGATTCAAAAAAATACCTTAGTCTTGCGGTTGCCGCTTCAAAAGCCGTTATGGATAGCAAGCAACATGATTTATATGCAGGTCCCTATTTTAATATTTTCCAATATGAGGGAGAAGGCAGGGCCAATAGAGAAAATGTGATGGTCAAACAATATGGCGTTAGTTTAACGGATCGAGTTACATCTCATACTTACTGCAGAGGTATCCTTGAAAATGGAAATAAAAGTCCGACCAAAGCATTGGTTGATTCTTACCTAATGAAGGATGGATTACCTATCACTAAATCTCCTTTATATATACAGCCGGTTTTATCTACGGATGTATTTGTGAACCGAGATACACGTTTAAGTGATGACGTTTTGAAGAGAGGAGATTCGTATATTTTCACAAATCCAGTATTCAACGTATCTTCTTTAGTATTTGCTAAAACAGGTTTCACTTTTCGTAAGTATTGGAACATTGTTGACTGGAACAACCAAGCATCCTTTATTGACCGTAACCTAATCCGTTATGCGGAAGTATTGTTAATTCATGCTGAAGCTAAATTTGAATTAGATGGAAGTATTTCGGATGCTGATTTAAATTTAACCATCAATCGCCTACGTAAGCGTGGAGGAGTAGCTGATTTAAGCAATGCATTTGCAGCGACCAATGGCTTACAGATGCGCGACGAAATCAGACGTGAAAGACGTGTAGAACTGGCCCAAGAAGGTTTCCGTTATTGGGATTTAATTCGTTGGAAAACAGCTGAAATTGAATTACCAAAACCAATTTTAGGTAACTTTTTCTTTAAGGAATTTGGAACTACGGTGAAGGTAAACTTAACGCCTGATAACTTTATTATTACTCAAGCAGCTAGTTTCCGTAAGTTTGATCCAGCACGTGATTATTTGTGGCCATTGCCAATCAATGAGATTGCTCTTAATCCCAAAATGGAACAAAATAAAGGATGGTAATTTGCTTATGACCAAATCTGAAATCCCGCAGGTTAATTCTTGCGGGATTTTTTTTGTTGGGTTAATTCAATATTCCTAACGTATATTTCAGCGCCTTCCGATTGAATCTGAATGCGACCTTTAGAAGGTTTAACCTCGCTTGCCCGATTGACCAAGACTCCATTGAGGTAAACGATAATCTCCGTTCCATTGGCGATGCATTCCAATGAGTTCCATTCCCCCATCGGTTTTTCTACATCTTGTTTGCCTTTAAATCCGATGACATCTTGCCAATTTTCATCCCGACCATACCAATTGAGCCTCCCTTTATTTAAAACAGCTTTCGAGCCTTCTTCTTCATATCGATAAGAACCCGCTTGCTTTTCTTTGGCCACTGAAGCTGTAATGCTGAACTTTTCTGAACCGTCACCCACGACCAAGATATCTCCCGTGCCACCCTCAATGATTTGGCATTCGATTGAATGCATCCATATACCAAAAAATCCACCATCCTTACCTGTCGAATGCAACAGTAAACCTGAATCCCTCGCTTTATCCCTTCTATTTCCTTCCGTTTTTCCACCCCAGCGAAACTCAAGTTTCAATCGATAATGATCGTACACTTTTTTTGTCGTGATACATCCCCACTCCTCTCCCGATATTCTAATTTGTTGGTCTACCACCGTAAAAACCTGCAGAGGATCAATATTTTTACCTCTATTTTGAAGAAAAGTATACCAGCCTTTTAAATTTTTTCCATTAAATAAAGCCTTTGAAGTCCTATATTGAATGGAATTTTGTTGGAAATCCTGATTCAATGGCTGACTTGTAGCCAACTCGGGGAAAACCAAAAGCATTAGACTTAAAACAAATATAACTCGTTGCATGGAAGAAAAATTTAGGTAAAAACAAGTGAAACTAACCTAAAATTAACAGAAGCTCAAGCAATAATTACTTATCTGAAGTTGAAAAGTACCGGAAAAACAAAAACAACAACTATGGCCCAAATAACATAAATAGGAAGAAATGCCGCAATTGAATTTTCCACACTGCTCTTTTCATCTTTTTTTATAACTCCATGATATAACCTTACTGCAATAAAAACTAAATTTATAAGCATCAAAAAATTAGCCCCTAAGATAGCCATTCGATTAGGCGTAATGCCCCAGGCTGAAATTCTGAAAAGGATGGCCGTAAATGCGATTCCATTAACCACCATCGTAACAAGGGAAAGTGCGAGCAAAATATATAAACTTCCTTTACCCTGATTATTTTTAGAGGTTTCAGCCAAAGAAAACAAAATGATGGCCATTACGCCAATCAATAATACGTTGAAAACAAGTAAAAAATTTCGATCATTGTAGGGATCTTGGTCTGAAAACAATACTGCTCCCAAATAAATAAGGAGCATGATCAAGACCAATGGACTACAAATTTTCGCCACGATAGGGGAAACTTTGTTGACCAAAGAAGGATTCGAATGGGTAATAAAGGTAGACAAAATAGGCAATGCAGCCCCAGCAAAAACGGCTAAATAATCAAAATAAAAATCTTCTATCTTGACCCCAATAGCCTTAAACAAACCAATCACAATCATGGTAAAAAGTCCACCAGCAATAACTAATATGCCACTTAAGATCAAAAAGTCCCCATTGAACCTTAAAAAATCAATGCGGCTCTCATCATTTTTTAAATCAAGTCCGATGTAATTAGTTCCCAACAAAGCCCACAACAAAAATGGCAAATGCAAACATGCTAAAATGATCGTATCATTGTTCGGCATATCGGGCAACAGATTGATGTAAATGGCCGAAAACAAAAACCCTCCTGCAGATAAGAGAATGCGAGTATTGGGGATTTTTCTTTTCCATATAAAAAAACTAGTTAATGCCGGAAAAACGATAAACCCAATATTACGTGTATAGAAAAACTCGGGCTTGATATTGAAAATAAACGGTAGCTTGGCTATGATTCCTGCCAGGATGGAGGCTATAATCACAAAATACCAATCATTTTTTGTCCCCCAAGATATTTCTGAACGCTCATAACTTAACCGAGCATGCCAATAGTGGGCCAACTTATCATCCTTTATTTCGGGATAAATGGAGGAAAAAGCCTTTGCAAATTCAGTGCTATTGGAACGGTACAAATGCTCTAATGCATCTGGTTTTTCAAGATGATTGATAATTTCTTGTCGCATGGTTAAAAGATTATATTGGATTAAGTAAAATAATAATTTAGAAGTTTAACCTGTTTTAGGATATAAATTAAACCCAAATTAAACGATAATTTCTTTTTAATTAATGACCGTTTATCATATAATCGCTCCACTGTCACCTAATGTATTTAATGAACTAATTAAAAAATCATTTTATCTTTGAATAAGTAAATTCAACAAATGAGTCATCAAGTTTTTCCACCCAATTATCGATTTAAGATGCGCATCAATCTTTTTTTAGGTTTGGTTTTTATATTTTTTGCTTGCCAAAAAGAGGAATCTACAGCTCAAGTACCTAAAATTACCCTTCCGGCTTCCTTGAGCTCTTTACAAATGAATCACCCTAGATTGATGCTGACGAATGAACGGATTGCGGAATTAAAAAAACTACAAAGCACAGATCCCATACTAGACAAATACATAAAAGCCGTGATCGCTAGTGCCAATAGTATGGTGACGAGAGCTCCCTTAACGAGGACTTTAATAGGGCCAAGACTTTTAGATGTAAGCAGAGAATTGCTCAATCGAACCACTCATTTAGCTATTGCTTATCACTTTACTGGGGATAAAAAATATGTAAATGCCGCCGTTTCAAACATGAGAACAGTTTGTGAATTCTCGGATTGGAATCCATCGCATTTTTTAGATGTAGCCGAAATGTCCAATGGGGTTGCCATTGGCTACGATTGGCTTTATTCGGTAATTCCTGAAACAGATCGTGTTTTTATTTTAAATGGTTTAAAATCAAAAGGCTTAGAAGCTTATAAAAAAAATTATGCAAGTGCATGGTGGGCCAAAGGAGATAATAATTGGAACCAAGTTTGCAATGGGGCTTTAATTGTTGCCTCCTTAGCTATTGCAGAAACTGATCCTGCCTATGCGGATGAATATATTCCAAAAGCCATTGCAAATCTACCCTACTCAAACAAATTTTATGCCCCGGATGGGTCTTGGTATGAGGGACCGGGCTATTGGGCATATGCCACTGAATACCTTTCCTATGGCATGTCAGCCTTGCAAACTGCTTTAGGCACGATGAAAAATTTAGAGACAACAGAAGGTCTTTCCAAAACAGGCTTTGCTCCTATGCTAACGACGGGGCCAACGAACTATATTTTTAACTTTGCTGATTCAGGTGAAAATAGCAAAGGTACTACCTCGCCCGCCATGTTCTTTATGGCCAATACCTATTCAAACACGGACATTTCAAATTACTTACATAATTACATGTCGGCCACCTCAGCTTTAGCCAAACCTTTTCATGTGGTTTGGTACAGAAGTTCAAGTAATTCCGCACCTGCAGTACCTTTAGACCATATGTTAAAAGGAGAAATAAATGATTTGGTCATCATGCGCAGTTCTTGGACGGATAAATTTGCCACTTGGATTGCGGTCAAATCAGGTACAAACAGTTCCCCCCATTCACATTTAGATCTAGGTAGTTTCGAATTAGACGCGGGGGGTGTTCGTTGGGCCAAAGACCTAGGCTCCGACGACTATAACCTAGATGGATATTGGACCATGGGAGTCGGCGGTAAAAGATGGACCTATTATAGACTAGGATCACTTAGTCACAATGTCGCACTTTTAGGGAATAAAAATCAATATGAATTAGCCAAAGCCACTTTTACAAATACGGACTTAAATAAGGCTGAACCGAGTGCCACGTTAGATTTGACTCAAGCTTATCGAGAATTTTCTAGTTCAAGCACTAGAAAAATCACCCTCATCAATAATCGAAAAGATGTATTAATAGAAGATAATTTTTCCCTAAAATCGGCTACTGAAGTGGCTTGGGGGATGACAACCGACCAGTCGATCGATATTTTGCCGTCAGGAAAAGTGATCCTAAGAAACTCAACGATCACTACTAAAACACTGGAAGCCGAAATAATTAGCCCTATGGGTGCTAAATTTTCAATTGAATCTGCTAAAAAAACGGCACCCGAGAAATTAAATTCAAATAGTCAAAGACTAATGGTCAGGATTGCCAATCAAACAGGAAATGTTAAATTGCAAATAAAACTAAGCCCCAAGGGCTAAATCTAAACCTCCAATTTATGAAAAAACACTTGCTCTTTGTTAGCTTAATTTTGATTTCTGCTTTGGCAGAAGCACAAGTAACTCAACGTAATTTTTTAGCGAAAGCCTTCAGCAAAGAAATGGTGCAAAAGGCACTCATTTCACAAAAAGACTATAAGCCCTACCCAAAAACTCGGGCAGAATGGGTTAATATTATCCCTGAGGAAGAACAAAAACAAATCATCAAAAGAGCAGAATCTGTGCTAAATAAACCAGTTCCGGTGATTGATGCCACCTTGCTCATGGAATATGTTCGATCGGGTGATCGAGAAGAACATGGGAAAATTTCATTCGGCAAACGAAATAGTCTCATGGAACTTGTGATTGCTGAAACCCTAGAAGACAAAGGCAGATTTACAGAAAAAATCATGAATTATGTATGGTCTATCTGTGAAGAAACCTATTGGGGAGTTCCCGCGCACTTGTCAGTCCAAAAAGCGAGAAGTGGAATGCCGGATGCAGAAGATCCGACCGTAGATCTATTTGGCGCAGAAACTGCTGTAGGTCTAGCATTAACGGATTATTTTGTAGGCGATAAATTGGATAAAATTTCAAAACTCCTACGGAATCGCATTTATTTTGAGGTGAACAAAAAAATCCTGAAACCAGTCCTGGCCCAAGAACGATATGGTTGGCTCAGTAAAACTCGGGCCGTAAATAACTGGAATCCTTGGATTGTTTCAAATGTGATGTTGGCTAATTTACTTCTAGAAAAAAACGAAGCCACTCGGCTTTCCAATGTATATACCCACATGAACTACTTAGATCTATACTTTAATGGATTAGGAGATGATGCGGGCTGTGATGAGGGTCCCTCATATTGGTTTGCCGCGGGAGCAAGTGCATTTGATGCACTCCAAGTATTGGCTTCGGCGACCAATGAAAAATGTGAAATTTACAAAGAGCCATTCATCCAAAAAATGGCTTCTTACGTATATAAAATGCATATTTCCAATGACTATTTTGTGAATTTCGCTGATGCAGATCCTACCTTAAAACCAGATGGAATCATGCTGTATCGATTTGGAAAGGCATTAAATGATGTTCCTTTGATGGCTTTTGGTCAGTGGGCCACTCAAAATTTTGATCCGGCCATCAGTATGACAGGATATCAAAAACACCGACATCTTTGGAATTTAATGGCCTATAGCTCCATGCCGAAGGAAAAAGTAGCACATCCTGAGCTAGGGGATTATTGGTTTAATGACATCCAAGTTGTTACGGCTAGACATAAAGACTTATTTTTTGCAGCACATGGCGGACATAATGCCGAGTCTCACAATCACAATGACGTGGGTGATTTTGTCTATTATGCCAAAGGCGAACCTATCATTATCGACGCAGGACGAGGAAACTACACGGCAAGAACTTTTTCTGCTCAGCGTTATTCTCTATGGTTTACTCAATCTGAATACCATAATTTACCCCTCATCAATGGAGTAGGGCAAAAAGCAGGCAGAGAGTTTGAAGCTAGCACAGTCAGTAATTTTATGAATGAAAAAGCTGCAGGAATGTCGTTGGAATTAGCCAAGGCTTACCCAACCGAAGCAGGCATTAAATCATGGAAAAGAACCTTGCAATTAAATAAAGTCAAAGGACAAGTTGAAATTAAAGATCAATTTGAACTATCTGAAAATAAACAAGCGGTCCAACAAGCCTTCATGACTTTGTGTACGATTGATTCTTCTATCCCTGGAAAATTAAATTTGACCACCAGTACCGGCGATAAACATGTACTGACATACGAAAGCAAAAAATGGTCGTTGGCAGTGGATCTTCCTTCCACTGAGGGGCCCGAATATAAAAGTTTTAAAACGAAGTGGGCAAATCGGCCAGTCCAACGAATTGTCTTCACTTCTAAAGAAAAAGGATTACAAGGAAATTATCAGTTTACGATTCAATAAATTCCATCCATTTTGAATTAAAGGTGTTGTGATTAAATTCGCAACACCTTTTTTTATTGGAATAGTTCAATTTAAAAAGTTTAATAAAACTAAACTTTTCCCATGATCTATAAATCATTTTTAGGATTATAGAACAAATTTATCCCTCAAAAAAAAATTGTAAACGTTACCGTAAACGTTTACAGGAAAAAAATACCTTCATTGTCTTGGGATTAGGCTTACAATTCAGTATAATTATTTAAGGATACTTTTTAAATAAATCAATTTCAAAGCATCCAATATTAAATAAATCCTAAAAAAACGTTTTGATGAAAAAAACTTACCCAATGAAACACAGGGTAGCTCGATGGAGCATCCTAATGACAATGGCCTTGGCAATGCCTTTGTTTAACTCACTTGGTTCAACGAACCTCATTTCAGTAGCAGCCTCGAAGCTTACCGGAACAATTACAGATGAAAACGGAGCAGGTATGCCCGGTGTTACCGTAGCCAAGAAAGGCACTTCCTCAGGAGCGAATTCTGATGTTAATGGAAAATATTCGATTGACGTAAATCCTGGTGATGTATTAGTTTTTTCTTTTGTAGGCTATAAGTCTCAAGAAGTTAAAATTACCAATCAATCTGTTCTAAATATCCAATTAGCCGTAGACACAAAATCTTTAGAAGAAATTGTCGTAACAGGTTACGGAAATCAAAAAAAGAAGGATTTCTTAGGTTCGTCATCCTCAATTAAATCGGCAACCATTCAAGAAATGCCTGTAGTTAGTGTCGAATCTGCGATGCAGGGAAGAATGACGGGGGTTCAGGTACAACAAAGTTCAGGTCAACCTGGTGCTGGTATTTCCATTCGTGTTCGTGGAGTCACTTCGATCGCAGGTGGTAATGAGCCACTTTTTGTGATTGACGGTGTACCACAATACAACAATGATAACCGTGCGATGAATGGAATGTCCTCGTTTAATGCGAGTGATATCGAAAGTATAGAAGTACTAAAAGATGCATCAGCCACAGCCATTTATGGTTCAAGAGGAGCAAATGGTGTGGTTCAGATTACAACGAAAAGCGGTAAAGCGGGTGTGAGTCGTGTAACTTATGAGTCAACATACACCAATCAAATCATTCAAAGAAAATTGAACTTGATGAATGGAGTTCAAATGATTGATTTTATTAAGCAATATTATACAAATTCAAATCTTGCACTTCCTGCTGAAGTAACGAATGCGACGAATGCAGAAACGGATTGGCAAGATCAAGTATTGCGATCAGCCTTGCAGCAAAATCACACCTTAAGTTTTTCAGGTGGTAATGATAAAACGCAGTACTATGTTTCTGGAAACTACTTGGACCAGCCAGGAATTATCAAAGGATCTGACTTCAACAGAGGATCCATGCGTTTCAATTTAACTTCTCAGTTGAATTCAAGAATTAGTTTAAGGACTTATATGACAGCAGCAAGAACCGTTTCTAATGGTTTTTCAGCCTCAGACAACTCTCCAACCCGCTACACGGGTAAAAAT
>CANHXO010000085.1 GCA_947464595.1 Cytophagaceae bacterium
ATGGGACTCGAACCCACGACCAAGCGCACCACAAACGCCTACTCTAACCAACTGAGCTACAACCGCCATTTAGGACTGCAAAAATACGAAATGGAAGGTATATTGCAAAACTGAAATCAAAAAAAGGGAGAGAATTTAAAATCTCTCCCCTAAAATTTATTTCTGAGCAGCTAAATAACGTGCTTCTGCCTTATTCCAATCCACTACATTCCAAAATGCATCGACGTAATCTGGACGTTTATTTTGAAACTTTAAATAGTAGGCATGCTCCCATACATCTAGCCCTATGACAGGAAATCCTTTCACATCAGCGACATCCATTAACGGATTATCTTGATTGGGGGTAGAAGAAACAGCGATAGAACCATCTTTTTGAGCAACTAACCAGGCCCAACCTGAACCAAATCGCGTGATGGATGCTTTTTTAAACTCCTCCTTAAAGGCCTCAAAAGAACCAAATTTAGCATTGATCGCATTTCCTAAGGTTCCTACAGGAGCGCCACCGCCATTGGGCGATAAAATATTCCAAAACAAATCATGGTTAAAATGCCCACCACCATTGTTTCTTACCGCTGGAGGCAAAGTAGAAATGGTAGACAACAACTCAAGCAAAGATTTTCCCTCCAAAGGAGTGCCTGTCACAGCCGCATTCAAATTTGTGACATACGCATTATGATGCCTATCATGGTGAATTTCCATCGTCAAAGCGTCAAAATTCGGCTCTAATGCATTGTTTGCATAAGGCAGGGGTGCTAGTTCAAAAGCCATATAGATATATATTTATGTTGTAATGGGTAGATAAACTTCTACCTAGGTAAAACAATTTAAATTATTGATGGATAAAATTACAAATCATTCATAATCCTACCATGCTAAAATTCCATTTTTTTAACGTCGCATGGAAAAAAACTCCTTCAACAATTGTTCTGATTCCTGAGCCAAAATTCCCGATTTTATTTCCGTTTTGGGATGTAAAACATCTTTCCCTTTGCTCATAAATCCCCTTTTTTCCTCCGAAGCACCGTATACTAATCGGCCAAGCTGGGACCAATAAATAGCACCCGCACACATTAAGCAAGGCTCCAGTGTCACATAAAGCGTACAATCTTTCAAATATTTAGCCCCAATCGTTTGGGCCGCAGAAGTGATCGCCAACATCTCTGCATGAGCTGTCACATCCGTTAGCATTTCAGTCTGATTATAAGCCTTGGCCACAATTTTTCCTTGGCATACGACCACAGCTCCTACTGGAATTTCCTCCTCTTCCAACGCGCGCTCAGCCTGTTTTAGGGCTAAACTCATGTAATATGCATCTTCGTCCAAGGTCATTTTTGTGGCATCTGAATCACCTGATTCCTTAAATAAAAATCCAATAAAACGATGGCAGCCATCGCTTCTACAATGGGTACTGCTCTTGGAACAACGCATGGATCATGCCTGCCCTTACCTGAAACAGTAATCTTATCCCCCGTCTCATTGACACTATCTTGATCCTGCATTATCGTCGCCACGGGCTTGAAGGCCACTCTAAAATAAATAGGCTCACCGTTTGAAATTCCTCCTTGGATACCTCCTGAATGATTTGTCAGCGTCCTTAAACTTCCATCAGCCTGTTTTTCAATAATATCATTATGTTGCGACCCCCTCAACTCAACTCCAGAAAAACCACTGCCATATTCAAATCCTTTTACGGCATTAATGCTTAACATGGCTTTCCCGAGTTCCGCATGGAGTTTATCAAAAACGGGCTCTCCCAGACCAACAGGGCATCCTGTAATGTAAGCAGAGATTACGCCACCCACAGAATCACCTTGTTTTCTAATTTCATCAATGTAGGTAAACATTTTTTCTGCCAAAACTGGATCTGGACAACGAACAGCATTGGTCTCGGTTAAAGCTAAATCTAGCTGACCCACTTCAGTTTCCAGTTTCATCGTACCCACTTGGGATACATAGGCTGTGATTTTCACTCCTAATTGTTGGAGGACTAATTTAGCCAATGCCCCAGCTGCCACTCGAGCTACAGTCTCACGTGCAGAACTGCGGCCGCCACCCCGATAATCCCTGAGGCCATACTTAGCGAAATAGGTATAATCGGCATGCGAGGGTCTAAATTGGTCTGCGATGTGCGAATAATCCTTAGATCGCTGGTCACCATTCCAAACGAGCATCGCGATAGGTGTTCCCGTGGTCTTTCCTTCAAAAACACCAGACAAAACTTCAATGGAATCCGCCTCTTTCCTTTGCGTGGTAATGCGTGACTGACCTGGTTTCCTTCGATCTAATTCTGATTGCACAAAATCTAAATCGAAATCAATTCCCGAAGGACAGCCTTGAATGATTACACCAACAGCAGGCCCATGAGATTCCCCAAAAGTACTAATCTGAAATAATTTTCCGTAAATACTACTCATATCTATTTATTTTGGCTTTTTCCAAATAAGAAAAGCAATAACAATCGTTATCAACATCAACATTAAATTCACTAACTGACTCCAATTAACCCATCTTCCCCAAGAAACATCTAAGGTCTTCTTGTTTTCAATCCCTCGATATACCTCATCCTCCGCATGATCTGTCTGGAGAAGGTGATCAGATGAATTACCTGTTACATCAACAACTATTTTGGAACTTAATGTGTCAAATTGCTCGGTCTTTACGTTAAAATAAATCCAATTAAAATAATGACTCAATGCAAATTTACCTGGTTGTTTGGGAATAATTTGAATTTTATCTGTTTTATTCCCAAACATTTTTTCTTGGAATGGTGCTAGGGTAGTTTGAACTGAAATGGGTACAAAATTCATAAAGTAATCAGACTCTGGCGATTTATTGTTCCATAAAACTCCATTTCCATCTCCTTTTAGGCTGGCCGTGTACATGATGGGCTGTCCTGTCTTGGAATTCATGGAAGAAATATTTTCTATCAATTGAAAATTTCCTACCGGAACCTTTTCACTGAGCGGATGATGTGGCAAATTCCTTAACTTAATTTCTAGCGGAGCCGAAGTAAAATAAATGGGTTTTTTAACGGCTTCTAATCCCTTCCGAGTAAGTGAAATGACTCTGAATTTTAGGGCAGGTATCCGAATTCTTTGATTTTGTAGGGCAAAATACGTGGCTTGAAAAAACCGGTATTCGGTATATTTCTTTTTGTTTAGGGACACCTTAATGACTTGCTCAGTAGTGATACCAAAATTCTCTTCCCAACAAAACTTAGGCTTCATCTTAGAAATTAAAGCTGGAATTTGAATATCATTCCGATCGAATTCAAATTCCTGTGTATTAGTTTCTGGGACAAAAAATGACATTTTTAAGGTGAATCCTTGGCCAACAAACGGTTTAAGTTGGTTAGTGGTGATCACAAAAAACGGATCATTCGACGTAATGACTAAATCACTTGGTAAAAGTTCTTCTATGAATTCATCCGTATCGACCGCTGGATTGACCACAACAGAAAATGGTTCAAGCCTAAATGTCTGATTTCCTACCTCAATAAATTCATTATTAATTTCAAAATTACCTGACTTATCGGGCAAATAATATTGAGAAAAAGTAAATGAATTCACCATTTGACCATTGATCAATTTAGATGATTTAGCCCGACTGACCCCTTGTTTTTTGAAATTCAAAAGCTCAGGAAATTGGTACGTTGGCAATGTTGCTGAAGCACTTTCAGCACTTGTCAATGTAAATGAAAGGGTGAAATTTTCGTCTTGAGAAATGGTTTTAGCGCCAATTTGCGTGGTCACTGCCATCGGATTTTGACCAATAGCCGAAAATGCCAACGCAAACATGATGAATACAACATGAAAAATAGATTCCAATTTTTTCATTCTCGCAATTTACATAATTTGTAACGGGAGAAAATATTCTACGGAGTAAAAACTTTGAAACGAAAAGAAATACCTAAAGCAGCATACCAATCAGATTTATTGGATAGGCTTTTTCCACAAGAAATATCCAACTTAAAATCATCATTCAAGTAATAGGCTAAACCTCCATCCACCCAGTGATCTACATTCACTGATAATGGCACACGGCCAAAGACTTCAACGTAAGCATATCCATTTTGACCTATATTCATGTTGGGTGCAATCCTATAAATGCCCTCCATGGTACCGTTGGTATGAAATTCCGCCCCAAAATTATAGCCTATTCCATAGCCCTTTCCAAAATCATTTTGCATCGTGAATACTGCATCGCCTAGGGAGTGTTTGATCAAATTTCGCTCACTTTCATCACGGTTTAAATTGTCCCAATGAAAATGGGTAATAATGGACGTCCTAGGGATCCATTTTCTCCCTTCCATTAACGCTAGTTTAAAGCCTACGGCCTCCGTTTTAAATCTTGAATTTCCCTCTGAAGTGGTAGCCACTGACACATGTCGCAATTCCAAATTTTTCCACAAACCAATTTTAAGCAGAGTTGTAGGGTAAAAATATTCCAATCCATTAGCATAACTATTCCGATTAAAACCCATTTCTGCTTGGATATATCCCTTTTTGACGATAAAAGGACATTCCGTTTGATCAGGCCGATCTGTTTCAATGCGACCCGTTTGCTGGCCTCGAACGGCCAAACTGAACAATAAAAAATGGAAAAGCCAAATCAATCGCATAGCCAAACATACCATTTATTTTTAAAAACTACCTCCCTTTTCCAAAGTTAAACCCAAGCGCCCAAAACCATTCTCCAAACCAAATCGACTGACTCGCTCTATCCACGGACCGACCTGTGGTATGCACATCCCACAAATCCGTGTATCCACCCTTCAAGGTTGTTTCCAAAAATAATAACTGAGTTAGATTTAACCTTAAACCACTTTTGATGGATGCCCCCGCCCCTGCCAAATTCCAAAAATTATTTTGACCTACGGAAAACAATCGAACATCGGAACGAGGAACAACCACACCGAGTCCAAGTCCATTTATCCAATCTAATTGGACTTGAGATTTCCCTGATCGCCACACATTTTTATAATGATCTAATTCGATTTCAGCAAAATTAAAACCATCCGTGTGCTCAAAATCAACAAAATCTGTTGGGTTAATCACTACTGAAGCATTTGAAAAATTTCCTACATATAAAGGATTAACAAGGATGCCAGGCTTAGACACCTGACTTGATATATTTCCTGTCATGTGGCTTGTCTGATAATCATCGACCACATATTTCATGTGATCCCAACCGATACTTAAGGATACATTATCCTTTAAAAATACACCTGCATGCAAATTAAATTGAGGAATTGAAAAGAGTGAGGGATTAAAATAGGTTTCAAAGCCGTCAAAAGGAGTCGGTGCATCTGAGGCTGTCACCTTATTTAAAGTAAAGTCATACCCTGGCCCTTTGAAGTTTATATCAGAGGCAGAATAGGCGGATCGATTGTATCCCCAATAAACAAAATATTTACCTTTACGAGGAATTGGTTGGCTAAAAGCACTGATGGAGATAATTAGAAGTAGATATTTCAAGTTCTTAATTTAAAAATTACGCGTAAATTTCGAAAATAAAAACCTTAAATAGGAATCAGTTTGGTGATATTTATGATAAAATTAAATTTTGTTTAAATTTTTCAAGCACAAATACATAAATTGCACGTTCAAAATTCAATACGCATTTTGAACATAAATGTTGCCTAGTACAAATTGAGAGACAAATATGAAAAAACCAATAATAAAATTTGAATATAAAACTTTCAACCTCGGGTCTGAAATTACTCAAGAGCAAAAAGATTATTTCAAAAAATATGGGGTTATTCAATTTAAAAATTTCATTACGCCTGAAACAGCTTTAGTTTTTATTGATGAATTAGCTAAAATCGAATCCAAATGGCTGGAAGAGGGGGTACAAAAAATCAATGGCATTCCATTGAAATTTGGGCAAGATCCTGAGGGAAAAGACATGATTCAACGCATGTGCTTTACCAACAAGTACAGTCATGTTTTACAAGAATTCTTAAAAGATCCACGCTTAAGTTTATTAACTGAATTCTTAGCTCCTTATGACGGTCGAATTTCTGAGGATGAAAAAGATGGCTTGGTGTTCAACCACTATATCAATCAACCCAATTCCAAGTTCACACAAATGGGATGGCATACGGATAGTCCACGTGATTTATTCTTGGGTCAAAAAATATTACCCATGTTAAATGTAGGAATACATTTAGACCATTGCCCATCCTCCAATGGTGGTTTAAGAGTACTTCCAGGCACTCAGAATCAAAGTGTCTTGAAATTACTTTTCGGTAAAAAACAATTTATTGACCATCGTTCGGACCCAAGAGAGGCAGCTTTCGAAATTGAGCGAGGTGATTTAACCATTCATGACGGACGTCTATGGCATCGTGTCGAAGTATCTCCAAATTTTGGTGAAAAATCTAGACGGAGAGTCATGTATGTGCCGATTATAACAGGGAAATTCAAACCAAAAAGTTCGGATAGCAAGACGCCATTTTACCATCGCTTTGCTAAAGTTGTCACCAAATAGGAATTTCTTCCTATGATAAAGCTTCCATGTAGGATTGTAAAATAATCGTTGCCGAAACTCGGTCTACATTCCCCTTTTCGCGTCGATCTTTTTTAGACATTCCTCCAGCGATCATCGCTTGCATCGCTAATTTTGAGGTAAACCTTTCATCATGCTCATGAAGAGGTAAATCAGGAAATTTCTTTTTAAAGCTTTTAATGAAAATTCGCACTCCTGCAGTCGAGTCAGTATCCGAATTGTCTAGATTTTTCGGCATCCCAATGACCACTTCGTCTACCATTTCTTTTTTGAAATAACTTTCTAAATAGGAAATTAAGGTATGTGTGGGAACTGTTTCAAGGCCATTCGCAATAATTTTCAATGAATCCGTCACAGCTAAACCTGTTCGTTTCAAACCAAAATCAATGGCTAAGATTCTGCCCATAAAATTTATTGAATGTATCCCTTGTCGCGCAGAATTTTATCCATCAATTTTTTGTCATTTTCATTATTAAAAATTGAAAACGGCAAATACATAAATTGAAATTTTCCCATTTCAAGTATATAGGATTGCTTGTCTTTGTAGGCTTTTAAGATCATGTCCCATTTCAACATCCCGCCTTCCTTATCGGAAATTTTCATAAAGATTTGTCGTGAATCTATTTCATATCGATACTTGTCAAAAAGCTGCTTATACTGTGCTAATTGCGTGATTCCTGTAAATTGAATCAGCCAAAACAAGATGTAACCAATAGTACCAATGGCAATAAAAATGTAAATCCAATAGTTTTTATAGGTGCCTGAAAGATTTAGAGCCACATTAGCAAGCACTAACACCAAAGGAATAAAAGACCATTTCCATTGATTGGCAAATAATTGACGCATACAAAGCCCAATATATTTGTTTTTTTCTAACCCGTATTTCTTCGTTTTAATCGCTAATGGATTGGAAGGAGCTTGCATTTGTTGGCGCTGCTGCGCCCCATACATTTTGGCCATATTAAATAATTTAACTGCTAAATAAAGCGTAAAGGTACGAAATTTGGATAATTTTGGTAATTTTAAGAGCTATTTTAGTGTAACCACCCATTATGTCCGCAAAACAAATCTTAGACGGCCCTTCTTTGCTTCAAAAAATCAGACGTATATCGTTTCAGATTTATGAAAATAATTTTGAAGAAAAAGAAATTATCATAGCCGGTGTCATTGGTGAGGGATTTGCATTAGCTAAAATGTTGTGCGATCATATTCAGGAAATCTCTAAGCTGCAAGCTAAAGCAGTCGAAATACATTTAAATAAGGAAATTCCTTATGAGCAACCAGTAAGTTTTGACTGTTCATTAGCGCTATTTGAAAACAAGGTCATTGTCGTCGTGGATGATGTATTAAATACAGGCCGGACTTTTTCCTATTCTTTAGCTCCTTTTTTAAGCATACCAGTCAAAAAAATTCAAGTGGCTGTTCTGGTCGACCGCAATTATCGGAAATTTCCGATATCGGCCGATTACAAGGGCTACGAATTGTCTACCACCTTATCTGAGCATGTACAGGTAATCATTTCAGATGCCCAAAAAAGAGGTGTCTATTTGAACTAAGATTGCCATATCTCCCAAGCCTTATCAGCCTGACCGATTAACATGTCTATTCCTGTGTGGGTCCCACCGACCCGAGCAGCCAATCCTTTTTTGAGAAATTGTGTTTCTAACGGATTATAAACCGCATCATATAAAAAGTGCTGTTCGTTGAAAGTCGCATAAGGCAAAGGAGGGCTTGAATCGATATTGGGAAACATCCCTAGAGGTGTAGTATTCACGATAAGGCCTATTTCCGAAATAATTTTTGGAATGTCCTCGTAGGAAATAATATGTTCTGAGGCTGTTCTAGAAACTTTAATCACCTGAATTCCAAGATCCTCTAAGGCAACAATTATGGCCTTAGCGGCTCCGCCTTGTCCCAAGACTAAGGCTTTTTTTGATTTAAAATAAGCGAGCGCAGTCCAAGAAGTTAAGGTATTTTTAAATCCCCAATAATCTGAATTATACCCAATAGTCTTTCCATCAGCAAAAATTTTGATGGTATTGACGGCACCAATTTTCAAAGCGGCAGGGTCAATTTCATCTAAAAAAGGCATCACTACTTGTTTATACGGAATCGTGACATTTAATCCCTTTAAAGTTGATTTGTATTGATCCAGTAAGCCGGGAAATTCATCAATCGATGCAATCGGAAATTGTTCATAGGCATGCGATTGAGATAGTCCAAGCGATTGAAACTTTTCAGTAAAATACTTTTTAGAAAACGAGTGCCCGAGTGGATATCCAATGAGGCCATAAAGATCCGTGATGGGCATCATGATTATTTAGATAGCCTTTGTTTAATAACACCTAATAGGATAGGCAATACCGAAATACCGACAATTCCTAGGACCACCTTTTCGAAGTTTTCCTTAATAAAGGCGTTATCCCCTAAATAAAATCCAGCCATAGTGATAGAGGTCACCCAAAGACATGCACCTAAAAATCCGTACCATAAATATACGGGATATGACCTGCGTCCGGCACCAGCAACAAATGGAGCAACCGTTCTTACAATGGGTA